>JALHOQ010000146.1 GCA_022842925.1 Bdellovibrionales bacterium
ATGAAATTTTCTTTAGTCGTCCTCGCGCTTTTTTTGCCGATTCAGTCTTATGGTCAGGCTTTGCAGAAACGGTTCGACAAAATTTTGTCATCGTATGGCTCGTCGATCAAACGTGAGCAGGTGGGCTTGGCCGTGATGGAACTTGAGAATCATCAAAAGCCATTGGTGTACGCCTTGAACGAGGAGCGGGAGATGATTCCCGCCTCTATCACTAAAATTGCGACGGCGGCGACTGTTCTGCAAAAGTTGGGCGCCACCACTAAACTTCAGACGACACTGTGGGCGGAGTCCATCCCGGCAAGCGGAGTGCTGAAGGGCGACTTGGTTCTAAAAGGAGGCGGCGATTCGGGTTTTGTTTCCGAGACCATGTGGTTTCTGGTCAATGAGCTTATGCGCACGGGAATCAAGAAAATCGAAGGCAATATTGTCGTGGACGACAGTGACTTCGACGCTGTTCGCACCGATTCCAGTCGCGACCCGGAGCGGGTGGACCGGGCCTACGACGCGCCGGTGGGGGCGATGTCTTTTAACTGGAACTCCATCAGCATTTTTATTCGACCGACCGAGCCGGGAAAACCGCCACAGGTTTATTTGGACCCGATCGACAATGGGTACAAGATCGACAACAAGGCCAAGACCACCCCGTCCGGCGGCAACAATCTCGAAGTCCAGCGCGATGGCGGGCGGATATTTGTGCGCGGTTCGATCGGAATGAATCAGTCGGAAGTGGCCGTTTACAAAAACATCGATGACCCCGTGGAGTGGTCGGGCCGCAACTTGGCCTTCTTTCTTCAGCAGCGGGGAGTGGAGTTTAAAGGCAAGATCATCAGCGGCAAGCGCACGCTAAGCATGAAGCAGTTAGCGAAGGCCGAGTCGAAACCCTTGTCGCAGGCTGTGTCGGATATGATGAAATTCTCCAACAACTACGTCGCCGAGATGCTGACAAAAAATCTGGCCCAACAGAAAAATCCGGGTCAGGCCGCGACCATTGAAGCTGGCATGCAGATTATTCGCGAGAATTTAAATGAAATGGGAATCAAATCCGATCGCTTCAGTCTGATTAATCCCTCAGGCCTGAGTCGCCGGAACAAGACACGCGCCGTGGATTTGGCCAAAGTTCTTGTGCACTCGTACCGGCAGTTTCCCACCTTTGCGGAATACATGACGTCGTTCCCGCTGGCCGGGTTCGATGGCACCCTTAAAAATCGAATGAAAGACAAGGCCGGTTGGGTGCGCGGCAAGACCGGCCTTCTGACCGGCGTGGTGGGGTTGGCCGGTTATGCTGGACGTAAAGACGGTTCGGTTATGGCCTTTGCATTCATATTCAACGGGCGGGGAGAACAGGGCGATTCGGCCAGACGTCTGTTTGACGCCTTGGCTATGGAGCTGGTGCAATAAAGTATGCTCCGAATTTACGTACCCCTGACTTTGTTTATGCTTTCGGCCCTCGCATGGAGTTCACCGCGATTGCGGGTCAGTGAAGGCGGCGGGGAAGGAAGCCCTTCGGTGGCGGAGGTGCCGCCGCCCAACGCCGATGAAGTGACCGAGGCTCAGGATGAAGTGGCCGAGTCGCCCGAAGAAGTGATGCCTCAAGAAGAGGAAGCGCCAAAGTTCACTCCTTTAAATCCAAAGTGGCAGCCCACAAGTTTTGCCAAGCAAGAAAACGCTCTCGGCTGGACTCCCGAGGCCTTCTCGGTGCCGAAGGGCATGGAAGAGCGCGTGCAGTTTTGGCGTGACATCTACACCAAATACAATTCCAACCAGGGACTGCTTCACGACTCCAAGTATGTGGGCGTGGTTTATGAGATGGTGGATTTTCAGGATATTGATTTAAACACCTCACTCAGCGGCAAGCAGCGGGAGAAGGCACGCAAAAAACGCGTCGACGATCGCAAGAAAGAAATTGCCGAGCGGTTAAAGAAATTGCAGGTGTTAAATTCTCCCGAAGGATTGACGGGCGAGGATTTGCGCTATTGGGATTTGTTCAGGAATGTGGACGAAGCGCGACGGTTTATTGAGGCCTCGAAAAAAGGGCGCTTACGTTTTCAGCTCGGTCAGCGCGATATATTTATGCGCGGAATTTACCAGAGCGGCCGCTATATCCGGCAGATGGAAGAGATTTTTCGGCAAGAGGGTTTGCCGGTTGAGCTGACCCGGCTGCCGTTTGTGGAGAGTTCGTTTAATTTGCGAGCGCGATCGCGCGTCGGCGCCAGTGGGATTTGGCAGTTTATGCGTTCCACTGGCCGCTTGTATATGCGAATGGATGCGTCGGCCGATGAGCGCAACGATCCTATCCGTGCGACTCGCGCCGCGGCCAAAAAAATGCGCGACAACTTTAATATGCTGAAATCCTGGCCGTTGGCGGTGACCGCCTACAATCACGGCCCGTCGGGCGTGCGCCGTCTGACAGAGAGTCTCGGCACGACGGATATCGCCGAGCTGGTCGACACCCGCCGTGGCCGTTTCGGCTTTGCCTCGGCCAGTTTCTATGCTTCTTTCTTGGCGGCTTTGGATGTCGAGTCGCAGGCCGACCGCCATTTCGCCGTTCTCGAGATCATGCCCGAACTTCGCGGCGCCGAGATCAAGCTGACCAAAAACGTTTCCGCCAAAGAACTCCTGCGCTGGTTCAACGGTGACGAAGAGCTCGCCCGAACTCTAAACCCGCATATTCAAGAAGTCGTATGGAAGAACCGCCAGCCCCTAACCCGCCGGCACGTCATCCGCGTCCCCGCCGCCCTCGAATCCCAAGCCCGCGGTGAGTTGGAGTAGCTACTCCACGAGGAATCAGGCACTGGCCTGATCTCTCGTGGAGTGCATAGGAACGGCATGCCTAATTCGGGCTTCCGATGCCAGCAAGATAGCCGAAAAATACTCTGATGTTTCAAGCAGTTAAAATAGCTGTGCGCCAGCTCGTTTAAGAGTTAGTCGGACTCGGCCCTAAAAACGCACCTGGCACGCTTGCAGTTCTATAAGTCATGAAAACACAAACTCTTGTTTTATTGGCTATGGCATTGACCTTTACAGTGACGGCACAAGCGGAACGCCTGGCTCAAGGCGGAGGGAGCGCCCCTCTTCCAGCTCCGTCGACTGCTCCGAATGCGGTCGAAACGCCCTTTAAACGCGTGCGAGAGCTCCCCATCACTTTTGTGACGGAAGACAACTCGGAGCTGGGCGGTGGGGCGTGCGTGATTTCGGTCAAGCGACAGAGCGATAACTCCCTACTCATGCAGCTTTTCGTCAATAGTCCAGGGGGTCCATGGGCAGGCTATTCCTTGCGAATTCCCGCCGAAAAGTATCCAATGCAAGTGACCGAATGGGAGACACCTTCACCCATACCTTCGGTCGATTCCAAGGCCTCTTATGACGGTTCGGTTTTCAAGATCGTCCTTATCAATCGTATCAAATCGCCCTCACAAATTACCGTTTATGAATTACCTATCGACTCCAACCTGAGCTCGCCGCGCGCGATGCGCTTGTTGAACTTTGAAGGTGATAGTCTCTCGACCGCCAAGCCGCTCCCGAGCCGTCTCATCTGCGATGAGAATATGAGTTAAAACGGCACCAATGCGAACTTACCCGTGTAGCGATCCACATTAAACTGCCGCGAGTATTCGAACCCAAGCCGAATCGTACCCATTTTAAATTCAACACCGAATAGATACACCGGGCTTGAAACGGTAGCCGAGGCCTTCTGATTGGCCTGAAACGTGGGATCACTAAACACATTCGGAGAACCGTTGACCTTAAGATCTCCGGTTCCGGTCACCAAACCGAAGCCAAGGTACGGTTCGATCATCGGTGCTACATCATAGCCAATATAACCCGCAACCCCGGTGACCATGCTGTCGTACTTATGGGCCGTGCGAACTCCGCTCACATCGTAATCGTATTCCACCACCGATTTTTGCGCGTGGGCCTTGGCCGAGAGGTGCAGCGGAGAGCCTTCGAACAAATCGGTGGGCGCCCACTTGGCGGCGAGGGAAAAGGAATTGTATTTGAAATCTGAAGTGCCGATCTTAGGAAGGAATGTGCTCTCGACCGAAAAGCCGAGGGGAAGTGAAAGAACGCCGAGGACGGTCATATGCGGCAGATAGCTGCGCTTGGCGCTGGGATCGAGTTCTTGCACGCGATTGTTGATATCGGGAGTCAGGGTGCGACCGGTGATAAAACCAAGCTGAAGTCCAAGAAGTCCGCCCATTCCACTCGCCGCCGATACGGAGGTGTGCGAGAGGTTAGCGGAGAAATTTCGGACCACGCTTTTGTAGTCGTCCACGCTTAAGTCGCGCATGGCCAGCGACTGCGCGAAGACCGAAGCCGGCGTCGTCACGGCCGCCGCCGCGATCACTCCCGCCAGAATCCGAAACCTAAATTGAATAATGAACAAACAAAACGAAGCCAGGGAAATTCGCCTCCTCGATCTGAAGATTCATCGGTGGTACATCAATGGTGCCCTTCATTCTAAGGACGCGGTAGTCGAGTTCGATTGAAAACTGCTTCCAGACCTTGGCGCCCACGCCGATTTGGTAGCCGGGAAGTCCCTGTAGCTCCATTGTGCTACTCGAGAACACGATCGGGAAATTGACTCCAGCGACGACGTAGAAAAGATCGCCGATGGAATAGTTGGCGTTGGCGACAAGACTGAGAAGGCTGGTGCTGACATCGCCCTCGTAAGTGCCGTTCAGCCTGTTGGGTCCGGCCGTACCGGTGAGCCCTTTGCTGGTGCGCGGGAACTCATAGGCCACATATCCATCAAAGCCGAAGCCGTAGGGGCGGAGATACCGATAGCCGCCCGCAAGGCCGAAGGTTCCCGCAGTCGATTCGGTCGCCGAGAATGGTCCGCGGTAGGTCGGGAGCGAAACGTCGCCTTTGTAAGCGACTTCATTGGCAGAGCTGTAGAGTCCGGAGACAAAGAAGCCAGAGCGTTTAGAGTACGTCGAAGATTCGCTTTCCATCGGTGGCGGCGGGGCGGGCGGACGGACTTTGCGCGGCGGACGCGCGCGGCGCTCGGACATTTGCGCTGAGGCGTCAGGTAACAAGCCAAGGCCGGCTATGAAAATCAGGGTCGCCGCGATCCAGATTTTCATCGCTGGCCTTTCTACTTGAAGCTGTTGCAGCTGTTGGCAGCCGCGCAAATGTTGAGACTGCCGTTTGCGCGAGTGTAGGTGCCCGCGGAATTAAAAAGCGAGCATTGGGCCACGCCGTTGCAATTGGACACTGTGATATTTCCCGACTGCTCGGTCCCCTGAATCATGACCTGGCAGGCGCAGGCCTGGCCCGTGACGGCGGTCACTGTGGCGTTGCTTATCACGCCATAGTTCGCCTGGCGTAAATCGATTTTATATGAATTGCCGACCTCCACCCATTCAGAGAAGAGCGGCTTGTTCGCGCTATTGGCGTTGTTGGTTGCGGTTAGAGTGAGCGTGCCGCCCTTGCCCTTGCAACCGGTGCTGATTCCCATGACGAGTGCCGCGACCGCGGCCAATCTTATTGCATTCCCCACAGTTTCATTTTTGACCATGTCTCATCCCGGCCACAACAAACTCGTCAAAGGTGTATCAAGATGAGACGTTTACCGTCTCAAACAGCAGCAGTCGGATGAATCGGGAAGTCCTTGGCGGCAGGTCGAAGTCTCAGTATCGGTCGGCAAAAATGTTTACTGGTTTTTCAGTTTTCGAAAGATCTTAAAAAGGTTCGACTCAGTTTCGCGACTTTTCCGCAATTGCCTTTCAAACGTCGAGGGAGTTTGCGATCCTGAAGGTGCGATTATGCGGCATGTAAGTGGATGAAATAGACAGTCCTCTTGAAGGAGGGAAGGTTTATGAAATATTCACTTATCAGTGTCAGTTTCGTCACGGTTCTAAGCCTGGCGATGACCGGATGTAATACATCCGAAAGCGGTGCTGAAGCCTCGGACGACGGCGGCTCCATCACAACACTTCCCGGCCTACAAATGCAGAAAGTTTATCTGGACTCGGCCACTCTCGAAGAGATTGCTCCTCATAAGAAGGAATGCAAAGGCGCCAATAAAGATCATAAGATCTGCGTGGAGATTTGCCATCGCCCTCCTGGTAATCCAGCGAACGGCAAATCTAAAGTCTTGCCGCTGTCGGCGGTGCGGGCGCACCTCTGCCATGGCTCCGATAAAATTGCCGACAACGATTACCTCGGCCCCTGTCACGGTGATGATGATAATGGAGTCGATGACGGCGGAGATACGGGCGGCGGCGACACCGGTGGTGGCGACACCGAAGGCGAAATTCCGGCTTGGTGCGCTCCCTACATTGATATCGACAGCGATTGCGATGGAATTATTGACGGTACTGGAGATCCGCTGTTGTAGTTGATTGAGCGGAAACGCAGCGCTTCTGAAAAAAGAACCTGGTACCTTTAATTAATATTCGAAACCTGTGCGATATACGGCAGGTTTCGGAAATATCCCTGATAGTCCAACCCGTACCCAACGACAAAATCGTTGGGTATTTTAAAGCCAACGAAATCCACGTCACATTTTTCTTTTAGAGCGTCGGGCTTTATAAGGAGCGAAGCCGTGGTGATGGATTTGGGCTTATGAACCGCGAGGTGGCGCTTCAGGAAGTTCATTGTGAGTCCGGTGTCGACGATATCTTCGACCACAATGACATTGCGGTCGCGAATGCTGCGGCTTAAATCCAGGGTCACTTTAACTTCGCCGCTCGAGACGATTCCGTCGGCATAGCTTGAAACCGCGCAGAAGTCGCACGTGAGGTCAGTGTCGATAGCGCGGATCAAATCGGCGTAGAACATAAAGGAGCCTTTGAGCACTCCTACTACGACAAGTTCTTGGCCCCGAAATTTATCGGTTATGGCGGCGCCAATCTTGCGCACGCGCTCTTGGATTTCCTCTTCCGAGATTAAAGGTGAAAGTCTGAGGTTTTCCATGCCGACTCCTAAAAGAGCATTAAGGTAGCCGAAGCTCCTGGTCTGTCAAGATCCGCGCGCCCATTTCCGGATCAAAATGCTTCCGGCAACGGGCTTCATAGGCCTCCGTCGAGCCTACAAGAATATCCTCCTGCGAAGCAATAAGGCGCTGGGTGCGGGTGGCCGGCCCACCGCAAACCCGGCAGATCGCATGCTGTTTGTGCACGATTTCGGCAAGAGCCATAAGATGGGGCATCGGGCCAAAGGGGCGTCCACGCCAATCTGTGTCGAGACCTGCAATAATCACGCGCCGGCCTTGTTCGGCTAGGATGGTCGCCACGGCGGGGAGTTCGTCGCCTAAGAACTGCCCTTCGTCGATGCCGACGACTTGGGTTGCGGGTTCGACCAAGGTTAGGATTTCTTCCGGTTCGATGACGGGTTGGGCCTGAAATCGGGTTTGGTCGTGCGAGGCGACTTCATCTTTGGCGTAGCGGGCGTCGATCCGGGGCTTAAAGGTTTGTACCGGCAGGCGCGCGATCTTGGCGCGGCGAAGGCGTTTGATCAGTTCTTCGGTTTTGCCGCTGAACATGCAGCCGGCGATCACTTCGATCCAACCGGATTCGGGTTGGGGGCGGGCAAAGACGTCGTTCATGTTGCTCCCTGAAATTGCTTTTGTTCTTTCAACCGTAGTACAAGTTTGAGAGTTTCGGCACGAAAAATTCTTTTTTAAAATTAGGAGTGTGACATGGCCAAAAAGAAGGTCAGCAAGAAGACCGTTCAAGCGAAGGGTGGTTCTAAGGCCGCCAAGTCCAGCAAGAAGAAGCTGGTGGTGAAGAAGAAGGCAAAGGCGAAGGCGTCGTCGTCTTCGAAAAAGGCGGGCGGTAAGAAAGCGGCTAAGGCCGCACCGACGGACAAGGTGTATAAGGCGCTCGTCACGGTGGGCAAAGAGTTGCCCGATTTAACGTTGCCGGGTACCGGCGGACGCGAGATTTCTTTGACCGAATTGCGCGGCAAGCGTGTCGTTCTTTATTTTTATCCAAAGGATGCGACTCCCGGCTGCACGATTGAGGGACACGACTTTACTCGGCTGCACGAAGAGTTTCGCGCGACCAATACGGAAGTGTTTGGTGTTTCGCGAGATTCGATCAAGTCGCACGACAAATTCAAGGAATGCGAACACTACAGTATCGATCTTTTGAGCGACGAGAAGGAAGAGGCGTGCAAGCTGTTCGGCGTGATTAAGATGAAGAATATGTACGGCAAGCAGGTGCGCGGGATTGAACGCTCGACTTTTGTGATTGATCAGGACGGGCGTTTGGTGAAGGAGTGGCGCGGAGTGAGCGTGCCCGGGCATGCCGAGGAAGTTTTAATATTCGTAAAAACACTTTGATGGTGGGTTGCGCGACTTGTTGGTGAGTTGTGATCTTGCCCGGGCCGTGTTGTGAGTTGTGATCTTGCCCGGGCCGTGTTGTGAGTTGTGATCTTGCCCGGGCCGTGTTGTGAGTTGTGATC
>JALHOQ010000147.1:0-512 GCA_022842925.1 Bdellovibrionales bacterium
AAAAAGTGTAGCCCACATAGCTCAGCCCGATCAAGGAACCCACGCCCACAACGGCAAACACCATTCGCCCGTGCTTTTCGAGCCAATGCAGAGCCATGTGCGACGTCGAAATAAAGGCGTCCGGACTTTTAAGATCGTTGTTCTTACTCACGTTGGCTCCTACTTCTGCCGGTTGGTCATCTCTTTAAGGGTGGAAAACGGTCTCGCCATGCGTCCATGGTGGTGTTGGCGCAGATTCGCGATCGACTTAATGCGCTTTTCAGCCAGACGGTCGGCGGCGCGGTGGGTGGCAATCTTCTCTTCGCGCGAAATCGTGAACACTTGCATTAAATTGTCGTAAACGGCCGTGGTCTTTTCAAATGCCCGTTCGCGCGAATAACCCTCTAGCTCGACAAATACGTTCATCAAGCCGCCCGAGTTGATCACATAATCGGGAGCATAGAGAATCCCCGCTTCCAATAAGGCATCACCGTGGCGTTGTTCGGCCAGCTGGTTATTGGCGCCGCCGGCCA
>JALHOQ010000147.1:522-8331 GCA_022842925.1 Bdellovibrionales bacterium
GATTTTACATTTCAGTTTGCTAATCGTTTGATCATTGATCACCGCGCCAAGCGCGCAAGGGGCGAGCACATCGCATTCACTCGTCACAATTTGGTCGGGATCGATAGCGGACAGGCCGAATTTGTCCGTGGTCTTTTTAACCCGCTCTTTATCGATATCGGCGACGGAGACTTGGGCCCCCTCTTTCACCAGATATTCCACAAGATGATAACCGACATTGCCGAGGCCCTGAACGGCAACCCGAACGCCCTTTAGAGAATCCGTTTTTAATTTTTCTTTAACCGAAGCCTTGATTCCCATCAGTACACCGTGGGCGGTAAACGGCGAGGGATCGCCCGAGCCGCCGAAGGAAACGGGAATTCCCGTCACATACGGTGTTTCCATAAAAACATACGCCATGTCGTGCACCGAGGTGCCCACATCTTCGGCCGTAATGTACTTCCCATTGAGGGAGTTGACGTAAGCGCCGAATGTGCGAAACATCGCTTCCGTTTTGTCTTTTTTCGGATCCCCGATAATAACGGCTTTCCCTCCGCCCAAATTTAGACCGGCGGCCGAGGCCTTGTAGGTCATCCCTTTGGACAAGCGCAAAACGTCGACTAGCGCGTCTTCTTCGCTTTTGTAGGGCCACATACGGGTCCCGCCTAACGCAGGCCCTAGTGTGGTGTTGTGGATTGCAATAACGGCTTTGAGACCACAGTCCTTGTCTTGGCAGAATACGACTTGTTCGTGGTCCCCGTGTTTTTCGATAAGTTCAAATGTAAGCATAGGGGCCAAGAATAGTTATATCTCTAGGCCCGTTCAAGGATTAATGGTCAGCTCTACAGCTTGATTGTCGCGTAGAGCCAAAAAATTACTGACACATCCAGAAGTTATTGGCTGAAGAATAGGCAGCAAAGCCGTTCGCCCCGGCGCTACCGAGGACTGTGAGGCCACCGCCCAACCCGCCGGCCACGTCGAAATTCGTAGCGCCGGTCAGGTCATTCGAGCAGGCCGTAACGGAAACGTAACCACCTCCGCCACCGCCATAACTGCCCGTGGATGAGGAGCCAGCCGCACCCCGAGCCATAAAGTCAATGCCACCACTGCCTAGGCCGGTGAGCTCGCGGGTAATTACATTAATGCTTCCCCCGCCGCCGGCGCTATAATCGGAGGCACCTTGGCCATCGGCGTAAATCGCACCACCAAAGCTAGTGATCCGGTTGGCCATAACAAAGACCGCACCGCCGCCATTACCAAAGCCATTTCCGGGAGCGCCCACACCGACGCCGCCGCCACCCAAAATCAAGCGAGGCCAGTATCCGTTGCCGCCACCGGTTGCAGACAATCCCCGCCCGCCTTGATCCGCCCCGCCAGTCCCAGCGTTTCCACCATTGCCATAGCCCGCGCCGCCGCTGGCGCCACTGCCACCATTGATGCCGCCCAAGTGATTGCTTGTCGCCGTGGCGCTAGGCGCGCGCCGGTCACCGCCGCCGTTGGGAATGGTATTCGAGCCGCCCGGATAACCGGCCGCAGTTAAATCGATCCTGTCGCCGCTGCCGCCAAGGTTTAAAGTTCCGCTGACACGAAAGGCGATCACTCCGCCGCCACCCGCCGTTGTGTAGTCAAATGCGTTGGTGGCCAGAATGGAACTCGTTAAATCCAGATTGTGAAAGTGGGGAACTTGCACCAGTTGAATGTAGCAAAAGTTGGTTGAGTCGGCTGAACCATTGAGAGTCGCGGTTCCCAGTACGTCGAGAAAAGTTCCTTTGCCAATTCGCAGCACACTGCTCGCATACAAGAGCCGCGAAAAGCCGAATTCGCCGACAGAAAGGGAGCGGCCCTGGTAACTCCCGCAGGCGCCGTCGGAACTCGCGCCGCTCACTAAGGCCATAACCTCGCTGCCCACGACAAATCCGCTGACGCTACTGACCGTAACTTCAGTGTAGACCGAGTTTGAACTGGCGCTCATAATCCGCTGCATTCTCCCACCCAAGGTGGTCGAAAAATTGATCGCCGATGCTGGCGCCTCGGTGCTTGTACCCCAACCAAAGTGGTCAAGCGACCCACAGTTGCCCGAAAGACAGCTGCCCTCTGTCGGGCGACCCAGGTATTGCTTGATTCCGCCGACGGTGCGATAAGCGCACGCGCTGAAACTGTAGTTATAGTAGTTGGAGTTGTTCGGCGTGACGGGATCGTAAATCATTCCGTGGCCTGAGAAGGTAAACGCTTCCGGTGAACCAGAGGATGTCAGAGTTTCTCCGGCAAAGGTGTAGCCTTCCTTGGCCAGGGCCTCGCAGCTGCGATCGCCACCTCCCCCGCCTCCCCCGCCTCCGCCGCCATTAAACACTTTGTACCAGATTTCAGTCCCCGTGATCACGCTGGCCGCACCGGGTAGATAGTCCCATTTCAAGTTCCACATCGGATTAGACGGGTTCGATAAGTCGACTTCTCCACTTAAAAAAGACCGATGAAGGTCTAAGGGGCGTAGCGAGCGAAAGGGGACGCTGAAGCCGGCGAAGCCCTCTTCGTCGTCACTGTTGAAATGATGAAAGACAAGGGCGGTGCCGTTGTCCAGCGTCGCCTGCGTGCAGGTGGCGTTATTACTCGCGAACACACCATAGGTTGCGGCGACTCCGCCCCCGGCGACGCGAATGTCGGCCGCCGTCCCTCCGGACGCATCCCATTTAATCGGCGTGGTCATCGCGGCCGAGGTAAACAAACCGGCAACGCCTTCAACAGTATCGACATAGCACACGTTTTTACTCGCCGCGGGCAGATTGAAGTATCCGAGGTAGGAGTGTATCTCGGGCGAAACGCGGACCTCGCTGCCGCCGCCCCGGTTCTCCCGGCGGGCGCTCACAGGTTTGATCACTTTGAGTAACTTGGACGAGGGAGTGAGGAAAGTCGACGACGCATTGAAGCTGTTAAAAATGACCGTGCCGTCGGCCATTACGTAACGGAAGCCCGCGACCGTGCTATCAATGGCAAAAGCTTGAAACCAACCATTCACCATGTAGGAGCGCTGGACATTCACAGCCGGCTTACCATTGGGTGGCAGAAACTGGGCGATCATAACGCCGGTGGGGCCGGCATCGGGGCTTTCACTGGTGAGATAGCGGCCCGCCACACGCACCATAAGATTGCTCGAGCCGGCATTGTCGGCCGTGATATTGACCGTCGTGTCCGTTCTCACGTTCGCCGTGGCATCGCCGTAGAGGAACTTCATGGCGCCATGGACCTGATTGTCGTAGACGGCCAACACCTGAATAAAAAAGCCATCTCCAGAGGGAATATCATTAATCTCAAGTGTAATCGGCTGCCCCATAACCACGGTCGGACCGTCGCGATACTCAACTTCGCGAACAATCGGCCCACGGCCGGGCACTTTGACGTTTACGATCACAAGACTGAGCTGATCATTGGCGTCCAGACCGCTCTGCCCGTCGCCGACTCCGATGGAAAGATTAACCTTTGGAGTGATCCCCCCGCGCGTGCAGGAGAAAGAGGAAAGAAGAAAGAAGAGTAAAAGAAGGAATCCGCGCATCACACACCTCGCAGATTCCGATTTTAACAATGTGAAGCGGAAGAGGCATTGGGGCCCTTTCGTTTCTGGACTAGACTAATGGACCAGTTTTAGTTGTCACTACAGTAGTGGGAGTTGCTCGAGGCACTCCATACAGTGTCCGATCCGTTCTGCCCGGGCGAGCTGCCGTTGGCGTCACCACCAGCCGTTCCTTTGACTACGCTGGCTGCGATTGTGACCGGGTAAGATGAATCCGTGGAACAGACCAAGCGAGTGACACTACCGCCGCCACCAATCCCGCCCCCACCCGCGTTAAATCCATCCCCGCCTTTAGCTGAAATATCCAACGATCCGGCGTTCGTGCTTCCCGCTTTTCGGGCAAGTAGAAATACGCTTCCACCGCCGCCAGCTCCGCCAGACCCACTGCTCAATCCATTTCCCCCGCTCGCGTCGATCAAATTTCCCGAGCCATTCGCAATTACAACATTTGCCGCGACAAAGACAATACCGCCACCGGCTGAACCGACATCGCTTGAGCTTCCACCACCACCGCCGCCCATCACTAAGCGCACATTGCCCCCGCCGTTTTGCTGCCCTTGACCGCCCGATCCTCCGCCCGACGGCTCGCCGCCTCGGCCATGGCCGCCCCCGCCGCCGCCCAGTGTGCCCTGCTCGCCCGCATTGTTGGCCACCGTGCCTGAGTTATCTGTATCCCAATCCGATCCGGCCCCATGGTAAGTCGCCGCTCCGCCGGGATAACCGCCGCCATAGGCGCGAATCCAGGAGTTGCCCGCCATGCTGAGTTTGCCGCTCACACGGATAGGAATAATCCCGCCCGTCGGCGTGCCGAAGGCGAAAGCGTAGGTGTTGATTTGCGTACTCGCATTGATGGTGAGGTCATTGTAATGCAAAACCTTAGTCAGAGTGACAAAACAGAAGTCTGTGGTGACAGGATCGGCCTGAAGAGTTGTATCTGACACAGCCGATGCCGCCATATCCTCGAGAAAAGTGCCTTTGCTGAGTTTGACAACCGTGCCCACTCCATCGATCACGCGGGCAAAGCCGTAGGTCCCCACTCCAAGGGTTTGGCCACCACGTGTGCCACAGGCATTCGTGCCTCGCGCTCCGAGGATATTAATCATGACTTCGTCGCCGAATGCAAATGAACCGGACATAAGGTCAACGCTCGTGTAGTAGGGGCTAGACACGTTGAGACTTCCGTTCACTCTGTATGTCGAACCATGCGTCAGGGTCGTCGAAACAGGCGTGTTCCCCGCCGGAGCCCAGCCAAGATGGTTCATGTTTTCGCATTGACCCATGCAGTCCACGCGGGCCATGCGACCCATGTAGCGCGCTGTAGTTCCGGTCCCCACTTTGGGACAAAGATAAAAAGAATAATTGAACGCATTCGACTGCGTTAAAGCCGCGTTGGTATAGTCGAACTGACCGGCTCCCATGTTCGCCGTACCTGGAGCCTTGCTGTAACCTTGCCCTTCTAAGTCGGCGCAACTTCGATCGCGATCCCCGCCGCCACCCGAATTCGAAGCCTTGTACCACACTTCCATGTCTGTAACTGATGTCGATCCCGGCAGAAGAGCCCACTTCAGCTTGATGCAGTTCTGGCCCGCGCAGCCCGCGGGGAAATATTTCGCGGTCGCAAAGGCCTCTCTGGGATGGGCGAGATCCATTGTTCGAAAGGGTGCGGCCATTCCTGAATATCCTTCCCTTCCGCCGCCCGCCATTTTGATATGATTAAAGGTCAGGCAGTCGCCCGCATTATAGGTCGCAGAAGAGCAAGGTGTGGATGTAACGGTGTAGATTTGATTTGCCGGTGCGGAGGACCCGCCCGCAACATGGACGACATCGGTCGACAAGAAACCGGAGAGCGTGTTGAACTGTTGCGGGACTTCCGTCGTGGAATTGGTAAATGCGCCGGGAATTCCCTCTTTGATTCCTGTCGGGTACACCACGGCGCGAGTGACGGCATTCACAAAACTGTCCCCGTTATTGTCGAAGTATCCTAATATAAGGTTCGTTTCGGGTTGCGGCTTAATTGAACTGTCCTCATGGCGATAGCTGAGAGGTTTGCGCATATGAAGGCGACGCGCATTGAATGTGACATTAGTCATGGTGCCGGCCACATTGTGACGCAAATTTCCCGCCGCATCGAGATTTAGGTCGTCAAAAATTAAGGTTCCATTCACCCGGTAGTCCATGTTGGCTCCCTGAATGGCGAAGGCTTCAAACCAACCGTCAATCATGGCCCGTTTTTCCACGATCATGGGCAACTTGCCATTACCCATATCAAAAAATGCCACCAACTCACCGGTTGGGCCGCCTGACCCCGAGTCAAAAAAGCGCCCTGCGATTTGCGCTTCCTTGCCATTACTAGTTCCCGAAGGCTGTGCCTCGATCACCACATTGGTTTCGCCCTGTACAACCGTATAAGCATCACCGTAAAAAAACTTAAGATCGCCCGCGTCGTCTCCCCGGTAGATATTTAAGGCCTGAACAAAGATGCTCGCGTTGGCCGGAGGATTAGCGACTGGAACGTCGAATACGACCGGGCTTCCCGCCGCAATCGCGGGCGAATTGGAATCCTTCATTTCCTTTTTCATCACAATCGCGGGGCGGCCGGGGATAACCACGTTCACAACCGCGAAATCGAGACTATATACGCTCAGTGCGCCCACTTTTTGCGCCACCGGCACCTTAATGGATAAGCTGTGCTTATCTGATTTTCTTGTACAGCCGGCGGTCATATAGACCAGCAGAGCCAGAATGATTGTGAAATAAACCCGCATACGTCCCCCTGATACAGTCCTTGACCTAGACTTATCGGAACAAGCTGGACCGGAGTTGAGTTTCTGCCTCAGATTGAGATCGTTGAAGGTGCTGCCGCAAGCTGCGGTATTTAATTAGGAACTATTTATTTACAAAACACTCTCAGTTTTCTGGGTAAAGTATTAGCTTGGCTCCGCCGATTTCATAGCCATGCCAATTAAATCTTCTGAATTGAGTTATGTCATTCTTCCTGGCCGTTTCTGCGAAGACCGTCATCTCCTGCTCTATCAAAATGCCTTCCACTTTTGGCACAGCAATTGGACCGCGGTTTACAAAGAGCTGGGTGTCGACACCACCGTCAATCCCAATGATTTTTTCAAGCAGGATTTTATTCCTGTTATATTACATGGCGATACGATCGTCGCCATCCATCTCTACACGCTTTATGACATACGGCTGGACTGCCATCTCAAGCATTCGTATTTAGAACATAATTTTAATGAATCTTATTTTAAGACTTTGCGCTCGCGAGGAATTCTTAAGGTAATGAGCATGGAATCCCTTTTTATCAATATGGAGTATCGCCGATCGCGTTCGGGCTTCAACTTTGTAGAGATTCTGGCGTCCTTAGGCTTGCGCCTCTTTGCGAACGATACCGATGCGCAAGCCGTGATCGCACCCGCCCGGGTGGATGTGGGGGTGGCCAACGTGGCTTACTCTTTGGGTTTTGAAGGAATTCAGCAAAACGTCCGATTAAACAATGTGCCCGTGGATTTAATGATCGCGCAACGAGATAAGATTATTAAATGCCCTACTGAAAGTTATCGCTTATTGGTCGAGGGGCTGTGGCGCGACCGCAGTTACGCCGGGCCGGCGACGAATTCCATTGAAAAAGCGGCTTAGGAGGCCTGATTTATGATCGATTTTCGAAAAGTAACAGATGAGCAAATGGCGAAGACGGAGCCGATTATCCTGGGATATCCTTGGGAGAACAAAGAGGCCTACGCCATGTGGCTGGCTCAGACGTACTACATGGTCAACCACTCCACCCGCCTCGTGGCTCTCGCCGGCGCCCATGCGCCCCTCGACCGAAACTTCCTGCACGACCGCTATGTCGATCATGCCAAAGAAGAGCGCGGCCACCAACTGATCGCGATTTCCGATTTAAAAACCCTCGGCTACGCGATCGAACAACTCCCCTGTCTCTCATCTTCAGCAGCCATGTACCAAATCCAGTACTACTGGATTCAACATCGCGGAGCCGCATCCTTCTTCGGTTACACTCTCGCTCTAGAGGCCCTTGCCGAAAAGTTTGGTCCCCAAATTTATAAGCGAATCCTCGCGGCCCATGGCAAACAGGCCTGCAAATTTTTGAATCTTCACGCCGAAGCCGATGTTGGCCACCTCGAAGAGGCCTTTAAAAACATCGACAAACTCAATCCTATTGAGGCCCAAATGGCCCTCGAAAACATGGCAATATCCAGCGACACGTATAGGGAAATGCTGATCAAATCCCGAGA
>JALHOQ010000148.1 GCA_022842925.1 Bdellovibrionales bacterium
TGTTGGTATCTCCACTAAAGGCCAATCCCGGAGCGGCCGCTGTGCCCACAGTCGAAAGGAACTGACCGGTCATGGGCACAGAACCGTCGGCCATAAAGTCGCCTGATGCGCCAGATCCCGTAGCCATAGTGTCCCACTGGCCGTTCGCGTAAACTTCGAATGCGGCGAGGTTCGTGTTGTAGCGGATCATGCCGTTCACGCCGGTGGGACGGTTGGCTGTGGTATCGCGGGGGAGGAGGATGGAGCTCATGGCGCCGGTGGCATAGACATCCAGGCGAGCGCCAACAGTGGTGGTGCCAAGTCCCATATTACCCGCTGAATCGATGCGAAATCGTTCGTCACCGCCGGTAGCGAAGCCCAGCTGATCTGCGCCCGCGCTGAACATACCGGTATTGGAATCAAGACCAAATCGATAGCTGGGAACGCCAGCTGAACCTAACATGGCGAGCACTCCACCCCAAGCGGTCAAGGACGACTGAACGATTTGAGCGCCATTGACTTCAAGCCGGGCACCCGGAGTATCCGTCCCGATTCCCACATTTCCGCTACTGTCGATTCGAATCCCTTCGTTATCGCCATCGTTCGAAATCCACTGCGAACCGGCGCGAAAGTTTCCGGTCATGGCGAGAGTGCCGTTGCGGAGGAAGTCGCCGGTGCCGGCGTTGGTGTTGACCATGTTGAGCCACTGACCATCTTCGTAAACTTCAAACTTCGCGAGCGAAGTGTTGTAGCGAACCATCCCGTTGACTGGTGCCGCGGGCCGAGTGCCCGTCGTGGCTCGTGGTACAATTACGGCTGAATCAACGGCAGTCGAGCCAAAGAAATCGGCGATGGCGCCGGTCGCTGGAGTGGCGGTGCCGATGCCGAGCGCCCCGTTGGCGCGGAGTTGTGGGATTTGGTTGGCGGCAATACCGACATCGACATGCAAGGTGGCGTCGCCGAAGATGGCGCCGCCGGTGAGCCCGGTGCCGGCGTTGACGGAAGTGATATCACCGCCTGAATCGGAGTCGGCGGAGGGGGTCCACGCCGATCCGTTCCACTTGAGGACCTGCTGGGGTCCTGGCGCGGCTGGTGAAACAAGGTTCCCTTGCAAAATCGTCGCGTTCACGTTGGTGAGGAGCGCGCCGCTCACGGCGGGGAGTTGTGAAGAGCCGTTCAGTTGTACGATCTGGTTCGGGCCGGTGCCAACATCGACCGCGATGGTCCCCGCGGTTGTGATATTGCCGCCGAGTAAACCAGAGCCGAGAGCGACTAGCGAAACGCCGCCACCACCGCCGGTCGAGTCAGCAGCGCACTCCCAACGGTTGCTGGCGGTCCACTTTAAAACCTGACCCACACCGCAGGCCACGTTGTTCGGCATGTAGGTGAAATACTCACCGGCGGCCGAGCCGATGTCGCTGACGATGGTTTGCCGTGCGACCCAACGGTTGAGACCCTGATCCCACAGCATGGCGAAGTTGTCGCCCGTGGTGGAGCTTACGGAACTGAGGTCCATCGCCTTGCCCTGAACTTTGTCGGCCGAGTTGGCAACTACGGCGTAGGGCGCGCTCTGCACTTCGAGGTCGGGAGTGAGCAGCACATAGCCACCACCCACATCGAAGCGCACCCGCACGCGGCGGCCATCGCCGGCCGCAAAGTTTAAACCGCCACCGCAACCAGCAAAGGGGCCGAGGTTGGTGTCGTTACGGAAAATGTTTTCTGTTAGAACGGCCGAACCCTCGACAAAGTTCTGCGCGTTGGCGCCTTCGCCGAGATTGAGCGAGAAATCGCCGTTGGTGGTGGAGAGGTCGACGTTGAGGTGTTCCTCTTGGTACATGACGCAAGTGTTGCCCGCATCGAGAACTTGGATCGAGAAGTCGACGCTGGGATTGGTGATGGCCGCGCCCGACGGACCAATCAGCGTGCCCTGAATAGCGCCACCGGCCGGACCGGCTGCAAAAGCCGAAGCGGCAGAAAGCATAAGGCTGAAAATGATAGCTAATGCATTGAAACGCATCAGGTGCTAAATCCCCGTTGTTCGAACCCTGCGAAAAAACAGAGCAAGTTCAGATGACGTGCCACAACCCCCCGATTCTCTGGACTTATATATATCGGCAAAAATTGCCGTGTCCTTGATCAAGCGCGCTGGACGTTGATCGAGATTGAGGCGGTCGCACTTATATATCTGCCGCAAAACGCCGATCTCATTTTGAGAACGTAAAAAACGTCTCAAGGAAGAACATTGGGTCGCACGGATCGAGTCCTGATAGCCATAGCTCTCATACTGCTTTTGCTGACCGTCGGCAGTCTGGTTGGCTTCGATGGCCTTTTTGGCCATGACGAGGACATCGATGTGCGCAATGCCGTTGCGGAAGTCGTGGGTGGCCGCGGTGATATTCGCGTTAAATTCTCGAACCAGTTTCAATGGCAAAAAGGGCGAGTCAGTCAAAAGCTAGTTTACGACGACGCGGTTTTTTCGGGCGAAGGTTCGACTGTGGATTTAAAGATCGGCGAGTCGAGTTTGAAGATGGATGAGAACACCCTCGTCGTGATTCGTCAGGAAAAACGCTTCAAAAGCCTCAATCTCAGTCGAGGGATGCTCAGCGGACTCGTGGCTAAAAATGATCGTTTTCAGATCGAAACCGGTAATGGTGAGCGAATCGAATTCAGCGCCAATGAGGCCACACAGGTGGCGATCGAGCGCAAAGGCGCGAAAACTTCAGTAAAGGTTTTGTCGGGCTCAATTCAAATCGGCAAAGAGGGCAAGGTTCAGAGTCTGACTACTCAAGACAAACTCGAATTCATCGATCGCCGCCCGCAAAAGAATGACCCGATTCGGATTCTTTCGCCGGAAAAAACTCATCTCTACTCCTCCGATGCCCGTCTCAGCGTGGACTTCACATGGGCCTACAATTCGGGAAGTACGCCGGCGCCCAATGAAGAATTTATCCTCGAGTTCTCACAAGATCCGGCATTCAAGCGCATCACTTTGCGCGAAACATTCGCCGGCCGCACCGGATACTCCACCTCTTTGCCTTTGCCACAAACCCTATTCTTTCGCGTAAAAGACACACGCGGAAATTTCAGCGTCACCAAAAAACTTTTGCTCGAGCGACCCGAAGTCCCGCGAATCGTGATGCCTAAAACCGGAAGCGAGTTCTATGTTCACCAGGGTCAACCCGCCCAGGTCTTGGTTGGCGTTGAATTTAACCAGATCGGTGGACGCGTCCGCCTGCAGCTTGCGCGCGACGCCGATTTTAAAGATTTTGCTTTTGATGAGGTTCTGTCCTCTCGCCAGAAGGCGTTTCAGCTCCCGGTATCGCCGTATTTTGCCCGTGCGCGTTCGGAGTTTGAAGTGGACCAGCTTGTAAGCGAATGGTCCGACACCTCGACCTTCGCTGTTAAAGAAAAGGTAAACCCACTGGATTTAAAGCGAGCCCAGCTGCGGAACCATATTGTGATTCCGAACATCAATTATCCGCCCTCCTTATATGATGGGCGAAATCTCGAAATCCAAAACTACCTGGCCACGGGTCCGGATTTTAAAAACTTTTTTCAGGACCTGAGTTTCACCGAGCACCGTCTGATGGCCAAACGGCGCGACGTAGATAGTGAAGTGACAAGTGTCTCGGGCTCTCAGTTTCCCCCGGAATGGATTTATCCGGGCCTGAAAGACGTCATCTACCATGTGGAAACGGCAGATGGTGCCCGCTTTCCGGCCCGCACGCATCGCATGTTGATCGAGATGGAAGCACCGAATCAGCTGCGCGCCAAGAATGGCGTTATGGCTTGGTCGCCCATTCTCTTTGCCGAAAGCTATGAGGCCGAGGTCCGCGGAGCCGGAGGATTTAAAGAGAGATTTAAGGTCAGTAGAACCGCGTTCGAACCCGTGCTACCGGCTGACAGCGAATTGGCCTATCGGGTTCGCGCCCTCGGGCCCAGAGGCGTGGCCATCAGCGGTTGGTCGTCCCAGCACAAGTTCCGCACGGCCAAACCGGTGCCGGAAATGATTCTGGCCGAAAACATTCCAGTGAAAGAAGAAAAGAAGGAAGAAGAATTGGTTCAACGTAAACCCGCCCAGGATAAAGCGGCCTCCGTACGCGTAAGAAAAGAGAAAAAAGACGATCCCACGCTATGGGAAAAGATTGGCGGCTGGCTCTGGGGCGGAACGGGATACAATTTCGTGAATGTGCGCCAGACCATCGCCAATACGGCGGACGTAGAATACAAAAACAGCAAGGGACCGAGCGCCTTTGTCGAGGCTGGCTGGATGAGCCGCACCAAACTCGGCGCCGTGGTCAGTTACAAGCGCACGCCCGGCGAAGTGACGATCGCCAACTATCCCATCAACAAGCGGCCATTCGTATGGACGACGACTTCTGCGGAAGGTCTGTGGTCGATGCCGTGGCGAATGAAGGTTTTCGATGTTCCCATCTTGTGGACGCTCAGAGCGGGAATGCAGTCGCATCACTTTCCGTTTTTGTATGTGGAAAGTGGCAATCAGTTGATTCAGGGCACGAACAATATGTTAACGGGATCCGTCGGGTTCCTCTCGGAGACCATGACCAAGAAGCTGAAGTACTACTGGGGCATGCGCTATCAGCAGCCGTTGTCGTCGGGTAGCGAAGGCGGCAACTCATTTACCGTCACACCGGTGATTGCCTTCGATGGATCTGTCGGGGCCTCATACAATTTCACCGGTCGCTGGAAGGCGGGCGCCTTCTGGTACGGACAGCTGCACTCGTACCAATTTAACTATATCACCGCTACGCAGTCGAATGCGGGTGTGCAGAATCTCTTTTACTCGAATATGGAACTGCGATTGGGCGTCGATTTTTAGGTGCCCGTCGACTATTTCAAACGCTCCATCGCCTCGATTAGCTTCGGCAGAATCCCGCCTTCCTTTGCAGAATGACCTGCGTCCGGAATAATGTGCAGGCGGCTCTCGGGCCAGGCGCGATGCAAATCCCAGGCGTTGGCGACCGGGCAAACCACGTCGTAGCGTCCGTGCACGATTTCACACGGAATATGCCGGATCTTGTGCACGTCTTCTAAAATCTGATTGTCGTTCCTCATCCAAATTCCATTTATAAAATAATGGCACTCGATGCGGGCAAAGGCCTCGGCGAATCCGTCGTCGCCAAAAATTTCGATCATGCCCTTGTCTGGTAGCAAGCGCGAGGTGGCGCCTTCCCAAACCGACCAAGCGCGCGCGGCGGGCAGGCGGATATCGCGTTCCGGGCTGGTGAGCCGTTTATAAAATGCGCTGACAAAATCGCCGCGCTCTTCCAGCGGGATCGGCCGAACATACTCTTCCCACACATCCGGAAAAATCTGACTCGCGCCTTCCTGGTAAAACCATTTGATCTCTTTTTTACGGCAGAGAAATATTCCCCGCAAAACCATCGCCCGAACTCGCTCGGGGTGCGTCTCGGCGTAGAGAAGCGAGAGCGTACTGCCCCAGCTGCCGCCAAACACAGCCCACTTATCAATGCCGACGTGTTGGCGAAGTTTTTCGATGTCTTTGACTAAATCCCAAGTCGTGTTTTCGCGTAGTTCGGCGTAGGGAGTGCTCTTACCGCAACCGCGCTGGTCGAAGAGAATGACTCGAAACGCCGTCGGATCGAAGTAACGGCGATGCGAAGGCTCAATCCCACCGCCCGGACCGCCGTGAATAAAGAGCACCGGTTTGCCATTCGGGTTGCCGACCTCTTCATAGTAGATTTCATGGAGGTCGGAGACTTTGAGTCGGCCGGTTTTAAAGGGTTCGGTTTCAGGGTAAGGTGAGTACACTTTTACTTCTCCAAAATTGCGGTGACGCCCATTCCGCCGCCGGTGCAAATCGAAATCAAGCCGCGGCCCTTGCCCAGTTCGTTGAGTTGTTTAGCCAGACTGGCGACAATCCGTGCGCCCGTCGCGGCAAACGGATGGCCGAGCGCCACCGAGCCGCCTTTTAAATTTAGCTTGCTGCGATCGATTCGACCCAGAGCCTCAGGCAGACCCAGGCGCGTCTTGCAAAACTCCGGGCTCTCCCACGCCTTCAGCGTACACAGCACCTGAGCGGCAAAGGCTTCGTGAATTTCGTAAATATCAAAGTCTTGCAGCTTCAATCCGGCCCGGTTTAACATTCGCGGCACCGCATAGGCCGGCGCCATCAAGAGACCTTCGGCCTTGGTGAACTCCACCGCCGCGGTTTCGCTAAAGGTGACATACGCCAAAACCGGCAGGCCCTTCTTTTTGGCCCAGTCTTCAGAGGCGAGCAGCACGCAGGCCGAGCCATCGGAAAGCGGTGAGCTGTTGGCGGCGGTCAGGGTTCCGTTCTGCCGGTCGAAAGCGGGTTTGAGTTTGGCCATTTTCTCGAGGCTCGTGTCGCCGCGAACGTTGTCGTCGGCCTCGAGTCCATTAAATCCAACCACGAGATCGCGGTAAAAACCGTTTTTCCACGCCTCGGCCGCATGGCGCTGGCTCTGATAGGCGAGTTCGTCCTGCTCGTCGCGCGACACTTTCCAATCCTTGGCCATGACCTCGCAGGATTCGCCCATGCTCAGGCCCGTTCGTGGTTCCACCACGCCCGGGGTCAGCGGTTTTAAGTCACCTGGACGAAGGCCTAGAAATTTCTGCAGCTTTCCACCCATGGTTTTTTCGCGATTGGCCTCGAGCATGATGCGGTTGAAACGGCGCGAGAAGACAAAGGGCAGATCGCTGTTGGTGTCGACACCGCCGGCGATCCCGGCTTCAAAGGCGCCGAGAGCGATACTGTTGGCGATGGAGATGACGGCCTGCAGACTGGTTCCGCAGGCCTGCACCAGGTCATAGGCCGGTGTTTCGGCCGAGAGGCCTGACCCCAAGGCACACTCGCGCGCCAGGTTCCAATCCGACGAGTGTTTAATAACGGAGCCGAGGGCCACCGTGCCCAGGCGCTCGCCCTTTAAATTAAAATCATTCACCAAAGCTTTGAGGCTGGCCTCCATCAACTCCTGATTGGTGGCGCCCATATACTTTCCAAAAGAACGGGCGAAGGGAATTCGTTTACCGCCCAAAATAGCCACGCGTCGCGGATACATAAGACCTCCCAGTCGATAGGGTTCGAGTTTGTCGCATTCAGTCGCCCCTTACAAGATTTGACTCAGGACCTTAAGCTTTTACTTATGAATACAGCCGATGAATTTTTGGCCAAGAAGCATTTATTCCAACTCGGAGATCTCCCCACCGAAACGCCGCATCCGAAAACGCTGCAGCTGTCCGAGTGGGCTCAAAGCGATCTCGACCGGGCGCTGGCGACCTTGCGGCGGATTGATCTTGAGGCTCTTGAGAAGATCGTTAGGCTCAAGGCCGAAGTCGCAAGCCTCTTTCACTCCGTCGCCGATACGCTGGACGCCGGTAATAAAATCTATTTAGTCGGGTGTGGCGCCACCGGGCGGCTGTCGTTGTCGCTCGAGTATCTCTGGCGCAGCCAGCATCCGGGCAGTGACCAGGTCCGCTCTTTGATGGCGGGCGGCGACGTGGCGCTGGTCCATTCTCTCGAAGGTTTTGAGGATTTTCCCGAGTATGGCGCGCGTCACTTGCTCGAGCTGGGTTTCGGTGCGAAGGACCTTCTCATCGGCTCAACAGAGGGCGGCGAAACTCCTTATGTGATCGGAGCCGTAGAAAAAGCGACCCAAGTGTCTGAGCGTAAGCCGCTCTTTTTGTACTGCAATACCTCTCGGATTTTACTTGAAAAAGTCGAGCGGTCGCGTCGGGTGTTAACGGATCCCAAAATCGACTCCTATTGTCTAGATACGGGTCCGATGGCCCTGACCGGCAGCACGCGTATGCAGGCGAGCACGGTTTTGATGTTGGTGATCGGGCTCGCCCTTGAGTTCGGCCGTGATGTGGATCGCGCTTTTCAGGAACTCGACCGCTGGATCAGCTTTTTGCGCTCGGCGCAGATTATTAGACTAAAAGAGTTTATTTTGAAGGAGAGCGAAGGCTACCGGCAGGGCGACCATACCATTTATTCCGTCGGCGAGTTCGCCATTACGGTCTTTACCGACACAACAGAACGGGCGCCTACCTTTAACCTCCCGCCGTTCGATAATCCGAAGCATCTCACCGATCGGCATTCTCTATCCTACGTGATGATTCCATCGGCGCAAACTTCTGAAGACAGCTGGCGTGCGCTGTTGGCCGGGCCCCTGGCGAGCGGTGCCTTCGCCACTGTGCGGGCAACCGGCTCGTGCGACGCACCCCCTCCACGCGCGACCGTCGTGGAGGCCGCGAGCGGCAAGTCGGCGGGATATGCTGCGATTCCAGCGACGCTGGTGGTGGTCACGGTGACCCGCGTGAGCTGCGGAACCTGAGGAGCTCATG
>JALHOQ010000149.1 GCA_022842925.1 Bdellovibrionales bacterium
GAATCCCTCATTGATTCGAGCATATAGCCTTGAGAAGTTAGTATTATAGCCGGAAGGCCGGAGGCAATTCCGACGACAATCAGGACCGTCGTGGTACTCAAACCGCGCGGGGTATGAAGGACGTCCAACAGGGCGCGCATATACCTTAAGTTATCGGTATAGATGATCCAAATTCTTATGCATTCTCATCGCGATACGCTAGGATTATCAAATTGGGATGGGGATGGGATCAAAACAAAACAAAATTACCCGCAGGCAGTTCGGCTGGACACTTGGCGCCGCCGCCCTTGCAGCGGCCGCCGGAAGTTTGGCATATCGTAAACACGCCAACGCCAAATCTTGGATTGTGGGTAGCTTCCATGAAGATTTAAACTCGTTTCGCAATCACCAGAATTATGTCGAAGGGCGCTCGATCGAGCAGGCGGCTCGACTGTCCTTCTATCAGCCCGAAGGTCGCCGCGGGCTGAGTCTGCAGCTCCCGTTCGTCGCACATTCCTGCTTGGAGATTTCATCCGGAGGGTTAATCGCTCTGCCCCGGTGGAGCGCCCGCGCCGCTTTGATTCGAGGCATGAACGTCGAGCGCTTTTTTCGTGCGCCAGCCGATCACCGTTTTTTCGGTCATGGAACTCTGTTCGACCGAGGAAGGAAATTGGCCTTAACTGGCAATTCGGACGATCAGCATAGTGGTTATATTTTCGTCTACGATGCAGACAGTCTTCAGCTCGAATCCATGATTCCATCAAACGGAATTTTTCCCCATGAAATCAGTCTGCTGGAGGACGCGGGTGTTGTGGCTGTGGCCAATTCGCACTTAACTAGTCCCGGAGACCGATTTGCCAATCTTTCGGTTCTCGATCTACGGCGTGCGAGTTCGCTTCAATCTGTAAGCCTGCCCTACGCCACGCATCTTTTTGCATGGAACAAAAACGAGTTTTTAGTCGGCGCCAAAGGCAAAGATGGAATGCAGCTTTACCGTGTGGATTTGACGCGCGGGCTCTACTCCGGCTTTGAAGGGTTGCTGGGGCCTGATCGCTCGCGCGTCGGTGAGGCTTTGAGTTTTGCCCGTTTGCATAAGCGGTGGACAGCGGTGACAAGTGCTTCCGCTAACCAGCTTTTCGCAATTCATGAGGGTGGCGATGTGATTGTGGCCAAGACCGGCCTCGGATCCGTTTCTGGACTCGCCCAGATTGGGAGGGACATTTTCTGTAGCGGATTTGATCCGAACGGACGTTTGTTTCAGATTCAGTTTGATTCGTCAGCCCGGCGCTTCGGCGACTTCACGACGGCGGCCGAGCCGTTTTCGAATGGAAGCCATCTTTCCGTTGTAAACTTGGTGTAGCCAATCGAAATCCCGGTCTTTTAAAAAGAAGATAAAGGCCGCGGCCATGGACAGGGAGAAGAAGGTCACGTTGGCAAGAAAAAGAGCAATGGCGATGTGAAAAAGCGAAGCCGCGACCACGAGTGGAAGGCGGAATTTCGGCCACCAGACGAACAGGGGAAAAATCGCTTCTAGTCCCAATGCGGAATAAGTGAGCGCCGCTGAAAAGGGCCAATGGTAAGCGAGTTCCGGTGCTGGGAATCGGCTCCAAGTAGAATTAACTAAAACATAGTACATAAAGTCGCCGTTGAGCCAGGCGGCGTCCGATTCTAACTTATGAGGCAAGCTGAATAAATAAACGCCAGCCGTTAGCAATTGGATCAGTCGAACCGGCCATAACGCAATCGGAGCGCATGATTTCTTGCGCCTCAGGGCCTGGATGGACCAGCAGCCGTCTAGGCGGAGAAAAAGGCTAAAGAAGAGAAGGTAGCGTAAGACCAAGTCCTCTCCGTTAACGGAGAGAGGGTTGATATGGTTGCGGGCGGACTGCAGGAGAAAAAGAACCAGCGTCATCGTCCAGGTGCGATATCCGAGGAGAAATCCCAGGCTCGCAAGAAGACCTATTCCCGCATAGACGCCTCCAGGAACTCCAGGCAGTTGGAGCAGTGGAGCGAGGTGCCCGGGATTGGGATCGATAAATCCGTCCTTGCCATAAAACGTACTCCACTGGGGAAGAAGTGCCAGATGGATCAACACCATGAGTATGCCGGCCACAATGCGAAATAGAGCCAGAGGTTTCTCATCCGCAGGAGCGAATAAATACTGGTCTAAGGTGTGAGGGATTCGCATGGTGTCTCATCAAAACGGGTGATTTTTATGTGACCGACTCGGTGTTGGTTCATCGCGCGGGCGAGTGACCGAGGGAGGAGGGGCTGACTCTCTAAGTCGCAGGCGACATAGGCCAGTTGGTCCGTGTTGGAGTTGTTCCAGTTCCGACATAAAAAGCGCTGGTAGCGTTCGCGGTGGTTTTTGTCGGAGTAGATATTCAAGCGAATTTTTGCCTCCTTGAAATCAAATAGCCAGTCCTCCAAAAATGAGCGGGGGCTCTGCAGCGCGAGCGGAAGCACCATTTCATCTTCCGCCCCTCGAGACCGGGCTTTAAAGACCAGCTTCCAATCGTCACGGTACATGTAGGAGAACATTTCCCACCGGGCATCCGTGCCTGTCCAGTGAGCGTAGCGTCTGAGTTGCCACAGAACCTGATTGACCGTGTACGAGGGCGTTTCAAACCACTTCGGGCGGTTGGCAATCAGGGCGGCCAGAAGGTTGAGCGCAAAAAAAAGGAGAAGAAAGACTTTTCGCATGAGCTCCCAGCCTAACAGGATCTTGTGCTCGATTTCAAATTCCCCTATCGTGAATAAATGGGGAATGTAGAAGTCTCGCGTGCTTGGCCGCTTGCGACAAGACGCGCGGACGGGTTCGGGCTTTTCGACTGGGGTTTTGTGATCCTCGGCGGACTGCCGTTGTTTCTTCCGTTGATTTTTTGGGTGGGCGAAAACGGCGGTCCTCAGCGTGTCGATATGGCCTTGTGGTATTACTGGGTCAACGCCGCGATCAGCGGTCCTCATGTTTATTCCACCTATCTGCGATTGGGCCGTAAAATCGGCGAGGGTCAGGTATCGCGATTTCTGGGGTGGCCCGCCTATTTGGTATCGGTCGTGGTTCTCTACATATCCCATCTGACAGGGCATCTGGCCGAGGCCATGACCGCGGTAAATGTGTGGCAATCCTACCATTACCTGAGACAAACATATGGAGTTTACTGCTTCTATGCCCCTGGCGATCACCAGGAACGGCGTCTCGCGTTCTGGGCCTTTCATGGCGCCATGCCGCTTTTGATTTTCGGGCGGTGGGATACGATCCATACGGCGTGGCAGGGTAAGGCGCAGCCGTATCTGATTCCCATGGATATTCCCGACGTGTTTATGCGAGGCTGTTGGATGGCATTTTGGATTTCAGTGGGTTTGGGCGTACTTCTGATGTTTGTGCGAGCGAGTCGTGGGACGGCATCGGGGCTATGGAAGGGCTTCGGGGTTCTCGTCGCCTATTACGCCGTTCACGCCTATGGCTTTCTCTCGGTGGACCATTTTCAAAGAGGTTTTTTCGCGGTCACGATTTTTCACGCCGTTCAGTATCTAGGCCTCACTTGGAAATTGGAGAACGCGAATTCACCCGCCGGACAACGGGCTCAAACCCGCTGGTTGCGGCAATCGCCGTTTTTAATCTTTTGGGCCGTGCTTCTCGGGTTAGGTTTGGTGTGGGAGAATTTTACCCTATTGGTGCCTGCGGCGGCGGTCTTTTTACTAAGTGCGGTTAGCTTTCACCATTACTGGGTGGACGCCGTAATTTGGCGCCGCAAGGTTGGGGCATGAGTATTTGGCGGGTTGGGGGTCGTCTTGGTAGTGCGCCGCCCGTTATCGGACCCGGCTTAAAGCAAACTCGTCATTGCCGTAGCTGCCGTCATACGAGCGCCAAAACCCCACCTGTGTCCAGACATAGGCTTTTAGGTCCGAGTCATAGCGGAGCGAGTGCTCGAACATTTTGCATTTAAAATCGGTGAAGCTGTACTGAGCTTTGCACTGGGAGAATTCACCATCGAACTGATTCCACAAAAGTTTGTTGTTGGCGAATGAGGCGCGGTCAAAGCGGGTTGATTTATCCGTCACCGGAATGTTCGCTTTGGAGTTTCCCTTGGCATCGTATTGACTTTCATAGTGTTGGCCGTCAGTCAGTAAAGTGGCGGTATAGCGGTTCCAGCTAACGGTGATGGAGACAGTAGAGCAACCTTGCTGCTGCACGATCAGTTTTTCTGATGGATTTTTTTGGAATTCATAGGTGCCGTTGAAGTCCGGACAAGCTTGGGCGTTGAACGCGAAAAGAAGACCGGCGGCGAAGAGTGTAAGTCTCATGATTCCCCCTTATGGAGGGAGTTACCTATCACAACTCGAGGGGAAATAAAGTTTTTCCGTTTTTTGCTTAATTTTAAAAACTTTCAACACGCTGGCGTCCGCTCCAGAAGTCTTCGGCTGGCACGACCTGCCAACAGGCAAGTCGGCCATTTTTAAAATTTAAACCTTAGATTCTGCCGCACCGAAGCCAGTATGCTGTACACTTCGCGACGCGCTTAATCGTGAAAAGGTACGGCGTACCTTTTCTTCAACCATCCGCCCAAATCATCCGCAGGTCTTTCAGTGTCTTCGTCTCTTTTCGCGAGATAAAACCCTCGGCCTCGAGGCGATTTAGCTCAACATACTGTTTGGCTGATCGAAAAGCTTTTTGCCATCCGCGTACGATGCGTGTGAAAGGTCGGAAGCGCCAGAAGGTTCTTTTCGTATTTGAGGTCTCCTCGGAATGATCGCCCTTCAAGCGACCGAGAACCTCCTGGGCAATCCGACCGGTCAGTTCGCGGATAAAGGCGGACCAGCTCTCGATATTACGCAGCTTGATCAGAAGATGAAGGTGATTTCCGACGTTGGCCACTTTGTAAATTCGCACGCCATGCCTGCGAGCCGTTGCGATGGTGATCGCGTCGACGTGAGCGAATGTCTTCGGTAGGCGCAGCACACTCTTATGGGACCTTAACACGAGATGAACGGGAAGTTTTGAGGCGAGAGGCCGCTTCGTCTTGGGATTGCCTTTAAGTAGCGATCCGCCAAAACAATCGCTTGGCTTCTCAAATCCTGACCCGCCAAATTTATATTGATAGCCCGATCGCATGGGAAGTAGATACCCCATCGCTCCAATTTTTACGAGGAGAAAAAGTGCGCAAGCGCTCGCGTCAGCTGAACATGGGGGGCTTCAGTTTTTACGGAACCTGCGATGCGGTTAGGTGCTTGTGGGGTTTGTGGCCCGGTGAGATTGGGCTTTTGGTAGTGCCGGAGAGTGGAGTGAGGCCCAGCCGCTATTGGGGCTACCGAGTCGGGAGGTAAAGGTCCGGCGGGAAATCAAACCTCCGCTTAGAGGGGCTGCGCCCCTAGCTCTCGCCGTTATTCCCGATGGCTTCGACGGGGCAGCCTTCCATTGCTTCTTTGCAGCGGGATTCTTCTTCTTCGGTTGCGGGTTGTTTGATTACGAAGGCGTGGCCGTCTTCGCTGTGCATATTGAAGTGATCGGGGGCGGCCAATACGCAGGCGTCGCAGGCGATGCACTCTTTGTCGACGTAAAAACGCCCGGGGATGTTGTCGGGGAACTTTTTGCTTTTATCGGCCATATAGATGACATATACCAGCACGATGACCTTTGAACAAGAAGTGGAACGTCGGCGGACCTTTGCGATCATCTCTCACCCGGATGCCGGTAAGACCACCATCACTGAGCAAATCCTCTGGCTTGGCCAAGTGATTCGCGAGGCCGGCGCTGTGCATGGTAAATCCGGCACCAAGGCCGCCACCTCCGACTGGATGAAGCTGGAGCAGCAGCGCGGGGTTTCGATCACCTCGTCCGTGATGCAATTCGATTTTAAGGGCTTAAGGGTCAACCTACTAGATACACCCGGCCACAAAGACTTTGGCGAAGATACCTACCGCACGCTGATCGCCGCCGACTGTGCCGCCATGCTTATTGACGCCGCCAAAGGTGTTGAGGCGCAAACCCGCAAGCTCTACGAGGTCTGCCGTCTGCGCCGCACCCCTATCTTTACCTTTGCCAACAAAATGGACCGAGAAGGCAAAGACCCGCTAGCCCTTATTGACGACGTGGAGACGACCCTCGGCATTAAATGCTACCCGGTCACCTGGCCCATCGGCATTGGCGATCGGTTTAAAGGCCTCTATCACCGCTTAAGAAAAGAACTTTTACTCTATGAGCGCGGCCGCGTGGAGGCCGAAGTCGTTCCGGTCACGGGCTGGCAGGATGAAGTGATACGCGCCCGCGTCGGCGACGAGTTTTTTCAGCAGCTGCAAGAAGAGATGGAGTTGCTCGAGGTCGCCATTGGGGATTTTGAACACGAAGAGTTTATGAATGGCCAGGTGTCACCCATGACCTTCGGATCGGCCAAGCATAACTGGGGCGTGGACATATTTTTGGAGCTCTTCGCCGACTATGCGCCCCCTCCGGGCCCGAGAAACTCGAGCAAAGGCCTCATCGATCCCAAGGACAAAAATTTTTCCGGATTTGTTTTTAAAATTCAGGCGAATATGGATCGCAAGCACCGCGATCGGGTCGCCTTTATCCGTATCTGCAGTGGTCAGTTCGAGCGAGGGATGAAGGTCTTCCTTCCGATTGGCTTATGCGAGTCAGTTCTTGGCCCGCGAGCGCGAAACCGTGGACGAAGCCTATGCCGGTGATATCGTAGGCATTATTGATACCGGTTACTTTCAGATCGGCGACGCCATCACCACCGGCAAGGATCTGCAATTTGATCCGATTCCCCGCTTCTCGCCCGAAATCTTCGGCCGTCTGAGCATCAAGGATCCCTTAAAGCGCAAAACCCTACAAAAGGGTGTTCAGCAGCTGGCGGAGGAGGGCACCGTGCAGCTCCTCTACGATCCTCAGATCGGCAAGCAAGATCCAGTCGTCGGCGTGGTCGGAGAACTGCAGTTTGATGTTCTGTTATTCCGCTTAAACGACGAATATCAACTTGATGTGCGGCTGGATCGCCTACCTTTTTCCGCCGCGCGCTGGCCCGTGGACAAAACGGGCAACCCGCCCAAGACCCCTGTTCAAGGGGGCGCTCGGATTTTTTACGACGACCGAGAGCGTCCAGTGATTCTGCTTGAAAAAGAGTGGGATTTGAATTGGCTTAAGAAAGAGAATCCAGAGTTAGAGTTTCGAATCACGGGGAATTAGGGAGTGATTGACGCAAAGCGTTCGTCGTCGGTGCTCGTCATCGGCGTGACGGGCGGGAGCGGCTCAGGGAAGTCGACTTTCGCGCGTATGCTACAAGCCAATCTAGGGGAAGGTTTTTGCGGCATTCTGGCGCAGGACTTCTATTATCGTGATCTTCACGAATATTTCGACCGCGATGGCGGCGCCGTAAACTTTGATCATCCCAATGCAGTCGAGTTCGAATTGTTCATCCGTCACTTGAAGGATTTGCGCGCGGGCCTTGATATCGCAGTGCCAAGATATGATTTTGCCACGCATAGGCGGCTCCTCGACGGCGACGCCTTTACCTGCCGGCCTGTCATTATTGCGGAAGGGACCTTGTTGCTCACCCAGAGCGAGATCCGACCACTTTTTGATTTTTCATTCTTTATCGACACGCAAGAGGATTTGCGGTTCCAGCGGCGCCTGATGCGAGATATGCGCGAGCGGGGCCGTACGGCCGACGGCGTGCGTGAGCAATTCGCCCGTCATGTGAAGCCGATGCACGATCTCTTTGTTGGTCCCAGCCGGCGTTTTGCCGACCGGGTCATTTCGGGTGAGAGAAGTTTTGGTCCGGTCATCGAAGAGGTGATCTTCGGCATAAAAGATGACCCCATCGGGCTCTGTGTTCTACGCTAGTTCGAGCCTTTAGTTGAAGCGCGAAATTGATCTGTTTTGTTTTGAAACTCTTTGTACAGTTCATTGAGTGAGAACGTGGCGCGCTCGGATTCGCTCACGACGCGCTGGATTTCACTCCAGTTGGGTGAGGTACTGGCGATCTTGGACTCTCCACCGGCAAGGTTCTTCATTTGCGAGTGGAGAGTGCCGAGGTGTTCGGCTTTTTTGTTGTAGTCTGAGGCCGCGTTGCTCATCTGCTGGTAGAGTGCGTTCGCGACTGTATGCTGTTCGCCGTCAAAGCTGTTCGCGATTTTTTCCGCCCGCGCGAGTTCTTGATTCATAAACTTCGAGCTGTCCTGGGCGGCGCCCAGCGCCTTCTGCACCTTCACTTGAAAGTCCGCCACTTCGAAATTGAAATAGAGCTTTTTCTGGGCCACCAATTCGCCCAGAGTATTGCTCTCGCGCGAGTAGTTGCCGGCCGCCGCGTTAAAATCTTTTGTGCCGGCTTTGAAGTCCTTTACGAA
>JALHOQ010000150.1 GCA_022842925.1 Bdellovibrionales bacterium
ATTACTCTTTTCTTCGCGAATTTTTCTTTCGCTCAGCCCAAGTCTCGCCTCGCTCACTGCCTCACCAACGCTTACGAAGCGATGGCTGAAAATTTCAAAGCCGAAGGCAAATACTCGGACTCGGAAGAGAAACTCAAGAACAAGCTTTCTGAAGGATGCAAAGCCCTCCCCTATGACATCACTCTGAAAGCGGGCAACCGAGGATTCCGAGTCGTCTCCGAGTTCAACGGCGAAACATGGTCAGTGGACGAGAGCGAGGATTTTGTACGCGCGGCCAAACTCACGCCCCGCAAGGCTGCGAATGACCTGATCACTCCCGCCGCCGGTCCCTCGCAACCGCCCACCATGAAACGCGTGCCGATTGTAGTCGACGCGAACGCATCAAGGGTTCGATCACGAAAAGGCGATCCCCAAGTCGATCCCACTCCTACGGCGGAGGTTATTCAACCTAGTACTACGAGCCCGCCACCCGCCCCTTCCGCTAAGATCGTACCGGCAAAAAACATTCCCACGGCGGTTCTTGCGTCCGACTCCACCCCGCCTCTTGTTCCGGTGCCCCAATTCGTACCCAATGTGAATTTTGTCGCCGCTGCCGTCGTCAAGAAGGGCGATGACAGCGCGACCAAGCTTGAGCGCTGCTTCACCAAGCGACTCTTCAACACCAAGGCGTGCCTCAGTCTTTTTAGCGATCTGGATTCCCAATGCGCCCTCGGTGGAGATAAAATCCCAACGATGTGCCTGGAACTGAATCGCCACCTCGCCGCCACCCGCCTCGACGACTGTTCGCTCACCGGACCTGGGGCGGAGGAAAACTTTGGGAAATGCGAGTTGAAGGCAAAGCAGATGAGAAAAGTCTGCGCCAATCCCATGAAAGAGTTCACGTTTGAGTGCCGAACTTTGACCAAGTATCTAACCGAGGCTCCGCCCGGCATCGCCGCGCCCCCTGTGGTGCGCGCGCCCGCCAGTGCGCCGCCAGCCGCTGACACGCTAACACCCGCACTTTCCGCTCCGCCCGTGAGTTCACTCCCCGTGAGCGCACCAGCCGGATACTACACGGCCGAGCGCACATCCATCAACGCCATACGCAACGTGCAGTCCCTCGACTCAGCTCTGCGCAAGCTCCTGAAACTCCGGCCGGTCAGTTTCGAATCGCGCGAAACCATGCAGAAGGAAGTGGGGTTTGTGGCGGAGGAAGTGGAACTCGTGGACCCGCTCTACGTGCAGTACACTGATAAGAACGTCATTCACAATGTGAAAATCCCGCAGCTCACCGCCCTACTCACCGGTAGCGTGCAGGAGCTTTACGGAATGTGCCGCAGCGATTCGGATTTACAAAAGGATTTAATTAAACGGCTGGTGACTCTCGAAGGAGAGAACTCCGAGCTGAGGCGCGACGTCGAACGCATGACGCGCGAGCTGATTATTATAAAAGCGAAAATGGGATTAAAATAGGGGATAGCATATGAGACGCAAATACATCGTCGACCCAAAATTTCAGTGGACCGTAGTTGGCTACACGATTCTGATTTCGATGCTGACGACGATGGTCAATCAAACCATAGAACGCATCGAAGCCTATCGTGACCTCCAGCAACGGGACGGGATTTTCGGAATCATGAGCACCTACGTGCGGCCCGAGCTTCTGAAGCCGATTGCCTACGGAACATTCTACCTGGGCGTTCTAATTGTCGCCATTTTGTTTTCGAATCGTCTCGCCGGTCCGCTCTACCGGCTGCGCCGGCACATGATCGAGTCCGCGCGCGGTCAGCAGATCGTAAAGATCTTTTTCCGCCATAACGATTACTACACGGAACTCAACCACGCCTATAACGAGCTCGCGGACGCGGTGAACCGCCGAGAGAAGGAAAATGCGTTCTTGGGTAAGAATGAGAGAGGATTCTCTCTGACCGAACTGATGGTCGTTGTGGGCATTGTCTCCATCCTAGGATTTATTTCCGCCTTTACGATTTTCGAAAAGCCAAAGGAGCAATTTTTATTCAAACAAGATGTTTCAAGTCTCGCCGATGCTCTGATCACGGCCCGCAATGCGGCCGTCACAAAAAATCAGTGTGCCATTGTGACCGTGGTCAACTCAACGACAGTCACCATAATGACTTACCCCATTCCATCCCCTTGTAATCAGGCCCCACTGCCTGATCCGGATGTCCAGATCACTCACAATTTACGAACGGGCACCACGGTCACACCATTTTCAACAGGCCAGTCCCTTATTTTTAGGCCGAGTGGTGGAACGACTTCGGTGGGTCCCGTAAACATCACGCTGAATGGCGCGGGAGGCCTAACAAACCAATTTGTTATCTATCCTGCGATCGGCCAGGTGAGGACGCTATGATCCGAAATCGCTCTGGCTTCACTTTGATGGAGGTTCTGATCACACTCGCGATCTTGAGCGTGGCGATGATGTTTTCGAGCTCGTCCGTAAGCCTAATCAGCGGTAATTTTCAAACCTCTCGCCGGTTCGCTAAAGCCCATGACGTCGCCGGCCTTGTGATGGAGGAATTGCTCTCCGTTTACGAGTCCGACACCAAACTGACCGACGGCACCCATACGCAAGACTATGATGAAGCCGGTCGCAAAACCGCGGCGCCGAGCATATTTGTCGCCACCTGGAATGTGCGTACTAATTTTCCAATTACCAAAGTGAAGGAAATTCGTCTCGATGTGACTTGGCAAGAAACGGCAAAACAGCGTGGTGTTCACTATATCACCTATCGGGGGCTCTAACTTGAACCGCAGGCTGGCGGCCGCGCAGAGTGGCTTCACCATAACTGAGATCCTGATCGCGATGGGTATCGCGACATTTATCATCGCCATGAGCACCGGCGTGCACATTTCAAATCTCCGTTACTTCCGCGTAACCGAAGGCCGGTCCACGATTTACCAGGATGCCATTTTGATCGGAAATTTTCTTCGGGGAGAATTGCTGGGCGCCGGTGGCGGAAGTATTCGCGGCTGGATGGGAATCTGGGTCGAGGACGATTGCAATGCACGGTCCATCTTCCCTGCCTGCGCCGATTCCGATCGCCTCACCGTAACCACGGTTACAAGTCCTCTACAGGAATGTTTGATCACCGGCCAACTGGGTCCTGGCCGGGTTCAGGTGGCGTTTTCGTCCCCTGGGGTCTGCTGCATGCAACCCCAGGCGGCCAACGAAGTCTCCTATTTAAACCGGCAAGTGATGCTCACGCTCGGAGACTTTTTCTGGCAACAGTATGTGGCGAACCTCAATTTGGCGACGTGCCAGGCTGACCTGGTAAATGGCCAACTTCCCGCCCCCGCCTACAACTCACCCGGCCCGCCACCCTACAATTGGACCAACGCCATGATGACCATGGTCAACGTACAGACGTTCTATTGGGAATCGCCCACGTTCATGCTCAAACGTTTTATTGATGGCAACAATGACGGTGCCGTTCAGAATGGAGAGGATGTGGTGGTGGCCGATCAAGTATATGACTTGCAGATTGCGTTGGGCTACGATTTTAATGTGGCGGACGGCAACCTGAGCGAAACACCGACCGGCCTGAACGATGAGTGGCTGCACAATAATCCCACCGCTCCAGAAGTTTTTGGCGCCGGGTTTTTCGTGGCCCCGATAACCCGGTCGGCCCTTTTGCAGGTCATGTTCGCTGTGATCGTGGGCAACCCCGACACCACACTTAGCCTAAATGCTCCCAATGTTCGGATACTCAACGGCCCGATTCGCACGCGCGCGGGCTGGATTTTACAGGAGGAGATTTCCCGGATTACACCGCGGAATTCTTATATTTTTCAATGATCAAGAACCAACGTGGTAGTGCCCTACTCGTCGTCGCCGGACTCATCGTTGTCCTCTCCGTCATCGTCGACGCGGTCATGGTGAATTACGATTCCAACATGAAGTCTCTGGAGTCGTTCAGTCGGAAACGCCAAGCCTTCTATATGGCCGAAGGTGTGCGGGCACTCGCCACAGTTCTCATCGAAGATTTTTTGATGACCAATCCGGCCGATGATGCGGCTTTGAAAAACCACTTGGACACGCAGTTGCCGGCCCTGATGCCCGCCCCTTTTTCGGTCTCGCCGGTGACCGTGAGAATTATTAAGACCACGCCCAGTTCCACCATCTCTTCGGGCCCGTTTAAGGGCATGAATGGGCCCATCACGGACGTCTCACTCAGCTTTAACGTTATGGCCCCTAGCTCAGTCTTTTCCGGTGACCTGGTGGAGCCGTTGGAGCTACGGCTGTCTGTGGGATACATATCCATGTTTCAGTTTATGGCGTTTTTCGATATCAATCAGTACGTGCTGAGCACAGGCCCAGAGATGGAGATGCTCGGTCGTCTCCACGCCAACGGTGACTTCTGCGTGGGCGGAAGCGGCGGTTTCCAAAATTTTCTCAAAGTTACGGTTGGAGGGCGATTGATGAGCAACGCCGATGGTCGCTGCGCCGGTGGGGGCGGCGGCACATCCCGGACGCGGATCGCGACTAATCCCACAAGTTTCGCCGGTGCACTCGAACTGCAAAACGCCTATGACAATGGCTGTGCGAACTGCAATGGCAGCGGCCTCAATTGGGAGGCCTTCGCACTAGCGCGATGGCGCGAACAGGCCCAGGACACGGCTCACGGCGTGCAAATTTTAAAACTTCCTGGTGCGGGCTCGGGCCAGGTGCAGTTGCGGGAGGCGGGAAATTTCGCCGTCCTCAATAACACCGACAATCTGCGGTTTATTGTGGACCCCGTCATTCCCAGCGATTCCGCTTCGGTTCGCACTTACAAATATGCGTACAACGCTGATATCCGAATATTAAACGGCGTTTGGTATATCAAGAATCCGCTCGACCTCACGGATTGGCCCGGACTACCGATCTGGTCCGATCATCCGGGACGGTTTATCGAGACCGTAAACGGTGTGGCCATAGCGGTCGGCCAAGAAGATATTCGTGACCGCTGGGCGGCCACTCGCCCCTGGCCCGCCTCTCCGGTGACACCAGGCGGATACTCTTATTATGAATATGACTCCAACGAACAAACCCTACCCGATACCGCCGCGAATGAAGGCGTGATCTCATACGGAAATCTGATCAATGTGGGAGGAGCCACTCCCCAACGTCCGGGCCACTGGGTGACCGGTGGTCCGTCTTCGCTTTGCGATGGCGGTGAGAATCTCTCTTGCACCGGGGGTTGCGGATTTGTAAATGTGCAGCAGATCCTGACGTGTACTCCGGCTGCGGGCGTATCCACCACGCTTCCCCTTGCCACCAAGCTATTAAACGCCACCCGCGGAGGAATTCGCAACGGCCATATTAATAACCGAATCCCTGGGTACGCAAATCAAGTCACGCGCAGTCGAATCCTCCCAATTAACTTTGACGTGGCCCAATTTCAAAATGCCATAGCAAACAATGGCCCCGGGGAGCTCGGCTCTTACTTCGGTGTTGCGGGTTTTATAGGCGCGCCCTTCAACGGTGTTGTATATATCAGTTCAATGTGGCCCGGCGCCAATACCGGATACGGCACTGGCGGACCTCAAGAACACCCGCATCATGGTGCGATCAATATGCCCAACCCCGTAGCGCAAGGCCAAGCGGCAATCGCCCATGTAAATACGCAGCAGGCTTTGCCTCAACCCCTCTGCTCCCGTCTTGGCGGTGGCCCAGGCGAATTCGCGGGACGCGATTTTGACCGTCACGGCGGACCGCCCACACGGGCCCGCTTTGTGGTTCCCGATTGCGCGCGCTACATCGGGAATCCGGCCCCTTACCCGAACGCACTCCGAGTTGTAAACGGCGCCAATCTCAACGGCGCCCGATTGCCTCGAGGTCTCTCAATCGTAAGCAACATTCCGGTCTATTTGATGGGGGACTTCAATACCAACTCGAACGTTTCATCGTCCACGGCTACTCCTTGGGTGTCGTCACTCGTCGGCGGTGACAAGGTGATTCTGATCTCGAACGCCTGGAACGACAGTCGTTCACCGTGGAACGGCGTACCTTCAAACTTCCCCGCCCGCGTGGCCAGCAACACCCGCTATAATGTGGCCCTGCTGACAGAGCCCAGCTCCACACTGACGTCTCTGCTGGAAGATTGGGGTGGACGGGACCTCACGGTGAACGGATCCATGGTGTACGGCTACAACGCCGTTTATGCTTTGCATGAAAACACCTGCTGCGGGAACACGACATATGATCCGCCGGACCGAAATTTCAATTTTGATCCACACTTCGGTTTAATCACCAATCAACCGCCGGGAACGCCGGTGTTTCCGGTTTCGGCCGTCTCTATGTGGCTGAAGCCGCAATAACTGCCCGACTTGCCTGTTGGCAAGTCGGCCCGTTTTTAAATGTCCATTGTCCGCAAGGTGTTTTCGTTCTGACGGTACCACTCAATGGTTTTCTCAAGCCCCATTTTAAAATCGAGCTTCGGCTCCCATTCGAGTAAGCGGCGGGCCTTGGCGATGTCGGCTTGAGTGTCCTGCATATCGGCCTTCTGCGCTGGAAGTCGCTTGATACGAGCCTTTTTCCCAAGACCCTCTTCCATCCAGAGAATCATTTGATTGATCGTGACAGGCGTTTTGCCGCCGCCGAGGTTGATAATTTCATAGCCGAGTTTTCGCGACGCCCGAATCGTTCCCGCAGCAATATCATCAACGTAAGTAAAATCGCGGCTCTGTTCGCCATCGCCATAGAGTTCAAATTCTTTGTCTTGGGCGATCCGGTGAATAAATTTTAGAATACTCATATCAGGACGGCCTGCGGGGCCATAGACAGTAAAGTAGCGCACAACCGAACAGTCGATTCCGTATTGATAGTTGTAGGTATAGCACAAGACTTCGGCCGCTTTTTTAGATGCCGCATAAGGCGAGATCGGACTGTTAACCGGAGCGTCTTCACTGAACGGCAGTTTTTCGCCGGCATAAAGTGAAGAGGTGCTGGCGAGAATCATTTTTGTGCAGCCGTTTTCACGCATCAGTTCGAGTAGATTGAGCGTGCCGTTTACATTAGTCGTAAAATAAACGTGGGGATTCTCCATGCTGTAACGGACACCCGCACGTGCGGCAAGGTTGAAAACGGCGTCGAATTTGTGTTGGTGGAACAGCTTATCAAGCGCGGCGCGATCCTCGATATCAAGGCGGTAAAACTGGCAACCCTTGAGGTGGTCCAGTCGATGCTCTTTTAAGCGGACATCGTAATAGTCGTTCATATTGTCGCAGCCAACTACCTCCACGCCACTATCCCTTAGCTGGCGAGCAGTTTCCGCGGCAATAAACCCGGCCATGCCGGTGACGAGGACCTTTTTCATCTGCGTTATCTGTAGAAGGATGCGTTAGCGAAATCAATCAAAACTTGGGTTCGTCTTAGGGCTTAAGGATACACAGCGAGAGGTTCGACCCACCAATTTATCCCCGCCGCCAGGCGTGGAAGCGCGACAACAACTCCATCGCCTTGGCGGGCGTATGGCTCCTTCGCCAGACCCCGGCCACGAAGCGATTCGCCTCGGCAAATGTGGGGTACGAATGAACCGTGTTTAAAATATCGTTCAGAGTGAGATTCTTACGTTTGGCCAAAGCAAATTCGGCCATGATCTCGCCCGCGTGGACGCCGACGATCGTCACGCCGAGGATGCGGCTGCCGTCCTTTTCCGTCAAAACCTTAACAAAACCCCGGTTCTCACCTTCGCAAATGGCCCGATCCAAATGCTCGAGCTCGTAGCGATGCACCTCCACCGCCACATTCTGCTGAGCCGCTTCGGTTTCATTTAAACCCAAACGCGCCACTTCGGGATCCACGTACGTGCACCACGGAAGTGCGGAGTAGTCCGCATTGAAATGCTTGAAGGGCGCAAAGAGAGCGTTCAATACCGCAATGCCCGCCTGGTAGGAACCGGCATGGGTGAACTGATAGGGGCCCGTAACATCTCCGCAGGCCAGAACATTATGAAAGCGGGTGCGCAAACATTCGTCGACTTCAAGAGTGCCATCAGCCCGTAACGGTAGTTCCAACTTCTCAAGACCGAAACCCGTTACACTTGCGCGCCTACCCAGGGCGAGTAAAACCGCATCGAACGCGACGACTTGCCCGTTCTTCAGCAAGGCTTTGCCGCCCCCATCGGGGAGCTTCTCAAAACGTTGAACAACAGATTGTAAAATCACTTTAATGCCTTCGGCTTGAAATACCTTTAACGCGAATTCAGAGACATCCGGATCCTCTTTCGCTAAGAGGCGCGAACCCTTATCGATCAAGGAGACCTCACACCCCAACCGCCCAAAGGCCTGCGCGAGCTCGCACCCAATCGCACCTCCGCCCAAAACGAGAAGCC
>JALHOQ010000151.1 GCA_022842925.1 Bdellovibrionales bacterium
CCATATCTGAAGTCTCCAACCTTAACTCCCATCCCACATCTAACTTTTTTGGGGGTGCCCCCACTGGAGGAGGATGTTTATCATTTTTGACACGGATAATCAATTATACCGTAGGCAAATAACCAAAAAACGGCACTGACCGTGAAAACTTTTCTAAAACTAGAGAGCGCTAAGCCTACCATTTTTGACTGTGCGCATCAGCAATATTACTTCGCCCGCCTCCAAGGAGTTCTGCTTATGTTGCGAGTCTTAATTATTTTGGCGCTCCTTCCCACTGTGGCACTTTCGAAAATCTCGGTGGCTGACGAGCCCGGGTTAACTCTGACTCCCGATCAGGCCCTCAGTTTTTTGGGGCCTGATCAGTCCTTTTGTGAACGATTTCTGTCGGCTTGGTCCTCGTTTTTCTAATCGGGTTTAACGAGTGACATTTTCTGAAATCCGTCAAAGCTGGACTTTTGTCCGCTACCAAAGCGGCGGCTTAAGGATCAATATTAAGAAAAATAAATGGGAGTTATTATGAAAAAGCTGATCCTACCGATCGTGTTCGTCACCCTGAGTGCCTGCGCCATGAGGCACAAGCACGGTCCAGAATCAGCTCCTCATGCCGCTCACCAAGTGACAGCGCCGATGGTCCAAAATGCGGCGGACACCGTAGCCGCTGATCAAGCCCGCGCCGTCGCCGCAGCGACTTCCGCAACTGCAGCGGCGACCCACGCCGCTTCTGTCGACAGTCATACTCATCATCATAAAGAAATTCATCCCGGTGTTCCCGCCACCACCGCCTTGCGCTGGATTACAAACGGCAACGCCCGTTTCACCAAAGGCGCTTGGCGCAAAGACGGCGCCGCTCGAAAAGACATTCAGCGTTTAAGCACCAGTCAGCACCCACACACGATCGTCGTTTCATGCAGCGACTCTCGCGTCCCGCCTGAGATCGTATTTGACCAGAAGCTCGGCGAGATCTTCACCGTACGCACGGCCGGCCAAAGCTTGGAGCACAATTCAATCGGCTCAATCGAGTACGCGGTGGAACATCTGGGCGCGCGCCTGATCGTGGTCATGGGTCACACTTCGTGTGGAGCTGTGAAAGCGGCGCACGACAGCCTGGCCGGTGCGTCCGTGGGCACTCCCAGTTTAGATGCTTTGGTTAAAGATATTCATCCTCGAATCGCGGGCTTCAAGGGTCAAGCCGCCAGTTCGGGCCACGAAAAGGAATCATGGGCCAACGCCGACGGAGTGGCGAGCGATCTTCTCGCCCGTTCCAAACTGCTTTCGGAAAAGTGGACCATGGGACACATCACAGTCGTACCCGCTCTCTATGATCTTAAAACCGGGCGCGTCAGCTTTCATGACGCTCTTAAGGGACAAGCGCCTCGCACGCCCGCGAGCCATCACTGAAGAGGGTTCAACCCACCCACATTTTCAGCAGCTCTTCGAGTTTTTTCTTGAGCGGCAGGTGCTCGAGTTTGGATAAAGTGGGATCCCTCTCGATCAAGGTGAATGCCGCATCCCGAGCCTGCTGAAGAATCTTAACGTCGCGCACGAGATTGGCCATTCGAAATCCCGGCAGACCACTCTGTCGGGTTCCTAAGAACTCTCCCGGTCCACGCATTTCAAGATCCGCCTCGGCGATTTTAAAGCCGTCGTTCGTCTTTTCCATAATATCGGCCCGCTGGGCCGCCTCTTCAGACATGGCGTAGCCTAGAATTAAAATACAGTAGCTTTTGTGTTCGCCGCGCCCGACTCGGCCGCGCAATTGATGGAGTTGCGAGAGGCCGAAGCGCTCCGTGTGTTCGATCACCATGATGTTGGCGTTGGGCACATCGACGCCGACTTCAATCACCGTCGTTGCGACTAGGATTTGAATCGCGCCCGCGCGAAAGCGCCGCATGACTTCGTCTTTCTCCTGGGACTTCATGCGACCATGAAGCAACCCGACCTGAAACTCGGAGAATTCCTCTTTGATTTTTTCGTGCTCTTCGATGGCATTCTTGAGTTCCATCGTTTCGCTTTCCTCGATCAGAGGATAAACGATGTAAGCTTGGCGCCCGGCTTTCAGCTGGTCGCGGACAAAACCCATCACCAGGCCACGTTTGCTCTGAAATGTCTTTCGCGTGACGATGGGCTGGCGCCCTTTCGGCAGCTCGTCGATAATGGAAACGTCAAGATCGCCATAAACAGTCATCGCCAGGGTGCGGGGAATCGGTGTAGCGGTCATCACCAAGAAGTGTGGTGACACCCCTTTGCGTTTCAGTTTGTTTCTTTGCTCCACACCGAAGCGGTGCTGTTCATCCACAATGACCAAGGCCAGGCTTTTGAACTCCACGTCGTCTTGGATTAAAGCGTGAGTTCCGATCACCAGCTGAAGTTTTCCTGTCTTAAGTCGCTCTAGGATCTCGATCCGCTCTTTATTTTTCGTCTGGCTGGTGAGCAACGCGCACCCGATGCCGAGCGGCTCAAGTCGTTTCACCGAATTGGCGTAGTGTTGTTCCGCTAGGATTTCGGTGGGCACCATCAAGGCCGTCTGCGCGGCCCCTTCCGCGACGAAGGCCGCCGCCATCAGAGCGACCAGCGTTTTGCCGCTGCCCACGTCCCCTTGCACCAGGCGGTGCATGGGATGAGGTTTGGCCAGATCCGCTATGATCTCGGCGTAGGCTCGCTTCTGTGCCCCGGTCAGGTCGAACTCGAGAGATTTCTCAAGACGCTCGGCCAACCGGCCCTTCGAAACGATGGGGATGGATTTCTCTCGCTCGATTCCGGCCCGCTTCAAAGCCAGATGGAGTTCGACCCAAAAAAATTCGTCGAAAATAATCCGCTGCTGGGCCTTGGAGGTGATGGCCAAAAACTGATCAGCCAATTCGAGGGGTGGGTCGTGGATTTCACGGAGAGCTTCACCGAGCGGTATAAGGCCATGCTTCTCGCGCACCCAAACCGGCAATACATCGGGGATCGGTTGGCCGATCACAGTCTGAATCAGGCGTTGGATGCGCGTGGTGCTTAGGCCTTCCAGTTCCGTGTAGATCGGAATTAAATCATTTTCGTTTTCTTCGTCTTCTTTAATGGGGTGAATGTCAGGATGATGAAACTCTTTGACGCCCCGATAGAATGTGACCTTGCCAATAACGCGAACTTCCGCCATCGGCTCAAAGCGTTCGAAAAATCCACGGTAAGGGACACGAAAAAACTTGCACGAAATTCGTCCAGAGGCATCGCCAATCACGACTTCATACATGCGTCGCTTCGAGCGACCGAGCTGCATGGAGCGGACTTTTAAAACTTTGGCTTTGATACTGACGAGTTGGTCCGGGACCAAAGACTGGATATGACGGACGGCACGACGATCTTCATAAGTGCGCGGAAAAAATTCGATCAGATCCTGCACGCGCAAGATCCCACGCTTACGGAACAACTCGCCCAACTTTGGGCCAACCCCTTTGACGAACTGAATGTCGGTGTCGAATTGCAGCGCCATACCCTGGCTGATCAAGATGCCATCTTTGTTTGGAGAGTCAATAAAACCGTGGCACAATTTGGGCATGTCTCTCGATAAGTACATGAAGATACGGATCAATAGTTTGCCGCCGCATAAGTGCATTCCGTTTGATTTGTTCGTCATGATTGGGGGCCGGATCATTCACTATTTGCGTTCCGGCGACAAACTGAGCGCGCTCAAGATCGACCATTTCGAAAAGAAGGCGCCCGAGCAGTTTTACATCCTCGCCGCGGAGCGGGCCAATTATCAAAAGTTTGTCCGCGATGGACTGCTGAGCAATGAGCTCGACACCAAACAAAAGGCCACCATTTTACGTGAAAGCACGATGGTTCTGGTCGAGGAGCTTTTCGAGCGTCCGGATATCGAAACCGCATTGCGTGACGCCCGCGGCGTGGTCGAAGATTTTGTCGCCTTTATGGATTCGGACGCTGCCGCCATGGTGAACCTGATTGGTTTGTCGTCCCACGATTTTTACACCTACAATCACTCGCTCGACGTCAGCATTTATTCTCTTGGACTCGGTCAGATCGTCGGTTTCCGCGGCCACGATCTCAAAGAGCTCGGTTTAGGTGGCCTTTTTCACGATATCGGCAAACGCTACATCCCGCTCGAAATCATCTGCAAGAATGGTCCGCTGAGCGACGACGAGTGGCTGATGATGCAAAAGCATCCGCAATTCGGACTGCAGATTTTGTCCGAGCACCGTTCAACCGAGAACATCATCGCCTGCGCCTTCGAGCACCACGAAAGCCTCCAGGGCAACGGCTACCCGCAGAAACTAACCGCTGAAGAAATTCATCCGATGGCTCGGGTGGTTTCGGTAGCCGACACCTACGATGCCTTAACCACGAAACGTTCGTATAATGACCCGATGCGCCCGACTGACGCCATCGAACTGATGGCGGGTAAACTCAACGGCCGTTATGACCCCGAAGTCATGCGCGCGCTGCAAGCCATTTTCCAAAAACTCAAAACCGCCGCCTAATGGTTCCATTCCGGCACGCATATTGAAGTCTCTTCCTGATATTCAAGGAAGGGGATTCTAAAGATGTTCAATCGTGTAATACTTATCATGACCTTGTTATTTAGCACACAAGTGGGGGCGCATCAGAACTCTTGCCCGATACAGCTTTTACCCGTATCGGCCCGCATGGAAGCTTACGGTCACCTCCTTGCGGAGCTCGCCTCGCAAGCTGCCCTTCTCACGTTTCAGATGCCGGAGTACCGCGAAAAACTAGCTCCAACCATTGCCCGGATCGTGGAGCTGCAAGTAAACCTGGGTCAGGTTCGGCAAACCAAACCCGATCTCCCAGACCTTCAAGCAGCTCTTCTGTCGGCATTTGAAATGAAGCTCGCTCACCATCAAACTGAAATCAGCAGCACCATTCGCACGGGCTTAATTATGTATGGAGTTGAGCCGGCACCCCTTCGCCGCGGCGCCCAGCATCCGGACCGTCCGATGAAACGTGAGACCCTGCGCTTTAACGAAATTCCCGGGCTAGAGGACTGGCCTTATGACTTTTCGGCCGAAGGCCAGAACTTGCCGCTCACACAGACCGGTTCACCCCCCGGCCCCGTGCTGCCGCCCGATTTTTGGGATTGGCAGATTCCGGGCTTGAACTGGCCGCCGCGAGAAAAGCCCTAAATGCTTCGCGGATTCGTCTTCGCAGCATTGTGCATGACCATGGTGGCAGCTGAAGCTATGCCCCGCTACCAGAGATCGAAGCCGCTGCCGAAATGCGAACGCGTGCTGGTCAGCGAGGACTTGCAAGCAAAAGTTGCGGACATAGCCTTAGTCGTCGCGGAGTGGACGGGTAAGGCGAATAATCTAAATCTCCTGTCGGTTCAAGCGACCGTGGCCGGCCTAGCCCAAATGGTTGCAGAAACGCGGGAGGGATTCACTTTATCCGCAGAATATACTGAGGCCCGTCTTCACATTTTAGAGGCGGCTTTCGAGCAGAACCGAGAGACGATTGAGCAGGCGATTTACGCGGCGAAATTTCCGCAAAGATCGCATCTCTCCGCCGCTCGGCCTGACACGCCCACGGCGCCAATCTACCCAGACGATTTGAAGATGTTGGGCCAGTGGCCGCCCAATTCAAACGATAGACCTTAGTTACTCGGTCGGTTGTTCATATGATTCAAAAAGATATACGGCACTAATTTCGTTGAGCAACTCCGTAAAATCGAGGTACCCACCGGTGGTCGAGAGCCCCGTCCAGTTGGCACTTGGCGCAGCCGTGTCGAAGACCGCCTTCTTCAGTTGGTAGCCCGAGACATGATCGGCTCCGGTTTTCGCCACCGCTGCAGCCCCGGCCACAGAAGCTGCCGCCATCGAAGTGCCGGAGACCGAAGTGAAAATATCGCCAATCGTTGTTGTGAAAACAGTCACTCCGGAGCCCGCGATGTCGACCGAGGCCGCGCCATAGTTGGAGAATGCCGCCTTGGTGAAGGTGCCGGTGTGAGCGCCCACGCTTAAGATGTTTGGTACTCCGTAGCTTGAAGGAAACAACGGCAACAAATCGTTGTTGGTCGCACTGTTGCCGGACGGCGCGACAATTAAGACTCCGCGATTGTTGGCGTAGATTAAGGATCGGCGCACGATCTCGCTTCCCGTGACATCGCCCGAGGCGAGAACAATTACATCCGCATTCATATCGGTTGCGTACTGAATGCCCGACGCCATCCGGGTGGCGTCGGTCGCTCCAAAGTCGTCGATCGTCTTGACCGGAAGTACGCTGATCGAAGTGGAACCGGGTCCGCTCAAAATGTCCACGTCTTGATTTAATACTATCCCCGCCAATTGAGTGCCTAGACCGTCGCCATCGGACAAATCCGGGTTGTCGTCGACGAAGTTGTAGCCGTTGATGTCGCCGGCAATTCCATTCATATCCTCGTCACCGCCGGTTTCACCGAACGGATTCGTCCAGTAGGAATTAGTATATGCGGTGAACACCGAATGACCCATCTCAAGTCCGGTTGCGAGAACGGCCACCACCGACTCGGTGTTTACACTGGCCGACCAATCGACGACCGATTCATAGACTCGGGCCACGAAGTTTACATCGACCGGCTCCACAAACTGAACCATCGGGCTCGAACACAGCTCCACTGCCGCCCCCGCCGGCGTAAGCCCCGCGGGCAGCATGAAGTGATGACTGTAAACGGCATTCCAACTGAGCGTGAGCGACATTCCCAGGTGCCCGAGCTCCTCATCAAAAGCGGTTATATCTGCTGAATCGGCCAGGTGGACGATGACTTGGTCGGAGTGAATACTCGCCGGATCGTACTCCGATACGAGATTGCATGCGGCCGATTTGTGAAAGAACTTTTCGGATTGGCAACCTCGCACAGCACCCCCCGCAACGTCGGCCGTGACCGAGACAAGATTCTCACCGGGGGTCAGATCCTTGGTGATCGAAGCGATCACTCGGGGCTGCGAAATATGAATTCGGTCGGCGACGGATAAGTCGGGACATGTGCCATTCAAACTCCGCACACCCAAAACTTGGATTTGCCGGCTCGGCCCAGGAGGGAGTTCCAGCGTCAGGGCCTGATTTTTGGCTACAAATCCGGCGGAATGGGTGAACTGAATTTCTGTCTCATCGGCGAGCGTGCAGGACTCAACCGCGCCGGGCGCTGCGAGCACGAGAACGGCAATGCAATCGATTTTCTGGGCGCTGGTCACCGGTAGAGCCCCGAATGCGGTTGTCCCCTCAAGTTGGGTTCGAAAGTTGGTCGCTGTCAGCCCCTCGGGTCCGTTCAAATTCAAAACCAACTGGCTGTTCTGCGAAACCGGGCGGGTGCAGCCGGTAATTAATAGGAAAAGGATGAACAAACGCGGGAGTAATCTCACGTTATATTATCGGCTGGACCAAATAAAAAATCAGTAGGAGCGCCAGCCGCCGAGATAATTCTCGACTCGCTGAAAGCCTAGGGAGATGAGCGCATAGGCCGCGGCGGCCGAACGCACGCCTCGGTTGGACACCAAAATGATGCGGTCGCCGTCTTGCATTCCTAAATCATTCAATTTCTTTTTCATTTTCGCGGCTGGACGGCCGTCACTGCCAAAAAACTCTTTCCACTCAATGTTCATCGCCTGAATATCGGGCCGTGCGGCCATGGCGGCGCTTTTGTTAAAATATTCTTTTTCCGTGCGCACATCGAGAATCCACACGCGAGCATCGGTGCGCCCTTTGGGATCGCGGGCTAAGCGCTTGAACTCCTCTTTCGAGATGACCATGGCGATATTGCCTTCCAGCTCGGCCGGCGTCACATTTTTCGCCGGCGGGGAAGGTTTGTTGGTCCAGTTCTTGCGAAACATGTCGAGACCCGCCGTCTGCACATCACTAAACCCGAGATAAAGCAGCGTCCATGCAAGGCGCCCTTCTTGGCCTTCGCCCTTGGGGCCATAGCCCACGACAACAATGGGTGTTTGCGGCGTGAGTCCGAACAGCGCGAGACGCTGGGCCAAGCGGCGGCGATCGCGCATCACTTCACCGGTCTCGATGTTTTCGGCCAGACTGTCCCAGGTCATGTGATAGGAGCCCTCGACCCGATTTAAGCCATAATCAAAGGCCGCCCGGGCATCTAAAACAGTCGTGCTTTCATTCAACGCGATCGGCCGCTGGGCCTTGCTGATGACCTGCTCGAACTCCCGCTTTTGTACTTCACCCACTCGCGTAGGCGCAGTTTGGCAGGCCGTCAGTAGAAGGAGGAATAAGGTGCTCGTCGACTTTTTGCAGGGCTGTGCGGCAAGTATTGCCGCACAGCCCTGCA
>JALHOQ010000152.1:0-3166 GCA_022842925.1 Bdellovibrionales bacterium
AGACTAAAAATTTTAAGTGAAAAATCGAAAGCGGGACTGAATGGACTGGTTATCAGGCACGTGTTTAAGAATATCGCCGACACGACGAGCGGCTTTCACAGTGATAGGATCGGCAGAATCAAACTGGGTATTATTAAAATTGAGTTTCGAAAGCGCGAGCAGCTCGGCCGCAATATCGATGGGATTGGACTCTCCTTGCTCGCAATTAAATTCCAACGCCCTAGGCACATACATGCCGGGATACATGCCAAAGTAAGGTACGGTGCCCTTTAAATAAACTAGTCCCGAACGCTCTCCGAGCTGGAGTGTGGTGCCCCTGAATGCCGACGTTTCCCGTGAGGGAAAAATACGAATTCCAGATTTTTTAAGCGCGATGAGATCAACGATCTCAATTTTTTCCTGGCGAGCGGCTTCGCGAAAGCCGTCCACTTCACCGGGATCGAAGTAAGAAGTTTTATGAAGAACGAGACGGGCCGGCATATTGTAGTGCTCACGACGATAGCTCAACAGGGCATTTAAAAGCAGTTTCTTGGCGTCGTCGGCCGTGAGGTGAGCCGTGCGATCATTTTTATCTACCCGAGCGCTGCCGCCTTGGACCACAAGGCCTTCGCCGCGCTCATCAAACACCTGAGCGACACTTGTCAAAAGGCGCTCACCATCGACGCTTTTATAAAAGCTGATTCCCATATAGCACGTGGACAGCTGCGAGGGTTGCTTCACAAGCCTCCACGGAACGCCGCCAGACTTATAATAAAGTGCGAGGTTAAAGTTCCAGGCGCGCGTCGGCATATCTTGGAGCGATCCCTCGCGATCGCCTTTCGTGCGCGTTTTAGGTCCGCCATAGGTGTCTGGACGGATCAGCTGACTCGGGAGCGCCAGCTCGAGCGCGCGCGCCTTAAACAGGTCATGAAAGTTCGACTTATATGTGTCCCGTTCGGCCTCTGTTGACTCGTCAAGCTCAGGGTCTGGATTCGGGTGAGTGCTGTGGTTTAGGGCAAAAACCTCGGGCGGAGGTGCGATGACCAGGACATGAAGACCAGACCGGCCAGCGAGATCTCTTGCGTGATCAAGAAACAGCTCAACAACGTTCATCATGGCGGTTGAGCTATTTTTCAAGGCGGCATCAAGTTCGTGTTTAGAAATAACTCGCGACGCTTCTTCAGAGAGATTCAAACGGGTACCGAAAATCTTATCCGTCATGCCCGGGAAAGCCGGGCGAAAAATGAGATTTTTTTCCTGAGATTTTACGCCGCGGCTAAAGGAGTCAATCCATGCCCTTACACCTGAGACCGTGGTCCGAGTGCCGACAATGCCGACTCCAATGGGAGTTGGCGCGCCTCGCTCGCCCTTATCGAAGGTTCCAAACTGTGCGATGCCAGCGCGAATATCGACATGCACACCGGACTTAAATTGAAGGAGCGGTTCTTCAAGCAGACTAATTTTCATAAATCCATCTCTCCCTCAGGCCGGGGCGCTCGGGGCGCGCTCTGTTCTGGCATAACTCCTTTTCCGCTTCTGGCAGTCGTGACATCGATCGAAAATGGAGGAAGTTTTTCAAATGTAATATTGGTCGACGCCTTTATGCGTGCACCGAGGGTGCAGAACAGGTCAGTCCATAGGAGGACTTGGCTCAAAACTGAGCGATTTTTCTCAAGGCGCTTGATTCCTTTAAGGCGCTGTTCGTGAAATTTGTCGCGGTTTTTGCCGTCAAACGTGAAGCGGTAGGTGGGAGTAAACTCCAAATACCACGTGCCAGAAATCTCCAAAAACCGACCAGAAAAGGCGGTGTGGCGCAGGACCTTATACTTTTTCCCGTCTGTTTTGCTTTCCGTTTCATAGTGTGAAACGACCGTGATTTCGCTTTCGAGGTGTACGTTTTGATATCGGAATGTCCGGGGCGGCTCGTCGGGTCGGCCTAAAAATGAAAAAACATTGTCGCGACGATTGTAACGGACGCCGATTTTGGCGAGGTCGTCTTCGAGCGCTCGCCTTAAAAGCTGCGATAAAATATGACGGCGTTCAGGATCTTTACTTTGAACAAAATCTTCAGTGGCGTGTTCCTCAACAGCCGACATGTCCACGATTTTTTCTATCGGTGTCCCTTTGGGATCGAAAAACGAATAAACATTTTTAGATTGAAGGCACCACGCGTTCGGGATGGGTTCGTCTTTTTTCTCAAGGAGTTTCCCCCACGCGTGCTTAGGCGTGGGCACCTCGGAAGGCGTGACAAAGATTGTGGCTGGTAGCTTCGTGACCTGAACCAGGTTCAAAAAAAGTGAGTCTTCTACAAAATCAAGGTCGCTAAGAGGCCCTTCGCCCAACTTATCAGCCTGGATTTTAGGTGCGACCGGCTGAGTGCGGAGATAAGCCCGAGTGAACGCGGCGGCCGATGTGCATGCGTACTTGGTCCAAGCTTCATCGCGCCGCAAACCTACAATATCACTGATCCCGCGAATTGCGAGCATGGGGCATCGGTCACGCGCGGCCCGAAATACGCCGCCCGACTCCATTTCAATGGCGAGCAGATGCCGCGCAGTCTGAAGCCAGGGAATCACAATTTTTGCGTCTTTAATTAGGCGATCACTGGACGCGATCGGGCCTGCGACAAAAATTGGTGCGCGCGGCCGCGCCTTACGTCCGAAGTGTAACTCGAGACTTTTAGCGACATCGTCCTGCCACTTTCTATTGCCATAAAGCGAGCCCTGACTTTTCCATTTAACGCTGGGTTTTTTCTTTAAATTTTTAGTCCAGCCACGAAACTCTTTGCGGCCGGTGAGGTTGGCCACTCCCGAGGCGATTTTTTTTGCGATCGGGCCACCGGACAGGCTGTAGCTTGTATCTTCTCGGTGCTTCTTCGCTTCCACGCAATAATCATTGACCCGAGTCGAGACGACCACATCGCCAAGGGTGAGGTCGGAAGAGGGCACACCGCCCGCAATTCCCACTACCAGAAGCAGAGAAGGGTCGAAGTCATCAATGAGATCTCGGGCCGCATCTTGTGCTTCGCCGTTTCCCTGCTCGAACTGGCGAAGGACTGCGACAACATATTTTTTGCCGTCTGCTGCGTCAGCTTCCCTGATCGAGTACTCGCGCCGGGCAATATGGACATCAATTTCGCGCGGGAAGGCCTTGAGGATCGCCTGAAATTCGTCCTCGCGGATGGTCA
>JALHOQ010000152.1:3176-8253 GCA_022842925.1 Bdellovibrionales bacterium
GGTCAAGATTCCGATGTCGACTGTCGGTTGCGATTTTCCCAGATTATTGTCCCCCCGCATCGTGGCAATACGCTCGCACATTGATCAAGAAACAGTCAAGGTCGAGACCACGAGAGCGGCTCCTGGAGCGGCCGCCGCGTCCATGACGCGCTCCGCTTAAGGGGGCCATTTCAGTGTTCATTCTGGGATGCGCTTCGCTAATCTCCAATGAATGTCGCCCATGAATCGAAAATTGTTGTTGAGCTGCCACATCGCTACGTCCGTCAGCTGGATTGGCGCTGTTTTTTGTTTTTTAGTGCTTACAATTGCGGCAGGGCGAAGCTCAAGCTCAGAGGCAGTTAACGGCATTTACAGCGCCATAAATCTGATTGGCCTTTATGTAATTGTGCCGCTGAGTTTGGGCGCCCTGGTGACCGGCTTATTCCAAGCGCTTTTTACGCCGTGGGGACTGTTCCGCCATTATTGGGTTTTTATTAAATTTGTACTCACCGTTTTTGCAACTTTGGCACTTCTTCTTCACCAATTCACGGCCGTATCAAGGGCCGCCGAGATCGCCGCTTTGGGTGAATGGCAAAGTGTTGAACTTGGCCAACTCAGAGTTCAGCTTATCGCAGACTCAGGCCTAGCGATTCTCGTGCTGATGGCTGCCCTGCTGCTTTCGATTTTCAAGCCATGGGGCCTTACCAAGTACGGATTGAAGGATCGACCCGAGCAGGAAAAATCAGCAAGTCCTTTAGGGCTTAAAATTTTTGTCGCGGCAATTGGCCTTCTGGTTTTGGTCTTCGTGGTCTTGCATTTAACTGGTCGTGGTCTTGGACATGTTCACTGATCGAGTCTCGATTCTATGGCCTTCATCTGTTCAATTTCCTCACGCTGACCTTTGACGATCTGAGCGCAGAGCGATTTAAGTTCAGAATTTTTTATTTCAGACTTTTCGCACATCAAAATTGCGCCTGAATGGTGAGGGATCATTGAGCGGATAAATTGCCTATCACCAATGAATGTCTGTTCACGAGTCATCCAAAAACAAAGCAGAAAAAGTAAAACCGATGCGACGTAAACAATTAGATTTGCCGTTTTGTCTTTGTACATCGCGCCCATCATAAGCGGCATGAGAAGCACCATGGGGGCGACCATCATTCCCGCCATATAGAACATATTTAGATTATTGTAAAAGTCAGAAAGCCCATCGATCATTGTGAACATCACGACATACATGATGGGGAAGTGAATCAGAGCCATGAGAGCAAGATGACGATAGTGCTTCATATCTTGGCCATGTGAGTGGGAGGAATGATCCATGAAAGCGCTCCTTGCCTGTGGCCGTTACGTTCAGCAATTCCCCAATTCGACAAATAGGGAGCAATCCGCTGTTCCTTATTTAGTTAAAGCAACGGCTGGGCCAAGTTAGAATTTGTATTCCAGGCCGAGGTTCTCTTCGGTCAGCCTCGGGCCCGCACCAGATGACCAGCGGTTGAGCCTAATTAAAACATTGAAGGTAGTAATAGCGCCCCTGAGCATCCACCGAAACTCCAACTCCCGTGGTGCGCCATCCGCGATAAATAATCACGGAACGATGAGGCGCAGAATTCATCCACAAGTTCACTATAGCTGAAGGATCATCGGCACCACGCGCGATATTTTCTGAAGCATCTCCGGCAACACCGAACTCCGCCTTACGAGTTTCCCAATCTCCCTTTGTCGGACTCACGTGCGAGAGGAAATTGTTAGCTCCCATGTCGTCCGTATGGCTTTGCGCGAGATTTGTGCAATTGCTACCGATTTGCAATGGAGCTGCGCCATAGCGTGAGCGCCAGATATTGATCTCTTTAAAAATCTGACACGCTTTCGGATTCATGTTTCCGCACTCACCCGGATTGGGTTGCGGAGTGGGACTTGGTGTAGGGCTCGGATTCGGTGTGGGACCGGGAGTGGGATTCGGCGAAGGATTAGGGGTTGGAGTCGGGCTCGGCGACTGGCCCCCCGGCGGATATTTCGTATTGATCAGGTTGGCGAGCTGGCGCAGGTTCAAGCGATTGCCGCTATTAAAAAACTGCGTAAGGTTCGGATCTTTCACCGCGCCTTCTTTTAGCAAAGATTCCACGAGCGCAGGAGTCACAGGAACGTTACGCGATTTAAGCATGCCGACAACTAGGCCTGCGGCGCCCGAGACAATGGGTGTCGCCATGCTGGTGCCGCTCATATTGCCGTAGCTGCCATTGCTCAACGTCGAAAATATATTAGTGCCGGGTGCGCCCAAATCGACAAACTGCGGGCTATAATTTGAGAATGTACTGCGACTATTTCCCTGAGCCATCGAGCCGATGCTCAAAGCACCGTTGATGCTGGCGGCGTAAGAAGCAGGCGAATACCACACGCTTGAAGACATCTGCTTGTTGTCATTGCCAGCGGCGATCACCACGGTTGCACCCCTAGCAACCGCATTGCTCACCGCTGTTCGAAAGGCGGCGTTTTGCCCTGGGGCGCCAAGGCTCAATGAAATAACATGAGCGCCGTTCTGCGCGGCGAAGTTGATGCCGTTCACAATAGCTTCCGCGCTGCCTGAGCCATTGTTGGCGAGCACCTTTACGGCCATGATCTTCGAACGAATGCCCATTGTGCCGGCAACGCCGACTCCATTGTTGCTTACGGCTGCGGCCAAGCCCGCGACGTGAGTGCCATGGCCCTGGTCATCCATTGGATCTGTGTCGTTGTTAATAAAGTCGCGGCCAAATTGTCCGGAGGCGTTCTTCCACATATTCGCGGCCAAGTCCGGATGATTGTAGCGAACTCCGGTGTCGACGATTGCAATCACCACGTCCGTCTTAATACCATTGGGCCCATAAAAAGTGTCATAGCCTGATCCGGCTTCAATGGCGTTTATATGCCATTGGTTGCCGATCTGAGGATCGTTTGGCAAAGCAAACGCAAACACATCCTGCTCGTTTGCAACCTGCACAATGCAGTCGTCCTCGGACGCACGCTGTTCCAATTCTTCCTGGTCCATTTCATCATTTAATGTGAAAGCATATGCTTGCTGTTCAAGATCATGTGTACGAAGTAAGGAAACTTCCGCGCTCATACCGCGGCCGCCTTTGCGTGCATAACATTCGTTATCCACTATAGCGAGAAGTCGCGAGCCCTTTTGAAGACGGCGGCTCGTGCGTGAAGGTTTACCGTTTACTCCAGCAACAACCACCTGAACCGCGGCTTTACCTTGCTCGTTCAGAGTTTCGTAGTCGAGCTGGACTTTGAACTGGTCCAGGGCGGGCGTGTGAGTATCTTCCGAAGAAAAACTTGATTGTTGATTGCGCGTTTCAGTCTGAAACGGCTGGCAGCCCGCGATGAGCAGAGCGCTCATGACGATTTTAATATTCTTCCCACACTTCACAAAGTTCCCCCGGTTATTAACAGGAAGTGCTTTTGCAAACTGGATGCATGTCCAGATGGAAGGTACTGACCTTAGTCTTTAATCATTTGTTGAAACGAGGTTGAGTGTGTGGTGATTTGCCAAAAGTGTGCGAATTCGCCCGCACGTGTCAAACCGAAGGGCGGGAGGACTCATAAAACTCTGGGATCGGTCCTGGACATGAATTAGCAATGTGGAAACGAACAACATATGCTAAATTTTATTTAGATTTTCAAAAGGAGTTGAAATGATCATGTTGTTTACCTTTTTTAGCGTGTTAACTGTGCATGGCCAAACTCTCAGCCCTAAGGTGGACAGTTTTGTTTCGACAGGCCGTTCTACCTCGACAGCTGAGCTTTGCGGTCACATTGAAGGGGCCACCCAAAAGGTTTCGCATTTTATCTTAATCGTTTCCGATCACAAATCGAAAGGACCCGGCCGATATGTGGTGAATACCACGTTAGACGGGAAATTTTGCGCTGTCATTGCAACCTCGACCGGTCAGGCCGAAGTTTCACTGCTTAACGACGAATCTTCTCAAGTAACTTCTGCTCATATCAATGCAGACGGCTTCGATAAGTAAAATTCAACCCTTTTGAGTCCGGACCTCAACTTATTGGCTAATTGTTTTTCATAATTTATGAATCTAAAATTGGTGGGCCGACCTGCCCTCCAACGCGATCGGGGCTTTAGTATTTTCAAATTGATCCGATCTTCTTCTGATGAAAACAACAGTCATTATTGTCGCCTTCATCAGCGTAGGGTGCGCTAAACTTTCCGCCGACCATTTGGAAAACGAGGAGCCGGCTGGACCACTTGAGATATCCGAGAAGACACTCGAAGTACTTCATGTGCCACCCGCTACGAACGGTTCATTTTTTTCTTTCAGCACTGAAACCTACAAGCTAGCGAACGGACCTGCTCGGAGTTGGGATGGGTGTGCGGCGAGTGCCGTTGTGCGCGGCGGGTACAATAACGATTCCAAATGTTCGAAAGGGTACTTTCACCCGGCCTTCGTTGATCATCTTGATGACCACTTTTTTCCCTGCATTGAAAAGGCGAGTTTGGCCGCTAATTTTCCACAGCCGCGCGGTGTTTTTGTTCGTCATTTGGGAACGTACGTGAATCGTGAAAGTAGAAATTCCAACGCACTCAGTATGCATGCTTATGCCCGCGGCTTCGACATGGCAAAATTCAATCTATTCGACTCTCAAGGCTCTTTGACGGCCGTGCCTTTGACCAAGGCAGACTATAAGAACGCTACGAAGAAATTTTATGATTCCTTCCGCCAGTGCTGGAAAGATTCGCTGCCCGCCAAATGCAAGCCGGGACAGCGCGAATACAACGGCTCTATTGGACACGCGAACTCGGCGCTTGGAGGAAATAGTTTGCACAACGGACATATTCACCTCTCATTTCCGTTTTGCGCCGGATAAGCCCAGGCTTGTTATATTATATCTTCGCACGCCGAAGTCTTAAAGCGTTTGCGATGACTGATACGGAGCTCAAACTCATAGCGAGACTAGCCATCATGGGATTCAACAACAGCCCGAAAGTTGGATACAGAATCCCTGCAGCAATCGGAACGCCAAGCACGTTGTAGACGAATGCGAAGAATAAGTTTTGCCGGATGTTTTTCATTGTTTGCTGGCTGAGCCGGTGCGCGCG
>JALHOQ010000153.1 GCA_022842925.1 Bdellovibrionales bacterium
TATTTGATTCGAATCAGCCCCAGCTTTGGATCGTCGATTTTCTTTTCGAAGCTCTTACGAAAGTCTTTGATTTTGATTTCTTCGGCGATCGTGGGAAGACCGAAGCCAAATGTCAGGATTAAAATCATCCAGGTTTTCATTTCAGCCCCCCTTTGCGCCGGCTTGGGCCGCGGTGATCATCTTGCAGTTCTTCAATTGGATGTGCACGTGCTTCACGTGATCAGCCTTCTGAATAGTGTTCTCGCCAGCTTTTTCATGAAATATGTTATTCATTTCACCGTTCGTATCGTCGGCGAAGCACTTTACAAATTCGAGATACTTGGGATTATCGGGCTGAATTTTCTGTCCAGCACATTCGATAAATCCGACATCGATCGCTTCGCCCGCGTTATGACAAGACGGGCGTACTGCATGCGCCTTATCGCCGATAATTCCTAAATCTTCAAATTTGCAGTCCGTGCCCATATTGGCTTGGGCCGTGCATTTATCAAAGTTCTCTTTAAATTTGGGAACGACCGGGTAGTTTTGCAGCTGATCGGGATCTTTAACAGGAGAGCTATTGCCGCCCTCAGCGGCTTGAGTGCCACCCTGGGTGCCGCCGCTGGTTCGCTCGCCGAAGCTGTAGGTTCCGTAGAATAGAACTATGGCCGACCATATCACCATCGTTGCCAGTCGTATTTTTCCGATCATGCACACCTCTCCTTGGCTGCTTTAGACTTCAATACTCGTTCCGCCTGAGCGCGCTTCAAGCCGTCTCAATATGCGAACTTCATTTACGGCTGTAACATCGGCGCACAAATTCGCCTGTCTCATTTTGAGATGAGTCGGTCAGAAAGTCTGCAATAATTTTCTACCAGATCTGAACCCGTTCCTCCGGTTTCAAGTACATCTTGTCGCCCTCTTTGCAGGCAAAGGCCTTATAGAAATACTCATTGTGCACGACTTGTTGATTGATCCGTTCGTGGTTGAGCGCATGGGGACCAGTCTTGAGCTGCATTTTCCGAGCCTCCGGCGTTAAGGTCCCACACCATAGGCGCCCATAGCTATGGAAGAACGTCTTTAAATCGTCCTCTGCCGCCTCTTGGGCGTTGGGAAAGGCGGCCTCGAAGGCGAACCGAAGCCCTACGTTGTCCGCGATGTTTTCACCGAGCGCGAGGCGCCCGTCATGATCGACGCGATTGAACTGCGCCACGAGTTTGCCCCCGCGCTCGCCAAAGGCCTTCAGATCCGAATCTTTCATCCATTGCCGTTTGCGACCCGTGGAATCGAACTTTGAGCCTTCATCGTCGATGCCATGACCCAGTTCGTGACCCATCACCGCACCCATGGCTCCAAGGTTTTCAATCAGAGCCATATTCGGATCGAAGAACGGATACTGCAGAATTCCTTGCGGGAGGACAAACTGATTGTCGTCCGCGGTGTAGTAGGCATTAACCGTCATTGGGCTCATGTACCATCTGTTGCGATTGCGGTCCTTTTTAAATCGATCGAGGACCCGGTCGAGTTCGGCGCGATCAAGGGCTTCGAGATTGCCGACATGGTCGCGGTCACTAAGCGGAGTTTTGAGATCGAGAAAATCCCAATCCGCTTCCGCGTCGGGCTTCACCAGCTTGAGCTGCGCGCTTTGGGTTTTCTTAATGGCTTCTTTGCGGGCCGAATCCGAGAGCCAGGTGTTCTTTTTTAGGCCCGCGATGATCGAGGCGCGAACCGCCTCGCCGGCCTCTCGAACTTTCGCCGTATCGAACTCCGGAAACATCACTTCTAAAAGTTCGGCATCCAGCTCGCGGCCGAGGCGCCACATGGCCATTCGAGTGCAGCGCTCGTCGCGCGGCGGTCGTTCCACAGCTCCGCCCCGGTGCCGGTGTTGAAAGTTGAAGTAGACTTTGTAGTACTTAGGGTACTGATCGTCCATCCGGTCACGAAGTGAATGGAAAAGCAAAACGCTCTGCAAGTCGAAAGCCGATGCTTCGCCCAGGTAAGTGTTAATAAAATCCATTGCATCTTTAGTTAGTCGCCGGACAGAAGTATTTTGCGGGATGCCGGCGAACACCTTATCGAAGTCAATCTGGGGATACTGTTTTTTTAGATCGTCGCGTTTGATGTAGGTGTCGTCCGTCCAGAGTTTTCTTAAATCCGCCGGGATCGGATAGCTTTCCGCAAACCGTTTTTCGAAGGCGACTAAGGCGTCGGCGCGTTCAGCCGGCTTGTCTGTTTTCAGTTCTGTGAAAAGCGTGCGGGCCAGCTTGCGCAGGTCTTCGACCGCCCTCTTGTCTTCATAGGCCGTCTTCTCCGGTAAGGTCATGCCCGGATTGGTGATCATAAGGTCGTATAAAACTGGATTTTGTTGATTGGCATCCTGGCCTAGGCCGAGGAGGTTGAAATAAGGCTTCCATATCCGATCGTTGATCAGTCTGCGTAGAGCCGCCGGCTCTCTTGCGCTCAAAATTTCGTTCATCTGGTACTTGGCATTGCGCAGTTCGCCTGCTTTCGCGCCTTTCACATTCATGCAGGCTTTGTAAAACGAAGCGACGTTCTTGGTGCGCTCGAGCTTGGGTTGATAGCCCTTATTCACGGCCTTAAAAAAATTCTTGCGCGCGTGCAGGAGTCGTTCGGACGAATCGCTAAACGAAAAAAGCCAGCGCGAGCGATCTTTTGGCATTTTAAATTTTTCTTCGGCTTTGCCGCAGACGTATTTATGGAAGTTCTCACAGGGTTTGATCGAGTCGTGGAGTGGGAATTCCCGTCGCTCGGGCACCTTCGAGCCTTTGAGCAGGTCTTGAGCGGTCAGTTCTTTTGGCGCGCTTGCGGCATGGGCCCCACCGATCAGCAGAGCCAGCGTGAAGTGAAGAATCATTTGTCCTCCCAGGAGGACTCGAGTTTACAGGTACGCCGTACCTTTTCACGACACCGCGAATCGTGAAAAGGTACGGCGTACCTTATGCGTCGGCGGAGGCTTCTTTGAGTTGCTCGCCGGTATAGAGCGGGATCATTTCTAGACCCGCTTTACGAAGATTGTCTTCGCCGCCTTGTTGCCTCGAGATCACGCACAAGACGCGGTTGACGAGCGCGCCCTCGCCCCGCAAGTCCTCCGCACTTAATACGACCTGGCCGCCGGTGGTGATGACGTCTTCGATGATGCACACCTTTAAGCCACGCAGAGAGTCCAACCCTTCAGCCACTCTTTGGGTGCCGTACTCCTTCGCCCGTTTACGCACAAACACGACGGGCAGTCCGGATTCTAGAGCGAGCGCCGTGGCGATGGGAATGCCGCCCATCTCGAGTCCGGCCAGCACCTGAGTGTCAGAGGGAATCAAGCCTCTGAGCGCCATGGCGATCGCCTTGAGCAATCGCGGTTGGGCTTCGAAACGATATTTATCGAAGTACTCATTCGAGGTCATTCCCGAGCGGAGTTTGAATTCGCCTTCTAAATGGGCAATTTTGTAGATGGCTTGCGCTAATTTGCGATCATTCATTTTAGATCTTCCTCTTACGGCTGAGGCCAGTTTGACACCCGCACAGGTGTACTTTTGGCTATAGCAAAGCGCAACCTTTGGGGTTAGGTGGGGTTCTTCTGTAACGCTTCTTGAACGGTTTTCATGGCATATTTCGTGCTCATCCCAATTTAGGGACGTCCATTCAAGACGAATGGGCTTGGGGTGAAACATCAATGAACAGAATGAGTGCGAGGACGATCTACATCATCTTGTTTTTTCTGACAGTGCTCATGGCCATCGTAACGAAATCGATTCTTAGCCAAACGATTTAAAGTTCATTCGCGCGGATAGGGAGCCCGGCGTTGTCTGACGGCGTGGCCGGGACCTGTTGCGGGCGCAGATCGATGCCGAACACGCGCGCCACGAACTCTTCTAAAGTCACCAGACCGACCGTTTGTCCCTGGCTATTCTCTACAATTACGAACGGGCTTTGCGCTTGGATAAACAGGTCGGCGAGTTGCGGTACTTTTGACGTTTCTTGAATTTTCGGAATGTGTTGGACATGGTTTTCGAGCTTCTGCTCTTCGCGCGGGTCATTTAGCATTTCGATGACCTTGGTCTTTTCGATCCAACCAATAACCCGGTCCAGATCACCCTTGAACACTGGGAAATGGGAAACTTTGGCCGACTTCAGCCGACGGACCCGTCGGAGCTGGACGTCGGCATCGAGGGCGTTGATCAGCGGTCGTGGAACCATTATCTCGATCACCGAAATGGCCATCAGTTCGTCCAACCGCTTGCGCAGCAGAGGGGCGACTTCGTTTGCGTTTTCTATAAAGGTATTGTGTTCGTTTTGGTCGGCTAACCAGTTCAGAAGCTTCATCCGGAAAACACTATAGCACTCTCATTCCCCAAATGGGATGGGGATATCCCAGGACCTTGGCCTTGAACCTACTTCAGGGTTGTGACCTCGGTGTCTTTGTATACTTGACTACCCGTGGCATTGCGCTGGCCCTGATATTTTCCTTTATAAGGACGGGCCGCCGCCTGATCCATACGGCAAAAGACGAGCTGGCAAATTCGACGACCCGCTTCCAAACGGATAGGAAGGGAGTTCGCGTTATAAAGTTCCAGGGTGATTTGGCCCTCGAAGCCCGGGTCGACCCAGCCCGCATTTTGAATAAAGAGGCCGATGCGTCCGATGGAACTGCGACCCTCCACGAAGGCGGTCAGGTCGTTCGGCAGACGGATATACTCCATCGTAGTCGCAAGCAAAAACGAGTGGGGCGGGATGATGATGCTGGGACCCTCAATCTGCCGGTACACAATCTCGCTATTGAGGTCGATCGTGTGCATCTGGCGGTCTTCGACAACCAGATAGTGGTTGCCGAGACGCATGTCGATGCTGGCTGGTTGAATGGAGTCCTGGTCGATGGGATTTACTCCCAGCTCGCCAGACTCCACCATCCTCTTGAGGGTCGTGTCGGATAAAATCACTTCTTGAGCTCGTCCGCGCGCTTCTTCTCGTACTTCTTAACCAGTTCCTCTTGGATATTGCGGGGAACCGGAGCGTATCGTGAAAATTCCATCGTGAACTCGCCCTTACCTTGAGTGGCGGAGCGCAATTCCGTGGAGTAGCCGAACATTTCGGAGAGCGGAACCTCAGCTTCCACAACCGTGAAAGCGTCGTTCGTCGAAGTGCCTTGAATGATACCTGACCGAGAACGTTACCCTGGTACTCCTCAGGAGCACTGACTTCCACTTTCATGATCGGCTCGAGGGCGACCGGTTTGGCTTTAAAGTAAAATTCGCGGAATGCGGTCATAGCCGCGATCTTAAACGCCAGGTAGCTGGAGTCGACATCATGGTAAGAACCGTCTGTCAGAGTGGCCTTGACGCCCACGATCGGGAAGCCGATCAATAGACCCTTGGTCATCTGTTCCTGAAAACCTTCGTCCACGGCCGGGATAAATTCCTTCGGAATTCGTCCGCCGACAATCTTATTCACGAACTCATAAATCTTATCCGGGCTGTCGTAGGGTTCAAAGTCACCCACGACTTTCGCGTACTGACCCGAACCACCGGTCTGCTTCTTGTGAGTGTAATCGAACGGAGTCGGAGCCGAAATCGTTTCGCGATAGGCCACCTGCGGCTGTCCCGAGATCACTTCGCAGCTGAATTCACGCTTCATCCGCTCGATGTAAATTTCAAGGTGCAACTCGCCCATTCCAGAGATGATCGTTTCCGCCGACTCTTCGTCGCGGTGAACGCGGAAGGTGGGATCCTCTTTGCGGAATTTCTGCAGGGCTTTGGAGAAGTTGGAGGCGCCTTCCTTGCTCTTGGGCGAGACGGCGAGAGAGATCACCGCATCGGGTACGAACATGGAGGTCATGGCGATATTCACTGTACCGTCGGTGAAAGTGTCACCGGAGGAACAGTCCACGCCGAACAAGGCCACAATGTCGCCGGCATGGGCGGTTTCGATATCCACCATCTCATCCGCATGCATACGCACGAGGCGGGGAATCTTAACTTTGCGCTGGTTAGCCATATTGGTGATGAAATCACCCTTCTTCATCGTGCCTTGGTACAAGCGCATGTAAGTGAGCTGGCCAAAGCGGCCGTCTTCCAACTTAAACGCTAGTGCGACAAGGGGTTTGTCGGGAGCCGAGCTCAACGCCATCTTTGCTTCATCATTGTCGAGATCCAGGCCTTCGTTGGTGATCTCCGAGGGATTCGGCAAGTACGAGGATACGCCGTCGAGTAGCAACTGCACGCCGCGATTCTTATAGGCCGATCCCATAAATACCGGGGTCAGGTCGAGATTCAAGCAACCCTTGCGGATCGCGCGCATCAGCTCCTCTTCCGACGGCTCTTCTTCCATCAGAAACTTTTCGGCCAAAGCTTCGTCAAAGTCGGCGGCTTTGCCAACCAACTCATGGCGGTACTTCTTAGCCTGTTCCATCATATCGGCGGGGATTTCTTTTTCGGTGATGGTTTCACCGTTGTCGCCCGAGAATACGAAAGCTTTCATTTTCACGAGGTCGACGACGCCTTCGTGCTTCTCTTCGAGGCCGATCGGAATCTGCATCAAGGCGGCATTGTGGCGCAGTTTTTCACGCAGGGCTTCGACTACGCGAAACGGATTCGCGCCGGCGCGGTCGAGCTTGTTGATAAAGGCGAGGCGGGGAACTTTATAGCGGCGCATCTGACGGTCGACCGTGATCGACTGCGACTGCACGCCGGCCACACCGCAGAGCACGAGAATGGCGCCATCAAGAACGCGAAGGGCGCGCTCCACTTCGATGGTGAAGTCCACGTGTCCGGGAGTGTCGATGATGTTAATTTCGATGTCTTTCCAGTTCACGTTTGTCGCGGCGGATTGAATCGTGATTCCGCGCTCGCGCTCGAGGTCCATGTGATCCATGGTGGCGCCGACACCGTCTTTGCCTTTTACTTCGTGAATGGCGTGAATCCGGCCCGTGTAAAACAGAATTCGCTCGGTCAGGGTCGTTTTGCCTGAGTCGATGTGGGCCGAAATTCCGATATTTCTGACTTTCTCAAGTGTCCATTTGCCAGCCATAGTCGCATTCCTTCTTACTTAAATTTTGATTTGAAGGAGTTGGGTAACATGGGATTTGACAAAGTGCAAAGGCATTCACGGCCTAAAAGGGGGCTGGTCTTTGCCGAGAAAACCCTTTTAAATTGAAGATCTTATGCTGTCGCTCGATCAGCTCGAAATCCACGCGAAGAAGGCCGGCCTGTTTCCCTTCCGCCCCTATCAACTCCAGGCGTTTGAGAAGATGCTCGCCGGTCGTCACCTCTTGGTGGTTTGGCCCACGGGTTCGGGCAAGTCGCTCTGTTACCAGCTTCCCGCCCTTGTGCAAGATGGACTTACGGTCGTGATATCCCCCTTGATCGCGTTGATGGAGGATCAAGTGGCCAAGGCGCGGGCCTGGGGTTGGCCGATGACCTGCGTGCATGCCGGGGTGGGGCGCGAACAAAGGGAGCGGCGCATTCAGCAGGCGGTCCAGGGCGAGGTCAAACTCCTCTACGTCACGCCTGAGCGTTTTCGCCAGCCGGGGTTCGTGGAGCAGATCCAAAAGGTGAAGGTTTCCCTCTTGGCCGTGGACGAAGCCCACTGTATCTCTCAGTGGGGGCATGACTTCCGGCCCGATTACTCCCGTGTCGGTGAAATCCGCCGGTTTCTCGGCTCTCCGCTCACTCTCGCGCTCACGGCGACCGCGACCCGAGAGGTGCAGGCCGATATCCTGCGCCAACTGGATATTGAAGGCCAAGCCGAGATCTTGTGGGAAGGGGTTGAACGGCCCAACCTTTACCTGGCCGGTGAGGAATTCGACCATCCCGACGACAAGTTGCCGTCCTTGCTCTCGTGGCTCGGGAGTGTAGAAGGCTCCAAAATCGTCTATTTCACGTTAATTTCGCATCTTGAGAAAACCGCCGAAGCCGTGCGGGGGAAAGTCGGGGACTTTGTCGTTTATCATGGCGATTTGCAGGATCGGGAGCGCAAGCGAGCGCAAATGGATTTTTTGACGGGGAAGGTGCGCACCATCTTCGCCACGCCCGCATTCGGTCTGGGCGTGGATAAGCCCGATGTGCGAGGGGTTCTGCACTTCGAGGCGCCCGGGTCGCTCGAGGCCTATTATCAGGAAGTCGGCCGCGCCGGGCGCGATGGCCAGCCGGCGCGTTGCCTTTTTCTCTACTCGCAAGCGGACCTGGAAACGCAAATGCGCTTTGTCGATTCGCTCACGCCCGATCCA
>JALHOQ010000154.1 GCA_022842925.1 Bdellovibrionales bacterium
TCTTTGCCCCGCACTGGCTGTGGACAGCCTGGGTCGGCGCATCGGCAACGGGGCCGGCCACTACGATCGCTTCTTTCAGGCCAATCCCCAGGCCGTTCGCGTGGGGATTGTGTATCACATCCAGGTTTCTCAAAACCCGCTCCCTCTTGAGGGATGGGATCAACCATTGGATTGGATTATCACAGAGAAAATGATTTTGCGGGTTTCGAGAAGGAGTTCCTAGGAATGGATTTAACAGTACTAATATTTTTCATGGCGGGACTGGTCGTGGGCGGTGGAGTTCTTTACGCCATGCTGAAGCTCACCGGCCAAAAGAATATTCTCTCGGGCGAAAAAGAAGCTGAGAAAATAATCCAACGGGCCCGTGGCCAGGTGGCCAAAATCGAGCGCGATGCCACTCAGCGGGCCAAAGATTTCGAAGCCCGCGCGCGGAAGAATGTGGAAGTGGAACTGCGCAAAGAAAAGCAACGGGTCCAGCAGACGGAGAACAATCTTAAGGATCGCGAAGGCAAATTGGATCGCGAGATCAAGCGTCGCGAAGAGCAGCTGAACCAAAAGTCGCGTGAACTGGACGAGGCGGCTGAGAAATTAAATGTCAGCGAGAAGCGTCTCGGCGAAATGGAAGAGAAGGCTCACCAACAGATTTCGGATTTGGAATTGAAGCTGCAAGCGGCGGCCAATATGACGCCCGAGCAAGCGAAGAATGAACTGCTCAGCGCGATGACCGAGGATGCCCGCAAGGACATGGTCTCTAAGGTCGCGCAGATTGAAGAAGAGGCGATGCAAGAGGCGACCCGCAAGGCTCGTCGGATTCTCGCCACCGCGGTGGCTCGCTATGCTTCGGAAGTCGCCACCGAGCGCACCGTAAGTTCCATTCCGCTTTCGGGCGAAGAGATGAAGGGCAAGATCATCGGCCGCGAGGGTCGAAACATCCGCGCGCTCGAGGCTGCATGTGGCGTCGATTTGATTATCGATGAAACGCCCGAGACCGTGATTATCTCCTCTTTCGATCCGGTTCGCCGCGAAATCGCGCGCCGGGCTCTTGAAAAGTTGATGGAAGACGGGCGCGTGCATCCGGCCCGGATTGAAGAAGTGGTCGAAAAAGTGAAGAGTGAGATCTTCAACAGCATGCGCGAGGACGGCGAGAAGGTGTGTTTCGAGCTCGGCGTTCACAATGTGCATCCGAACATTATTAAAGTTTTGGGCGGTTTAAAATTCCGTCAGGGCGAAGGCCAGAACATGCTCGGCTATTCCGTCGAAGTCGCGAATCTATCGGGCTTGATTGCCGAGGAAATCGGCGCTGACGAGAAGCTGGCGAAGCGCGCCGGTTTGCTGCATGCAATTGGCCGTGGGCTAGACCACACTTTTGAAGGTAGCTCTTCACAAGCAGGCGCGGACTTTTGTAAGCGCAATGGTGAGCGCGACGACGTCGTGCACGCCATCCGCGCCCACGCCGACGAAATCAAGCCCGAGTCCACGCTCGCGCATATCGTACAGTCGGCATTTAACCTCACACGTTCGCGTCCGGGCGCTCGTCGCCAGAATCTGGACACCTTTATTAAACGCCTCAGCGATCTCGAAAGTGTCGCCAATTCGTTCGACGGAGTGGCCCGCTCCTACGCCATCCAAAGCGGTAAAGAAATCCGTGTGATCGTCGACAGCGGAAAAGTCACCGACGATCAAGCTTCGATGCTTTCGCGCGACATCGCCCGCAAGATCGAACGCGAATTGAATTACTCAGGCCAGGTAAAGGTCGCGGTCGTGCGTGAGACTCGCATCGTTGAGCACGCGAGGTAGTCGTGGCTTTTCTGGCTCCCGAGGAACAGCTTAAGCAATTGAAGAAGGGCGCCGCCGAGATCGTCTCGGAGGCCGAACTCCTCGGTAAACTTAAAAAAAGTCATAAAGAGGGCAAGCCCCTGCGGATCAAGGCCGGTTTCGACCCCTCGCGGCCCGATCTTCATATTGGCCATACGGTTTTAATTAATAAGATGCGCCAGTTTCAGCAACTGGGTCATCACGTGGTTTTTCTGATCGGCGACTTCACCGGCTTAATCGGTGATCCGACCGGCAAGAACGAAGCCCGGCCGCCGCTGACGCCCGAAGAGATCAAGGTCAACGCCGCCACCTACGCCTCGCAGGTTTATAAAATTCTCGATCGCGAAAAAACCGAAGTCGCCTATAACAATACTTGGATGGGAAAGTTCACCGCTCATGAGTTCGTGCGGCTGACCTCGCAGTACACCGTCGCGCGCATGCTCGAACGCGATGACTTTACCAAACGTTACCAAGCGCAGATGCCGATCCATATGCACGAACTTCTGTACCCCCTTGTCCAGGGTTACGATTCGGTGGTTTTGAAAAGCGACGTGGAGCTTGGCGGAACTGATCAGAAGTTTAACCTCCTGGTCGGCCGCGAACTGCAAAAGTCAGCCGGGCAAGAGCCGCAATGTATTTTGACCGTGCCGATCTTGGAAGGCTTGGACGGCGTTCATAAAATGTCGAAGAGCCTCGATAACTATATTGGAGTGACCGATACCCCTCGCGACATGTTTGGTAAAACCATGCGCGTGAGCGACGAGCTGATGATGCGTTATTATGAGCTTTTGACCGATGTCTCGGTGGAGGAGCTCGAGCAGTTGAAGTCCGACGTAAAGGCCGGGCGCAAGCATCCGCGCGCGGTGAAGGTGGAGCTCGGGCGCTTACTCGTGGAGCGCTTCCATGACCGTGAGGCGGCCGCGAATGCGGTGGCGGAGTTCGACCGGATCTTTGTGAATAAAGGTCTGCCCGATGAAGTGCCGGAGAAGGCCTTCGCGGCGGCGCCCGGAGTCGGAATTTTAAAAATGATGGTGGAAGCGGGGCTCGCGACTTCAAACGGTGAGGCGCGGAGGTTGATTGAGGGAAAGGCCGTCGAGAAAGACGGCGAGAAAATTCTGGATCCGCAATTGAAGCTGGATCTGATGGCCGGTCAGAGTTTCGTATTGAAAGCCGGCAAGAAAAAATTCGTGCGCGTGCAGGTGAAGTAATGAAAGTGAAGTTCGTTCCACAGAATGTGGAATTTGAAATCAAGCAGGGTCAGACGGTGATGGATCTCGCCCACGAAAAGGGGCTGCCGATCCGCTCGACATGCAACGGACTCCCGTCCTGCGCCGAATGTCGGGTGAAGGTGACCGATGGTGAGTGGAACTTGAGTCCGCCGTCACGAAAAGAGCTCGGTCTGATCGGCACGGGTTATTATATCGACCAGCGCCGACTGAGCTGCCAAATGCTCTGCTTCGGCGATGTGACCGTGGACCTACAAGAGCAGGTTGAAAAAGGCGCCGAGGGTCCTGTGACGAAAAAGTTTCTGACCAAAGTGCATAAGTCATCGGCGGAAGAAAGCCACTCGCTTGGTGGCGTTTTGATCGAGCAAGAAGGCGGACTGCTGCAAGAAGTGAAGCGCGATGTGAAAGATCAACCCCTGCGCCCGGAAGGCGGCGGCGGGGATGCGATGCGCGAACCGCGGGATCCGCGTCGGGATCGCGATCGTGGTCGTCACGGAGGTGGCGGTCAGGGTGGCGGCGGTGGCGGTCAGAGCGGCGGTCAAGGTCGGGACCAACAAATGCGCGGGCGCAATGGCGCCGGCCAAGGCGGAGACGAAGGCCGCGGTGGCGGTGGTGACAGAGGTCGTCGCCGAAGACGCGGCGGTCGCGGCCGAGGACGCGGCGGCGCACCCGGCGGTGGCGGCGGCGGAAGCGGTCGTCAGAGTTAATTTTTGACGCGATGGAGCTACCGCTTCGGTAGTGACCTTCTTGGAAGTCTTTGCACTGACTCGAAATGAGACGGAAGCGAAGGTTTACGATTCAAAAATCTCAGTCGAAAGGCCAATTCGCCTAAAGCACAATGGATGTAACAGTTTCGCTTTTTGAAGGGAGCCATTGTGCAAGCAGCTTTAACAATTCGAAAAGTTGCTCTAGTTTTTCTGATGGCAGCTTTTTTCATGGGATGTGGGGCGAATCCGACGAGTTCTAAAGCACATTCAACAGGTTCTTTGTCGCTGCCGCAGATCATTCCAACCGATCCGAAACAAGACGGATCGGTGCAGGTCAGTTCAACTACTGGTCAATCCAGCACAATGAGCGCCACCTTGAACCCGGGACTGTACCGAGTTCAACCATCCGGCGGCGTAATTCAAGCAGGCAATGGGCAGTACTGTGCTTTTTCAACTTGGGGAGGGCTAGTCGCCTTGACCGAAGTTCGCGCCCACAACCTCCAAAATCTACCAACCATTGCGAAGGAATACCTTGAGAAGACGCTCACCTTTGTGGGCGACTGCGTTCCCACGGTAAACGGTTTTGCTAGTGGAATTTTTCGCTCCGCGGACTACAAAATTTTTTATAAAGTGACCCGCGATCAGTGGTGCTTTTATCGCGTGACCTACAATATGCCGGATCAAAATCCCAATGTCCCAAGAATGCCGGATGGGAGTCTAAACTACCCAATCTTAAGCGCATATGGCATTAGTACTGCCCTGCAATGGACAGGCACTTGTCCGGCGGGATAAAATAACGCGGCTTTCGCGGGCACAGCTACTGAGCGCACTTGGGCGGCGTGGCTTCAAAAGCTCGAATCATCAATTCGCCAATATAACGCGCGCCCTTGTCGCTCATATGGACGCCTCTCATAAGGCACGTTTCCTAAAACGAGCGTGAGCCCGCGGTGACTCGCGGTTCGAGTCAGGAGTCGGATATGATCTTCGACACCGACGCGTCGGCCATAGCCGCAGTTATTCCAAATGGCGTCCCAATAAAATGCATCGACACCGACGAGGAGAGTTGTATTTTCGAACGTCGTCTTTTTACCGCCGATCAAAAGCTCCCGGATTTGAGAGGAGCCGAGGTCCTCCTCGGACTGAGTAAAATACTTGCCTATGTATTCAATCTTTTTCGCGCCTGAGGCACCCAAATAATTCTTTATCAAATAGCGAACTGGACTGAGTCCCCAGGGCCGATAGCTAAAATTGCGGAGAGGGGAGCCTGCACGAGGCAGCTTGTCGTTTCCGTTGATCGATCCATATAGTTCGGCGCCGACCACGAAGCTGCGATAGCCGGGAATCATGGCCGGCGTCGCTTGCGTGACGCTCGCACCAAAGGCGACCACTTTATCAAAGACACAGGCCGGCACTTCTTCTTTGGCCGAAGCGCCGGAGCCGAATAGGGCGGCTACGAGGAGGCCACTAGCGAACCGCATCGCCCGACATCTCATGTTGCAGTGGTTGTTCTAAAGGGGCTGAGGAGGACGGGCCATAGGCTTTCAAATTGCCTAAGTCCCGGCGCTTTTCCAGAAGTTCGCGCTCGCGCCAGTCTTCGCAGGCCACGGCGGCTTGGCCCTGACCTTTAAGCGCCAGATCTTCACAATCCATATCCATAAGCTTCTGAATCTCGCGCTCAAGCTCCACGATCCGAGCCTCAAACGCGGGGTTCGCGGCGTAAACTAAGGGCGAAAGGACAATTATTAAGCTCAAAATCCAGCGATTCATCGGGCACCTCGACTAGGCAAAAGTGCAACCGAGGTGCCCCCTAGGCGGGGGTTAAATCGCACGCTATAGGGCGCGCGCCGTAATTTGGCAGTCTATGTGGTGAGAAGTCAGACAGGCGAACCTGGGCTCAAACGCCGAAGCTCGATCCGCAACCGCAGGTCTTGGTCGCATTGGGATTGGAGAAGATAAATCCCTTACCGTTCAAGCCACCTTCGTAGTCCAACGTCATTCCGAGTAGATAAAGCAGGCTTTGACCGTCGACGACGACCTTAGATCCAGCCGATTCAAACACCTTGTCGTTGGGCTTTAACTCGGTATCAAAATCCATCTTGTATTCAAAACCTGAGCAGCCCCCACGCTTCACAAACACGCGCAAGAAAGCCTCGGTCGGCTTATTATCTTCGGACTTAAGGGCCTGGATTTTTTTGGCGGCATTATCAGAAACTTGAATCATACTCATTTTATAGCACACCCGGGGCAAGGCTTAAAGGCCCGACCACCTAAGCGCCTCAGTTTTTAATGTGTTTCTCAAGCATTTTCAATAACTTATCAATTACCTTTTCAACTTCCACTTCGGTGGTAAAGCGACCCATTCCGAAGCGCAGAGTCGACCGCGCGAGCGTATCCGGCACACCCATGGCCTGCAGAACGTGGCTGGGTTTAGGGTTTCCAGAGTTGCAGGCCGAGCCGCTCGAGAATGCGATTCCCGACATGTCCAAAGCCATCTCGTCGGCGTGTAAATCGGGGATCGAAAAGCTCAAATTATTGCACAGGCGCTCTTGAACCGGGCCATTGAGTTTTACTGTCGGAAAGCGCTCTTGCACTGCGCTTAGCATTCGCGTTTGAAAGTGGCGCAACCGCGCGCACTCGTCTTTCATGTCCGATTTTATAATCGCACACGCCTCGCCGAGTCCCACGATTCCTGGAACGTTCAACGTTCCGGGCCGCAATTTATTCTCCTGCTCACCACCGAACAAAATCGGCTTCAGTTCAAAATCGCGATTTAACTTGCGCACGATTAAAGCGCCCACACCCTTTGGTCCATAAATCTTATGGCCCGACAAAGAAATCATATCGGCGCGAAGCGAATTGCAGTCGAGGCCGCACTTGCCGACCGCCTGCGCGGCATCGGTGTGAAAAATAATTCCTTTTTCTTTACAGATGGCAGCGATTTCTTCGACCGGCTGAATGGTGCCGACTTCGTTATTGGCCATCATAATCGAAATCAAAACCGTATTGGGCTGGATGGCCTTGCGCACGTCCTCAACCCGCACCAATCCTTCGCTGTCCACGGGGAGCACGGTTACTTCCGAACCCCACTCTTGCGAAGCCTCGGCCACTTCAATCACGGCTTTATGTTCCGTCGCTTGGGTAATGATATGCGGCTTTTGTTTGCAGTAGGCGCGGACCACGCCGAGAATCGCGAGATTGTTGGATTCCGTCGCGCCCGAGGTCCACAGCACATCGGCCGCACGGCAACCGAGTAGGCTTGAAACTTGCTCGCGCGCTTTCTTAACAGCGCTTGCGGCCTGCCAACCGTAGGCGTGTGAGGCCGACGAGGCATTTCCGAACTCCGCGGCCAGATAGGGTTCCATCGCCTTTAATACGCGAGGATCCACCGCTGTGGTGGCATTGTTGTCCATATAAATGGGCATTGTCAGAGGTTTGGGCTGCATGGGAGACTAGTTTTATGACAAAGACGCTCAAATTCAACCGCTATTTCACTGAGAAAGGCGAAGATGTTTTGGCTCGAACTGAGTGGCGGCAGGTGTCTGTTGCAGGCTTTGCTCAGCCGGTCGAGACCCCGTTAAATTGGTCGGAGACCGCGACTGAAATCGCGGCCCAGAAGTATTTTCGTCGTCGCGGCGTCACGTCATTGGGCGGCAGTGAAACCAGTGTTCGCCATCTGCTTACACGCGTCGTGCGCACGGTTCGCCAAGCGGGCGAGTGGCAGGGGTATTTGCAGAGCGGTGAGCAGGCTCAAGCTTTTGAAGACGAACTCACCCATATACTCGTCAACCAAATCGCCTCTTTCAACTCACCGGTTTATTTCAATGTCGGGATTTTTCCCCAATACGGAATTCTCGGCCACGGCGAGAATTATATCTTCAACCCTAAAAGCGGGCGGGCCGATGAGCTGACTTCGGCGTTTTTGCACCCGCAAGCTTCGGCCTGTTTTATTCAAAGTGTAAAAGATGATCTGATCAGTATCTATGACCTGCTCAAAAGCGAAGCCAAATTATTTAAGTCCGGCAGCGGTACGGGCACAAACTTTTCTACCCTTCGCGCCCGTGGTGAGGCTCTCGAGGGCGGGGGAGAGTCGACCGGGTTGATTTCCTACCTCGAAATTTACGATAAGTCGGCGCAGGCGATCAAATCCGGCGGCACCACTCGTCGCGCGGCCAAAATGGTGGTGCTCGACGCCGATCATCCCGAAATCTTAGAATTCGTGCGCTGGAAGATGAATGAAGAACGTAAGGGTCGTGTGCTGTTAGCCAACGGCTATAGCGGCGGGATGGAGGGCGAGGCCTTTCGCACTATCTCGGGCCAAAACTCCAACAACTCCGTTCGGGTGACAGACGAGTTTATGAAC
>JALHOQ010000155.1 GCA_022842925.1 Bdellovibrionales bacterium
TAAGCTGGCTGGAGAAGCCTTTGTGTTCGCGAGCGAAATCGCTCCCCTACGGGACTCAAGGGCGAGGAGAAACAATGCGCTCGCAGGCCCTGATTCCCAAGATTCTTTCTGAAAAAAATAGCACTTGGTTCTTTGAGGTCGCAGCCCTTGCCGCCGGCGTTGGGTTGATGACAGCTTTAGCTCAGATTGCCTTGCCACTACCCTGGACCCCCGTGCCGATCACAGGGCAAACCCTCGGAGTCGCTCTGGTCGGTTTATCGTGGGGCCGAAATCGGGCATTTGCGATCCTTTCGACCTATTTGCTCTTAGGCGCACTCGGTCTTCCTTTTTTCGCGCTGAAGGGCGGATTTCTTCTCGGGCCCACGTTTGGCTATCTCGTCGGAATGCTCCTCGCCAGCTTTGCCGTGGGCTGGCTCGCTGACCGTGGTTGGGCCGCGAGAGGATTTTGGTTCGCTCTCGGCGCCGCCTACGTTGGCAGCGCTATCACATTTGCCTGTGGCCTTTGGGGGCTTTCATTCTTCTTACCGGCCGACAAACTCCTGGTGGCCGGCCTGCTCCCCTTTTTACCCGGCGACTTAATTAAAAACACGATCGCCGCGCTGATTTCCAGACGTTTGGCGCGACTCCCAGCATAAGATATCTGTTGCCGCCGCCAAAATGATCATGCTAACTCAACCCCATTAAACGACTCACTTTCTGCGAGTCTCTTGGTGCTGCCGCGAAAGCGTCGGTGCAGGCGTTTTGACGCCACGCGGAAAGGTGGCTTAACCAGGAGGACAACCTATGCCACAGATTACCATGAAGGACATGCTCGACGCGGGCGTGCACTTCGGGCACCAGACTCAGCGCTGGAACCCCAAAATGAAGCCCTATGTTTATACCGACCGGGGCGGAATCCACATTATCGATCTGCAGAAATCAGTTGTGAGCGCTAAGAACGCCGCTGAATTTGTGCAAAAGGTCGCCGCTGATGGCGGACGCCTGATCTTTGTCGGCACCAAGAAACAAGCCGTCGAGCCGATCAAAGAAGCCGCCGCCAAATGCGGCCAGTACCACGTGACCAAGCGTTGGCTGGGTGGAATGCTCACCAACTTCCAAACCATCAAATCCAGCATCGATCGGCTGAAAAAAATCGATCAGATGCGTGAAAAAGGCGAACTCGATTTCTTCTCGAAAAAAGAGCGCGCCCGCATGGAAAAAGAATACGTGCGTTTGAACGAATACCTCGACGGTATCCGGGACATGAAAGACGCTCCGAGCTGCATGTTCGTGGTGGATTTGAACAAAGAACACATCGCCGTGGCCGAAGCCAAGCGCATCGGTATCCCGGTCGTAGGCATCGCCGACACCAACGTCGATCCCGAATGCATCGACTACCCGATTCCCGGAAATGACGACGCCATCCGCTCGATTAAACTCTTCGCCAACCTCGTGGCCGAGGCTTACTTGGAAGGCGCCAAGCGCTATCAAGAAAAAGTTCGCGCTTCTGGCGACAAGGGTCGTGAAATCGAGAAAGAGCGTCCGGCTCGCGACGAGCGCCCACAGCGCGGACCGCGTCCTGAGGTTGCTGCCTCCGCCGGACCGGCCGTTGTGAAGGTGACGAAAGCCAGCCGCAAATTGGTCGCCGCCGGTACAGCCGAAGATGTTGAGATTCAGATGGAAGTTGAACAAGGCGTAACCACGGAGGCCCCCGATGAGTCTGCAACCGACACCACCACAACCGAAAAATAGCGAGGGATCGTCCATGTCGATCAGCGCAACCGCAGTAAAAGAGCTTCGTGAAAAGACGGGCGCCGGAATGATGGATTGTAAGAAGGCCCTAGAAGAGAATAAGGGCGACTTCGACAAAGCCGTCGACTGGCTTCGCGCCAAGGGCTTGAGCAAGGCCGCTAAAAAGGCCGGCCGTGTGGCCGCCGAAGGCTTGGTCAGCTCCTACATCCACGCCGGTGGCCGCATTGGCGTCTTGCTTGAGATCAATTCCGAAACCGATTTCGTGGCTCGCAATCAGGAGTTCCAAGACTTCTGCCGTGACGTCGCCATGCATATCGCCGCTTTGGGTCCTCAGTTTGTGGCCCAAACCGACATCGACCCCGCCGTGCGCGAGCGCGAGTGGAGCGTGTTGAAGGCGAAGGCCCTTGAAGAAGGCAAAAAGGCGGAGTTTCTCGACAAGATCCTCGATGGCCAAATCAAGAAATGGGCCGCCGACATCTGTCTACTTGATCAAAAGTTCGTGAAGAACCCGGATAAGTCCGTCAGCGAAATGCTGGCGGATCTGATTGCAAAGATCGGCGAGAACATCGTCATCCGTCGCTTCGTGCGCTTTGAGCTCGGTGAAGGCATCGAGAAGAAGAAAGATGATTTCGCGGCTGAAGTCGCATCCATGACCAAACAATAAGGGGTGAAGGCTTTTGGCAGAGGCGAAGAGCAAGTATAAACGCATTCTCTTAAAACTGAGCGGCGAAGCTTTGGCTGGCGGCCAACACAGCGGCATCAACCCAGGCACGATCGCTCAGATAGCCGACGATATTAAAGAGGCCCACGGTCTCGGAGTGCAGATCGGCGTCGTGATTGGCGGTGGCAATTTTATCCGCGGCGTAGCTCAGGCTTCGCAAGGGATGGATAGAGCCAATTCCGATTACATGGGAATGCTCGGTACGGTAATCAACAGCATGGCCATGCAAGACGCGCTCGAGAAGCGCGGACTTGCCACTCGAGTCCAATCCGCCATCGGCATGGCGGCGATCGCCGAGCCCTATATCCGTCGCCGTGCGATTCGCCATCTTGAAAAGGGCCGCTTGGTGATTTTTGCCGCCGGCACCGGCAACCCGTACTTCACAACGGACACGGCCGCTTCCCTGAGGGCTATGGAAATCAACGCCGATGTGATTATGAAGGCCACCAACGTCGACGGGATTTACGACAGCGATCCAAAAAAGAATAAGGACGCCAAGTTTTTTCCGGAGCTGACGTACATGGACGTATTGAAGGACGGCCTGCAGGTCATGGATTCCACAGCCATCAGCCTGTGCATGGACAATAAACTCCCGATTATCACATTTAATCTTAATAAACCGGGCAACATCGCACGCGTCGTGCGCGGCGAAAAAATCGGCACTGTTGTCCACTAAGGAAAGATAAGGGGCACCCATGTCGACTCAAATCGGAAACGAATCCAAGGACAAAATGGAAAAGGCCATCACTGGCCTATCCTCGGAACTCAAAAAAGTCCGTACGGGACGAGCCGCTATTTCTATGCTCGACGGCATTAAAGTGAACTATTACGGCACCCCCACGCCGCTCAATCAAGTTTCCGCGCTTTCCACACCCGACGCCCGCTCATTCTTGATCTCGCCATGGGAAACTTCAGTTTTGAAAGAAATTGAACAAGCCATTGTCAAAAGCGACCTCGGGATGAGCCCGATGAACGACGGCAAGGTCATCCGACTGAAAGTGCCCGAACTGACCGAAGAACGCCGACGGGACCTGGTTAAGAACATTAAAAAGATCTGTGAAGACGCCCGGGTAGCCGTGCGCATGGTTCGCCGGGATGCCAACGACAGTTTGAAAGCGGCGCTTAAAGATAAAAAAATCAGTGAAGACGACAATAAACGGCAGCAAGATGAAGTTCAGAAACTGACGGACGATTATATTAAAAAGATCGACCAAATGTCGGCGGACAAAGAAAAAGAATTGATGACCGTTTAATGAATCAACCGAGACACGTCGCTATCATAATGGATGGAAACGGCCGCTGGGCAAAAGCGCGCCGTCACGGACGTGTCTATGGCCATATCCGCGGCGCCAAAGTAGCGAAGAGCGTGATCGAGGAATGCGCCCGAATTAAAGTCCCGTTTCTGACCTTGTTCGCTTTCAGCACCGAGAACTGGTTTCGGCCCATCGAGGAAGTTTCCTTTCTCATGCACCTCTTGCAGCGCCAATTGCGCCGCGAACGAGCCACCCTGATGCGAAACAATATCCGGTTTCAGGTGATCGGCGACGTGGAGCGGATGCCCGAAGGCGTGCAGGATATCGTACGCGAAACGATCGAAGTGACCCGCTCCAACAGCGGAATGATATTAACGTTCGCTCTCTCTTACGGCGGACGCCAAGAGGTTACGATGATGGCCCAGGAAGTGGCCCGCCGAGTGGCGGCGGGTGACCTAAAGGCTTCGGAAGTCGATGAGGCCACGGTAGCGAGCCTTTTGCCGACTTCTTTTCTCCCCGATCCCGATTTAATTATCCGAACCAGCGGCGAACGCCGCATATCTAATTTTTTCTTATGGCAATCCGCTTATAGCGAGATCGAATTTGTTGAGACTCCGTGGCCGGATTTTTCGACAGCCGATTTACACCACGCACTCGCGCGCTTCGGCTTGCGTGAGCGCCGTTTTGGCCGCACCAGCGAGCAGCTGCGACTGCCCTGATCATGGCCGACAATCGCAATGCCCTCATCCAGCGCGTGATTTCGGCCCTCCTGGCGGCACTGATTATTCTCGCGCTGGGGTGGTTTGGCGGGCGTACCGGTCTATACATCGCCTGTACGGTGGCGATCGTCCTCGGAGTCCGAGAGTTTTCACGAATGGCGTTTCGCCCCGGCATTATTCCGTTTTCCGTTCCCATACTTTATTGGGCCATCTCCATTTTGTTTTATGCGGCCATGGTCAACTACTACGAGCTGGGCCTTCTCTGGATCGCGCTTTGTAACGCCGCTTTTTTCACCGGTGCGCTCTGGCTTAGCCGCGGCAATGTAAATAATGATAGTTTGCTTCAAGCGCTTACCGTCGGTACCTTCGGCATGACCTATTGCGTGCTCTTTCCCAATTTTGCGGTTCAGTTGATCAAACTGGACGATGGTCATCAGTGGTTTATATTCCTCTTGCTAGTGGTGTTTTTTGGCGACACGGGTGCCTATTTCTCCGGACGTTTGCTCGGCCGCAACAAACTGATGCCCACCGTCTCGCCGAACAAGACTTGGGAAGGGGCGATTGGCGGAATGTTGGCCTCGGCTTTGGCCGGGACCATCCATGCCGCGCTCGTGTTTCCCTATGTAAACTTGGTCTATTGCGCCGTCTTTTGTGTGGTGTGCGGTTTTATAGCTCAAGCCGGTGATCTATTAATGTCGCTTGTGAAACGCGTGGCGCACGTTAAGGACACGGGCGGATTAATGCCCGGTCATGGCGGGGTTCTGGACCGTCTAGATGGGCTATTTATCGCTTGTCCCGTCGTATATGCATTTGCGAGCTACGTTACGCCCTAGCCGGGGCGCTATGGGTTGCAAAAAGCGCCGGGCACCGCCACAATTGAACCATGACTATTCTCCATACTCTTTTTACTTCGATCGCACCCTTTTTTATTCTTCTTGGACTCTTGATCTTCGTACACGAGCTTGGACATTTTCTGGTGGCCAAGTACTTTGGAGTACGGGTCGAAACTTTCAGTTTAGGGTTCGGCAAAAAGATTCTCTCCTATAAACGCGGCGACACCACCTATTGCATCAGCATGATCCCGCTCGGCGGGTATGTGAAAATGTACGGCGATGACCCGACGGCCGACGTTCCCGCGGAAGAACGCAAGTATGCCTTCCTTCATAAGCCGGTCATGCAGCGCGTGGCGGTAGTTTTGGCGGGCCCGCTGATGAATCTTTTCTTCGCCGTCTTGTTGTTTACCGTGATTGCCGGAATTGGCGAAGAGATGCCGGGTCCCTATGCCGGGGACGTGAGTGAGAGTTCACGGGCCTATCAGGCCGGTTTCCGATCTGGCGATAAATTGGTCGCCATCAACGGCGAGTCCATGGCCTCCTGGGTCCATGTGCGAAAAAAGATTGAACAGTCCGCGGGTAAGTCCCTGGAATTTACAATCGAACGAAAGTCAGAACCGCAGCCGCTGAAATTTGAAACCGCCATTGGCGTTGGCGAGAACGAAAACATATTCGCCTCCGAACGGCAGGTCGGCCAAATCGAAGGCCTCAACCCAGAATCGCGCTCCACACTCGTGGGCGTTAAAGATCCAGAGAGCCCGGCGGCGAAAGGTGGAATCACTTCTCTCGACCTTATCGTCGGCATCAATGACCAAAAAATCCATTACTGGCGCGATCTCGAACCCCTACTTCAGCAGGCCGTTGCCTCAGGTGCTCCCGCGCGCATCCAGGTTCGCGAAGTCACTCTGCCGGAATCCGACAAGAACAACCGCACCGTCACGATCGACTTGGCCTCCGCGGGTAAAACCGAAAATATTGCGGCTTCCCTCGGCCTAGAGCCGGCCGAATTGTACATCTATCAGCTTAAGAAGGGCTCGCCCGCGGACAAAGCCGGCGTCAAAAGCAAAGACAAGGTGATCCGAATCAACGGCGAAGAAGTTCAAGCCTGGAATGACGTTCTAACACGGGTCAAAAGTTTCGACCCAGACCGAAATAAAGAGGGCATCGAATTCACGGTCCTTCGCGATGGCCAAGAGAACTCGTATAATATCGTACCCGAAATGACAAAGCTCATGACCTTAAAGGGTCAGGAAGAGCGCCGCTACACGATTGGTATCATTTCCGGCTTCATGCCCGCCACACCCGAATCCGTGCTTCATCGGGTGTCAGGACCCGTGAATATGCTTAAGCAAGGTGTGAAGGATACGGTTATGTGGACCGAGTTCGTGGTGATGAGCTTGGTTCGCCTTGTTCAGGGTGAGGTTTCAGCCAAAAATGTGGGCGGAGTTATCACCATTGGGCGGGTTGCCTCGCATTCATTTGCGGCGGGACTTTCGACTTTTTTAAAGACCATGGCTATCATCTCGATCAATCTTTTCCTCTTGAATCTGCTGCCTGTACCCGTCCTCGACGGTGGACATCTGCTGTTTTACGCCATTGAAGTCGTAAAGGGGAATCCGCTCAGCATGCGCAAAATGGAGCTGGCACAGCAAATAGGACTTATGCTGCTGATGATCTTGATGGTATTTGCTTTCTTTAATGACATCACTAACCTCCTCAACCGCTGGTAATATTCTCGCCATAGACACAAGTGGACTGCGCGGATCACTGGCCCTGGCCAGTGGCTCGCGGCGGTTCAAGGTCGAATGGGAAAAACGGGCGATGCATTCGGAGCTCGCCACGGTCAAATTGCAAGAGCTTCTCGCGGCCGCGGATATCCCACTCAATTCGATTGCAAAAATCTTAGTCAACGCAGGGCCGGGATCATTTACGGGGATACGTGTCGGCATCAACCTCGCGCGCACGCTGGCCTACTCTTTGGCGATTCCGATCGCCTCGCTAACTTCGCTGCAACTCTTGGCTTACGCGAATCATAAGCCCGACAAGAATATATTTATCGCCATTAAGGCCATTCAAACTTTTTACTACGCAGCCGGCTTCCGAGCCGCAGGGCCTAGCGGACTGGCCGAAAGTCTAGCTCCGGCGTCGATTCGTGAGGCGGATCTGGCGACTATGTCGCGCCAATTCGATCAAGTGCTCGTCGAAGGGCAGTCTCCCGGATTTACCTCCCAGCTCGAGGCCTCCTTCATGCTGGACTTGCTGGCCCAGCGACCCGACTCGATCACGTTCTCAACCTGGAAAGAGGTCCGTCCTGTTTATATTCGCGCGTCAGAAGCCGAAGAGAAGTTATTGAAAGGTCTATTGAAAGCGTGAGTTCCGAGAAAACACTCAATGTTGATTTTACTCCGTTACGCGGCCGCGTTGAGCCGGGGTCGACGATTATTGCCGTCGGCGGCGGAAAAGGCGGAGTTGGAAAATCGTTTATCAGCTCGAGTATCTGCATTTTTCTCGCACAGCTCGGCTACGACACTCTCGGAATTGATCTCGATTTGGGCGGCGCCAACTTGCACACCAGTCTCGGTGCTCCGCTCTCGAACAAAGGCATCAACGAATTTATTCTCAGACCCGATCTCGAGTTCAAAGATTTGATTCAAGATACCGCGTGGCCAAAATTGAAGCTGATCAGCGGCTCCAGTGATGTCGTCGACATTGCCAATGTGGATGAGCTGCAGCGTTCACGCGTAATGTCCGCAATTTATCGCTACAAAACCGACTTTACCATTCTCGATCTCAGTGCGGGAACTCACCATTCCACCATCGATTTCTTTT
>JALHOQ010000156.1 GCA_022842925.1 Bdellovibrionales bacterium
ACGCGATCATTCACGAAGGTACTTTCGCTCCAAACTCTCGACAGCAGTACTTCTCGCGAAAGCACCTCACCCAGGCTCTGCATAAGAGCGAGTAAAATTTTAAACTCGTTAGGGGTTAGCGAAAGTTCATCTTTGTTTTCACCATTCAGTACGAAAGCACGAAATCCATCTACATCCAAATGCAGTCGGCCCGCACTCATTTTTCTAGATTGGACCCTTAGTCGAGCCATGACACGGGCCTTAAGCTCCAGAGGCCCGAAGGGCTTAGTCATGTAATCATCAGCCCCAGCAAAAAGACCACTCACTTTGTCGGCTTCCGAATCCTTCGCACTTAGAAAAATCACCGGCACCTGGCTGAGTGAGTCCATTTGGCGAATCTGGCCGCATAAATTCAAACCGTCACCATCGGGCAACATTCGGTCGATAAAAATCAGATCAAAGTCGGTCTCATTTTGAAGCAACTCTACGCAGGCCGCAATGGTCTCCACGCTCCTCACGACGAAATCGTTTTTGAGGGAGGCCTTTACCAATCCAACGACCACGCGGTCGTCCTCGACTATTAGAATCTTGCGCTGAGGCATGACGAAGTTCTTATCGGCTTTCTTTCCTAAATCTAAATGAGACGTCCTACTGTGGCGAAATCTCCACCAGACTCGCATCAGAAATATACTTGCGCGGACTAGCCTAAGAAGACGAGGAAGGAGTAATTTATGAAGGGCCAAATCCTCTACATCGACGATAATGAAATGGACATCAAAGTCGCGACTATGGCTCTGGCTAAACTCGGATACGAATGTGTTGGCTTTACCGACTACAAGAGAGCCATCGAGTGGACCATTGAAAACGTGCCGCAACTTATCCTCTTGGATCTGCAGATGCCGGGCACGACCGGATATAAGCTGATGCCGCTTCTTCGTGCCCAACCAAAAATGGACAAGATTCCGATCGTCATCGTAAGTGGCAAAAATCAGGCTCAAGACGTCCGGCTCGCGATAAAAACGGGTGCGACTGATTACATCATCAAACCCATCGATCCTATGGTGCTGCAAGAAAAAGTGGAACGGGTACATAACGCTAAAATGAATGATTTTGTGGAGATTCCTGTGCCCTTACATTTGATGCCTAACGTGCACTTTATGAATCCTGTCACCGTTCTTGGAGTGAGCGAATTTGGGATTCGAATTGCCTCGCCGCAAATGATGGCCGCTGGCGATACGGTCGAACTTGGTGGGCTTGCGGCCGAACAGATGGGTTTGGAGCAAGTGTGGCTTAGAGCCGTGCACGTCGAGCGGCGGCCAACTAAGAGTGACTATATCATTCAATTTAGTTTTATCGGAATTGGCGAGAAGGAACGGCAAGTGATTCGGCGAACCTGTCGCCAAATCTGGGTTCAAAGTAAACAAGAAGAACTTTAGGAGAGAAGTTATGCAAGCACAGATTCGAGATATGTGGATTACACTCCGGAGAGAAGGTTTTCGAGCCACCTTTCGAAAGTACGGATGGCGGTTTGTAGGACTCGTGTTCATATACTATCTGATTCGGGACACGCTGCTCTATATTGTACTGCCTTATTTAGCATGGAGTTCCTTTGGTTAAGTGAGCTTGGCTGTAGGCCGTTGTCGAACTTTCCGACAACTTACTCCGACCGCGGAAGTTCCGTGAATTGGCATCCAAGTGTTCTAAAACGAGACAACGGAAACTATTAAATCTCACCCATTGCTTCTCTCGGCGAAAATGCAGGGCACTGGCATTGCAATTTATCGTCGACATGAAACAGATTATTCGACCCTTCATGGTTTTAGGCGTGTCCCTCTTTGCCATTCACTGCTCCGATGTGAACTTCAAAGAAAGCAAAGAGTCGGCGAAACAAGCGAATCTCGGCGATGGTGATGCCGGCGGCGTAATCGGCCAGCCCGGCAGCCCGAATCCGACTCCTGGCCCGACACCTGGCCCCGGCCCTGGTCCTGGTCCCACACCCGGACCTGGTCCCTCGCCTACGCCTGGCCCCGGCCCATCACCCACGCCAGGTCCGAATCCGGGTCCAACACCGGGTCCAACACCTGGCCCAACTCCGGGACCCACACCCGGCCCGGGCCCCACCCCGACACCGACTCCAGGCCCTGGACCAACTCCTTCGCCGACCGAGTACCCGCGAGTGAGCTTCTACGGCCCCACCTGCTACCGTGGCACGGACTGCTTAGTGCAGTTTGATCTTGATCGCGTTTACACATCCCGCGTGGAATTCGACTGGAGAACCAACGATACGCTTTATACGACTCCGGCCACCCCGATCTGGGGACAGGCGGGTGTGCACTACGTATCGACCAGCGGGCATATCCTGTTCGATCCGGGCCAAACCCGCGTTCAGGTCTACGTTAAGAACATCAACCCGTATAATATCCCGGTGAATATCGGCATCATCATGTCCAACTGCACTTATGGCGGCCGCCGCGATTCCTGTAAGACCTACTTCGGTCAGTAAGATCTAAAGCCATGCCGCTGCCCGAGCAGCGGCATCGCCACAAAGAAAATTCCCGCCACGTATACAACTCCGAGCAAGGTTAATGCGTCCGTGGTTCCGCCAGTGTCGAGCACGTGGCCGATCATGGGTCCGAAGATAATAAACATCATTCGCATACCCAGACTGCCAATCGAATTGGTGGTCGCGCGCATCTCGGCCGGAACACGGGTGTTGATTGCATCCTGAAAAATCACTTGGTTCAGGCCCCGGCACATCGGGAACGCGAGGATAAAGGCAATCCCCCACCACCCGGGAGCAATGGCCATTCCCAGATATCCGATCGCGGGCAAGATGGCGATCAACCATACGACTTTCACCGAACCCAGTTTGTCTTCAATGGTATGAGCGAAACGGCTCACAGCCGCGACCATAAAGGAGTTGGCCGCCCACAAATAGCCGAACGCCGCAATCGCCACGCCCCGTTCCTTCCAATACGGCTGCAGAATCCACACCGCGCAGTACGTGGCAAAACTGTAGAAGATGAAGTTGAGAATCGCGTAGGTCAGCAGCCTCGAATGTCCGAAAAGCGCCTTGCCAATGTCTTTGAAATTTTGCAGGTGTGAACCGCGGGGGAGATTTTGCCCAGGCGGATCATAAAGCGTGAGCGCCACGAACATCGGGACCCAAGCGACCGCCGCATTGGCGTACGCTGGCCAGTTTAAAGAATAGGCGGCGAGTGCTCCGCCGAGGAGCGAAGCAATTCCTTCACCCATGGTGCTGGCGGTAACCCGGCGGCCGAGAAAGCTGACCCGGCGTCCTTGAGTATTGAGCTTTTCGAGCGAGTTATACAGTATGGCGACGTCGCTTCCGCTTTGAAGCGCGAGCCCCAGCCCGAGAATCACCTCATAGATGACAAAGTCAAAAAAGGTTTCGCCAAACCACAGCACCTGAAACCCGAGCGCCGAAATAAACGCGCCCACCACCAGCGTTTTTTTGCGGCCGAAGTAGTCGGCCACGTACCCCGCCGGCGCGTCGAAGATAATCAACGCGATTCCGAAAATCCCCTGTAGGATAAAGATCTCTTTTAGCGTGAGCCCCTTCGCCACCCAAAACGGCACAATCACCGGAATGATGATTAAAAAGGTTTGAAAGAAGGCATAAAGATAAACCTTCGGGATGTTGAGCGTAAGTTTCCGAATTTCCGGGGATTCCATTTGCCGAGATTAATGGATTTTCATTCTAAATAAAAATTAGAAATATATTGCCCCGCCATAAGCCGCGCTCGAGTTCCAGTTTGGGTCCGCTCTGTGGGCAGAGCGGACCGGGCTCAGGGGCCGGCGGGTTGGGAGTGGAGTGTGGGCGCCAGCTGGACGTGCGGTTCAGTCGAGGACGGACCTCGTGGGCGAATCAGATAAGGAGCCGCGCACCTGAAAGTGCACGAGGCACTCCGATGACTCTCGCGCTTGAAAAAATTTTTAGATGAAGGGCACGTTCGCGATCATTCTATCCGTCCAAAAATCTTCACGTGCGCATCAATTCCAAACCCACTCTTGCCTTCGGCAAGCCTCCTTGATACCTTCGTTCACGTGAAACAACGACTCCTCCTCAAAAATGAGCCAAAAGAATATGGCGGCACCCTTCTTAAGACACGAAAAGGCCGCAGCCGACCGAGACCGCTCGACACAAAAAACACCATGCACCTGGTTTTGCGGTCCTCGCATGCAAAGGCAGGGTGGTCGTTTCGAGTGGGAGACAATCCGAAAAAAGTCTCATCTATCCTTAAAAAGTTTGCCAAAAAATATGGCGTGCAGCTGCTCGCCGTCGCTAATGTGGGTAACCATATTCACATCCATATGAAATTGGGCAATCGTTTCGGCTATAAGCCGTTTATTCGTGCGGTAACGGCAGCGATTGCAATGGCGATCACTGGGGTCAGCCGGTGGAAGAAAATCGATTTGAAATTCTGGGATTTGCGACCCTATACCCGGGTCGTGGTCGGGCGAGAGGCCTGGATACGCCTAACCAAATATGTTCGCGTGAATCAACTCGAGGGAATGGGCTATAGCCGGGAGGTCGCGAAGATTGTCATCGGCTATCCAGGGATGGAAAAGCTGAGCTCGGCGTGAGACGACGCCGCTTTTGCGGCTGGCAGGTCTAGACCCTTCCGCCTCTAGCGAACATAGAGAGCGCCGCCACTACGAGCCAGGACGGCTTGAGCGATAGGAATAAACCCTTCCTCCAAATCTAGCATAGGTTCTCGATCGATGGTCAGAATCATACCGGGGGCACTTCGCAAACGTAAAATATATTGTGTCGCATACCAGTCCACACCACTCACGGTGTCGGGATCGGCAAAGTCCCAGCGCTCGATTTCCGCCCATGGAATCCGCAAGAAAGACCCGTGGCGAAACTGTGACCAGATCTGCGAGTGATGAACCAACTCGCGACTAAGGTAAAAAAATTTCTCATCCAGCTTCACCTTCAACAAGCGGTTTCGGTAAAAGGCCGCCTTTCGCGTCCACATAGCCAAGCCTGCAAAAACTCCCCCGCCGAAGAGGAAGAGTTGCAAGGATTCGAGTCGAATGCCTGATAGATATGAACCTACCAAGGCGAGTGTGCAAAGGAGAACTACGGATTTGCCCTCATGGCCTACCGTCTTCGGGGCAGGGAAATGGAACTCTAATGGAAGGGACTGATTCATGAGCACCTTTCGAAGGCCTGTCTCATAAAGGGACGAGCTCGATGAGATCGGACGTATAAAATAGAAGCAACGTCGGTGCCACCCCCGAGACAATTGAAATCAAGATCAGCGTTAACTGGATGACAGTGACAAATCCATTGTCGGCTTGGAGGCTAGAATAAGGTTATTGAGAATGTTTTTTCCCGTCCAGCGCACAACAGGCCTGGCCGCCGATGAAGCACAATCAACTCAACAACTGATACACCAGAACGGCCGCCACATAGGCGAGCAGATTCATGCTCACGAGTTGCGCCAGCGCGTACTTCCACGAAGACATCTCCCGCCAGGTGATACCGGTGGTGCTCAAGCACTGAAGCGCGATCATAAAGAAAATAATCAAAGCGGCGACACTGGCCGAGGTGAACACGGGCGAACCATCGGTAAAGGTGGCCGAGCGCATTTTCTCGAGCAACCCTGCTTGCAGTGAATCCTCTTCCGCATCCGCGATGCTGAAAATCACAGCCAATGACGATACAAAAACTTCGCGGGCCACAAAGGCCGAAATAATTCCTAATCCCGCTCGCCAATCGAGCCCCATGGGTTCAAAAGCGGGTTCAATCGTTTTTCCCAACCGGCCCACCAGGCTCTGCTCAAGCTGATCAGACGGAGAAGCATCGGGGCCCTGATAGGGCACATGAGCTCCCACCCACAAAACTAAAACAAACACAAAAATCGTCGGCCCGGCCTTCTTAACGTAGCTCACTGTACGCCGCCACGCTTGCCGCATAACGAAGCGCAGTTTCGGCCGCCGGTAAAACGGCAACTCCATTAAAAAGTGCGAGTCGCCACCCGGCTTAAGAATCTTGTTTAATACCCCCGCCGCCACAGCCCCAATAACCAACGAGCCGATATAAAGCCCTGTCATCGCGACCCCCGCCATCCACGCGTTTGAGCCGGCGAACAAAAATGTGAGTAACAAAGCATAAACAGGCAAGCGCGCCGAACACGTCATAAATGGAATAATAAATACCGTAATCCAACGTTCACGGTGCGAGCGAATATTCCGCGTCGCCATCACAGCGGGTACGGCGCAAGCAAATCCCGATAGCAAAGGCACAAACGCGCGCCCACTTAGTCCTAACTTGTGCAACGGCCGATCGACAATGGTCGCCGCCCGAGCCAAATAACCGGAGTCCTCAAGCAGAATCAGACCAAAGAACAAAATAAAAATCTGCGGCACAAACACCATAACAGCGCCGACCCCAGCCACTATTCCATTGGATAAAAAATCGCCAAGCAATCCAGCCCCGAGCGCCGCACGCACGACTTCCGCCGCGGCGGTAAACCCGCTATCCACCAAATCCATTAGCGGAGCCGCCAGCCAAAAAATTGAAGAAAACAGCAGGCCCATGATCATCAAAAAGGCAACAACGCCTAAAACCGGATGCAAAAGCCATTTGTCCCACCGGCGTAAAGTCTCCAGCGATTCCTTTTCCGGAGACTTGTGCACCACCTGCGCCGTCCACCCCTCGCTCACCCCGATCTCGGTCTCTATCCGGCGGGCTTCCCACTGCAGATTCATCTCACCCGGCACCCGCGTCGGATGACGCAGCACCATGCCTCGCGCGGCCTCAAGCAGTTCTTTCACGCCGCCGCCGAGCCGTCCGTCCACTTCCACCACGGGCGCTTCCACCAACTCACTCAATTTTTCTAAATCCAAGCGCCGACCGTTGGCCCGAACCAAATCCATCATGGTCACAGCAACAACGAAGGGAATTTTCAGCGCCTGAATTTGGCGTACGAGATAGAGCTGACGATTGAGCTGAGTGCCATCCAGCACCACGACGCAAACTTTAACATCATCGAGCTTGGTCAACGCCTGGAGTGTGACCTCCTCATCACGGCCGTGGGGCTGCAAGGAATAGATTCCCGGCGTATCGAGGACATGGAGCGAGTCGCCGTAAAGGGAGAGCGATCGACCGCGGGCGCAATCAACCGTGCTACCGGCATAGTTCACCGTTTTCGCACGCAATCCCGTTAACCAGTTAAAAAGCGTGGTTTTGCCCGAGTTGGGTGAACCGACCAATGCGACCGTGGAAGATTGAATCAGCGGATCAACAGACATTTGGCCTCGGCATTGCGCAGAGCCAAGACGCTGTCATGTAATTGCACGATAAAGGCACCGTTGAACGGTGCGCGACCAAGAAGACGGACTTCACAGCCGGAATGAAACCCCATTTCGCGCAATCGTCTAGTCAAAACGTCCTCACCGCTTACGTCGGCGATTCGAAGAGGCTCAAAAAATGGGGCATGGATAAGGGACTTCACTAATTGAAAACTATTCCTAAATGGCCAAAATCTGAAGTTAATTTTAATTCTGTTCTCAATCTGAAACCCAATTGACAGCAGACCGCCCTTTGAAAGAACAAATGGCTACACATGGTATTAAGAATTTTTCTGCTCTTGCTGTTAGTCCAGGCGGCACCAGTCTGGTCCAAGTCGGCATCGGAACCCAATCTCTCCCCTACGCTCGAGGAGTTTCGAGCCCAGTGCCGCCTGAATCGCCAGGGCGCCGCCGAATTCCGACTGGCCCAAGCCCCAGATCGCGATGACTTTATCCCCCTGCGGGCTCTTGAAGCGTCCCAGAGCCGTTTCAGTTTTGAGCGCTTTGTCTCCGCCATGCATAAAGATCTGCGCAAAAATCCGGTGACCTTCTTCGGTAATGGCGGCGGATGGGTTTTTGAATTCGATCAGGGCCGCTCCATGCTGCCCCTCCATAAAACCGTCACCGGCATATATTATAGAGGAAAAGTCCACATCGTGGACGGGCATCACAAAGCGCTTTCGTCCCTCTTTCTCGGGGCCGAAACCATCC
>JALHOQ010000157.1 GCA_022842925.1 Bdellovibrionales bacterium
CTCGGCAAAGCCGCCCGTGATGCATTAGAAAAACAAGGCAAGAAGGCTGTTGCGGTCGTGGTGACTTCGCTTTCGAATCGGATACATGAGAATAAAATTGACCCCAAAGACGACAAGATCCATTCGCTCAAAGACCAGGAGTGGAATCAGAAATTTCTCGAGTTTCTAGGCGAGGGTCGCCTCGAAGACGTTTCACAGTTGTCGCGGCAGTTTCATAAGGAAGCTCGCGTGAATAAGGTTTCGAATTTCAAACCGTTTTGGTGGCTCGCGGCCGTAATGGGTCAGAACAATTTCTACGCCGGCCGAGTATTCGAGTATCAGCCAATCTGGGGCAGCGGGGCCGCCGTAATTGGGCTGACGCCGGCGCCGCGTGCGGCGCGCGACCTAGAGTTTGATGAGAGCGATCCGGACGTTTTCCTTGGAGAGCGCAATGTGCTCGGGGGTGATCCGCATGCCGAGCCGGAACTGGAGAGCGAACTCGATGAGTGATCAATCGAATTCCGATGCGCTCCCTCTTGAAGAGAGCGATATTTATCCCCATGATCCCTTCGGGCTCGATAATGAAGATCTGCCCACCGGCCGCGACGTAGAGTGGGAGCCCTTGGTCGATTATCGCCGCAATGGTGTAAGCGAAAACACGATTCACGGGGCGGTGAGCTGGTACAGCGGGGATAAAAAAATCCACGCCTTCGGTGGTAACGTACTCTGTTACGGCCGCTCAATGATGAAGCCGTTTTATATTAAGGTTTTCTCTAAAGAGCTGGAAAGTACGACCGATTGGCGGCAAAAGGCGATCTCGGTGTCGAGCCATAACGGCTCGGCTGAACATGTCGAAGTTTCGCAGAGTTTGTTGAGTCAGAGCGAGTGGGGCTTAATGCAAACGCCACTCGATCTGCCGCTGGTGCAGTTTGGCCGACAGGTCCGCCGCCCGCGCCGCTGGTTTAATAATTCCTCCGGTCATCATGCCGCCATTCTCAAAGGCGCCCGGCTTAAAGGTTGGAATCGCGCCGGCTACACCTTGCCGTCGCATCCGGTGTTTCAAGAGTATCTTAAAATCGTTAAAAAATATCTGGGCGACGATTTCTCACCCAAGCGTATCGCCCGCGATGGCGACGGGCTACCGACCGTGGCTATGACAGTGAATGAACTCGCCCGCTGTTACGCCGGCTTGGCCAAGACTCGGAACGAGGATTGGATCTGGGAATCCATGATCAAGTATCCGGATTTAGTCGGCGGCTTTAACCGCCTCGATACGACCGTAATGAAATCGTGCAATGGCCTGGTGATTGCCAAAGAAGGTGCCGACGGACTTCTTGGACTAGGAATTGCGCACAAAGATTATCCTGATGGTCTTGGAGTTGTGATTAAGATTGCGCACGGTTGGAATCCGCAGGCCACATGGTACATTGCGCGAGGGATTCTCGGCGTGTTGGGCTTTGCGCTGCGGAATCCCTATCCGCTCCGCCGCCAAAAGGCGTTTCTGGTGCCGGGAGTGGTGCCGGAAAAATATCTAGAGAACTTACGAAAAATTCCCACCTGGGATCAATGGGACCCGGATATCGATCGCTGGTATTTTGATCCGAATGCGCACCTTTAGGAGTGTAAAAAAATGAACCCTGACGTGATCCATTCTAAACGCGCACCCGAGCCAGTCGGCCCCTATCCGCACGCCAGGCGAGTGGGGGATTTTATTTTTGTTTCCGGAATGGGTCCGCGGCGGCCGGGTACAAAAGAGATTCCGGGCGTGCATTTAGATGCCGTGGGAAGAATCACCTCCTACGACGTCGCTATACAAACTCACTCCGTGATTCAAAATATCCGTTTTGTTTTAGAAGATTTGGGCGCCACGCTCGAAAACGTAGTCGACGTCACCTGCTTTCTGACCAATATGAAAGAGGATTTTTCCACCTTCAATAAAGTCTACGGCGAATACTTCGCCAAAATCGGCCCGACCCGCACCACGGTGGAAGTTTTATCTCTGCCCACGCCAATCGCGGTCGAGCTCAAAGCCGTGGCCTATATCGGAAAATGAGGATCCTTCTCGCGCTTCTTATCTGGGTTCCCTGGGCCGCGGATTCGGCGGTGACCGGCCGGGATCAGGGTCAGAGGATCACCAAAGGGCTCACCACCCGAATTGCATCGCTGAATCCCTATACCATCAATGGCATCGACTCGTTCACCATGACCGGTCTGGTGATTGAAACATTGGCGCGGATCAATCCCTACACTCAGGATCTGGAGCCCGCTCTGGCCCTGGATTGGACAGTCTTGGAGAAAGAGAAACGGATTCGGGTCCACTTGCGCAAAGGCGTGAAGTTTCATAACGGCCAAGAGTTCACCAGTGAAGACGTCCGCTTTACCTGGTCCAGCTATTTTAAGCCTGAGTACAAGGGTGAGATGTGGCGGGGAATGTGGGATCGAGTCGAGAGTGTAGAGGTGCCCGAACCCTATGTTGTCGAGTTCAAAATGAAAGAGCTCGGCTACCAGCAATTTAAGAATATTATTTCCAGCCTGCGCATCCTCCCACATGAGTACTACGGCAAAGTAAACCATGAAGAGTGGCGAGATAAGCTGATTGGAACCGGACCTTTTCATGTGGCCGGATTCGAATCCAACGGGCCGTTGGAGCTGGCGCCGAGCAAAAATTGGTGGGGCTGGGCGGAGTATCGAGTCCCGGTGGCGCCGCCGGTGCTCTTCAAGTCGGTCCCGGACTCCCGATTGGCCGAGTTTCTAGTGGAGAAGAGTGAGCTAGACCTTTTCGAAGTGCCGTCGGGTGAAAGCTATCAGGGAAGTCTATCGCCTCGCCTGGCGAGAACACCATTTGGACGTGGTCTCGGATTCGGTTTAAACCTCAAGAATCCGCTACTTAAAGATGTTCGCTTAAGAAAAGCTTTGCTCTTGTTATGGAATCGAATCGCTCTGAATGAGAAGATCTTTCTGGGCCGATATCGGCTCGCCCTCGATAGCTTTTCCCCCTCCATGTACTACTATCCCACGCGCAAACCGACCGCCTATGATCCAAAGGCCGCGCGCAAACTCTTGGCGCAGATGGGATTTGAAGATCGCGATCAAGATTCGTTCTTAGACAAAGACGGCGAGCGACTGCGATTGAAGGCGATTGTACGCGGGCATGCCACTGACCGCTGGGTAGATCTTTATCAAGCCGACGCCGCTAAACTGGGTATTGAGATCCGGGTGGAGCGAATCGCCGACGAGTCCCAGTGGTGGCATCAGATCAAACAGGGCAAGTACGACTTGGCGGCGTTCGATGGCGCGTTTTCCGAAGCCCCTCATGCTTCCGTGCTGCACTCCAAAGGACCCTATAATACGAGCGGTTTTAATCATGCGAAGGCGGATCGACTTTTCGACCAGCTCGAAAAGGAGTTTAATAGTCAAAAACGCCGTCGACTTTACCGGCAACTGATTGTCTTAATTCGGGACGAAGTGATTGAACTCCCCGGGCTATACACAAATGATATTTACTATCTGGCGTCACCTGATGTTACCTTTGACGAAAATTTTCCCCAGGCTTCTTGGCGCTGGCGTAAACGGAATGGACAGAATCCCAGAAACGAGTTCGACAGTTTATTGAACTTTTAAACTAAGTTTCGAAAACTGTTATTCCGCTGACAGTCCGGCATTTCACGTTGAGGCGTAAGCCCCTTAGATCTTTATAAAATCCCGCGATCACCCGACCATAGTATTAGCAGGAGTGAGTGGGCTATGAAGAACGTATTACTAATATTAGTGGGTGTTTTACTGACGACGACCGCATGCCAAAAGTCCGGCGGCGGTGAAGGCGCATTAAAGGGCATGGACGGGAAGTTCACGGCGCAGTCCCTGAACTGCGGTCCTGAACCCGACGCCCTTGAGGTCGACCCCAAACATCTCAAAATGATGGGCCTGCAAAGAGCCGAAAAGGGCGATACGGTCCACTATCGGTTAAATCAGAACTGCGTGGGCTCCAAGGCCGTGCAGTGGAATATGGATGCCAATCGCACACCGGCGCTGCAAACAGAAAAAATCCGCACCACCTATCAGCACGAAGGCCAATGGGTGGCTGTGGCCAAAGTCAAAACCAAGTCGGCCGACGAGCCGGTGGAAGTTTCCGTTCTGACCGTGGTCACGTCGGAGATTAAATTGATCGGCCCGCAACTCGGCATGGCCGAGCTTCCGCATCATTTCGAACTCGCTGTTCCGAGTGGAATGGCTCTCTCGAGCGTGGCCTGGGATTACGGCGATGGCTCTCCCGTTGACACGGGTGTCGGCCCTAAAGAGCACACCTATTTTCAGTCGGGGCAGTTTGTGGTGACTGTGGTGGTGACGCCCACCGGTGCCCAGCCTGTGACGCTCACTCATAATATTAATGTCTTGCCGCCCACCGACGGCATGGAATGCGTGCGCGAGCTCGTGATTTCCGGTCCTGACAATATTGAAGTCGGACAGAGCGGCACATTCTCGGCCTTTATTCCGCAGTGCCTGGCTTGGCGCGTGCGCCAGGTGCGCTGGAATTTCGGCGATGGCACCCTGATGATGGTCGGCAACAATCTGACTCATTCGTACGATGCCCCTGGCTCTTACACAGTTCGGGTGGATCTGTTTGAAGCAGGAAGCAATCGTCCTCTACTTACGATCACGCGATCGGTGACCGTGCTCGGGGATGATCCGACTCCGACCCCGACTCCGACCCCGACGCCAACTCCGCAGCCAGGTCCTCAGCCTGGACCAAATCCAAATCCCGATCCGGACCCCAATCCCGATCCCGATCCCGATCCGAATCCAGAACCGGATCCGGATCCGACACCCGGCCTTTGTACGCCCGGCGAACAGCGCTCGGCCGTCAGCGAGACGTTTACCGAAACCAAACAGTGTGGCGTCGGCGGATCGCAGACCAACACGTACCGCAACCGCGTTGTCGAAGAGTGCAAGCTCGTCGGTGGTGAGGTGCTGCAATGGGTTGAAGTTTCGCGCTCGCAAGAAACCGTGAGCGAAGGCCAGTGCTCGAATCAGCTTTGCGAACTGCCGCCCCAGGCGCTTGAAGGCGTAGATCTCGCCTCGGGGAATTTCGTCAACGTGGGCGGCAAGTGGTATCTGCAAGATGGCGCCAGCAAGACCTTCTATTCGTCGCGCGCTCCCGCGGGCTCGTGCGCCGAAGTCGGTCAGCGCCGCACGTGTGAGAACGGCGTGATCGGCGGCTCGACAGACCATGTTTATCTGTCTTGTAATAATGGCTGCCCGGGAGTGGGATCTCACGGCACCACGATCACCGATATTATCACCGGACAAGAGACCGTGCCGAAAGAATGCAAATTCGGCGAGACCGGTGTGGTCGATATCTACCAGACGTTAAGCGACAAGCGTTGCGACAACGGCACCGTGACCACCACCAACACGCATCGCGGACCGATCGTCACCGTGGGAATGTGTCCGACTTACAATTGGTCGGCGACCGAGAACTGGTCCGCCTGTACCGCCGATTGCGGTGGTCAGCAGCAACAGATCTACGAATGCCGCGATTCCAAAGGTGAACTGGCACTGCTTGATCGTTGCGGCGGTGAGCGCCCGGTCGTGACTCGTGTTTGCGATGGCAATCCGGATGCAGTTCGCCGTAGCGAAGTTAGTGGTCGGGTGGAAGAGGCCGGCCAGAGCGGCAAGTGCCCCTCCGATCAAATCGGCTATACGATCAATCGCCGCGAAATCACTAAGACAACGGTTTACGCCTGTATCGATCACTCCGTGCAAAAGGAGAGCGAGAACGAGGTCACGGGTCCGTGGGTCGAAGAGAAATACTGTAAGGACTACGCTCCGGCCAAGTGCTCGAAGGACGTACTGAGCGAGACCGAGTCCAAGGGTCGCTACCAGTGGATGAAGAAGTGCGCCGCAAGCGTGCCCGAGATCAAGGCCTTCTTGCAGCAGTACGATTACTACAATGGCGGCAGCAAGGGTCAGCTCACTCATCGTGGGAACGTGATCTATGCCACTTGGATGAACGCTTCGACGACGCCCGAGAAAAAGTGGATCGCGCCGAAGCGCTCGGACGCGAGCTGCGAACTTCCGGCCGGTGTCTATATCGCCGCGATCTGCGTGGTCGACTGCGCGACGCCTGAGCAACACGTAATGGGTGCGAGCCGCGATGGCCGAAGGCTTGAGTACGTGCACTTCGAAAACGCGTGGCACCAGCAGTTCCAATACGTGGCGAGCCTGAAGTCCGGTTCGAGTTTGCACTCGGGTTCGGTGCAAAGAACACGGGTGGACCAGTGGATTCAAGGGTCGGAAGCCGAGCATGAGATCCTCGTCTTTAAGATGGCTTCGGGCCGCTCTTTAAGAGTGACCGAAGGTCATGCGATCGTGTCGCAAGATGGACGTATGAAAGAGGCCCGCGACTTTAAGGTCGGCGAGTCGCTGGTCCAGCTCGGCGGAGGTTTAGACCGGATCGTAAGTTTGACTCGCGAAAACTATCGCGGCAGAGTTTATAATGTGTTCGTGCAATCGTCGGATCAAAAGCACAATATCATCATGACCAACGGCTATCTGACCGGGACGGCGTACTTTGCCGGTGAAGGAATCGAGATGCTGAACCGTCGTGTACTTCGCACATCATTGATCCGAGGGGTTTTTAATTAATGAAGATGCGCCCGGCCGCGGTTCTGTTGTTTAGCGGAGCCTTAGTAGGCTGGGCTTTTTCGCATGTGACTTGCTCGGGTGACGCCAATCGGCCGCAAGAGCTGGGCGAATTTGTAATCGAAGGGGAAATCACGGTCCCCGGTTCTCAAGACAATCCGACGTCGGCTACGCCACCACCGGTCCCGCCCGGGGCGCAAGTGGCGCTAATGAAAGAAGTAACGCCTGAGGCGGCAGGCGGGGCCCCGCAACGACCGGAGCTGCCGTTCGAATTTAAAAAGGAAATCGATCTGTTCAGCGACATGCAGAAGCGCCTTTTTTTAAGTGAGGCCGACCAGGCCGAAAAAAGCCGCCTGCTTAATGATACGGCACTTCTCAGGGCCCTAGGTCTTCGTCTGACCGAGCCGTCAACCGCGGCCGCGGTGGTGGCCAGCCAAGATGTAGCGGTGGATCTGCTGGTGGAAGCCTTGAAGTCAGGCGACCGCGAGACGGCCTCTGAGGTGCTAAAATCAGTGGTGGAGGACCCTCAGGTCGAGAGCCCGACGCTGGAGCGGGGAGTACGCGAACATATGGCCGGCCTAAAGGGCGAAGTGATGCTCCGCTGGGCCGCCTTAGCCCCAGATGAAGCCGCCCATATCGAGCGCAGCCTACCGGGCCCCGTCAGCCGCAAGATCTGGGACAACGTAAAAAAACGCCACGAATCCAACCGCGCCGAATAACTGAAGGTACCAGGTTCTTTTTCCAGAAGCAGCACGTCAAATTTCCTGATAGACACCGGAGCCCGTTTTAAATAGATTACGGCCTCTCAAGACACCGTCTACCGCTGCGGAGTGGTAGTTAAGTTGGTTATAACGTCCGCCTGTCACGCGGAAGGCCGCGGGTTCGAGTCCCGTCCACTCCGCCAATTTCCTAAATCAGTCATTCCAACGAACATTGAAAACGGTTTTTTAAAGTCATAACGGAGACTTCCGTTTTCGATTCGCGGGTTCGATAGTACCAAATTAACGAGTTCACGTTTTTCATCCGGATTCATCGATTTAAAAAGCTCAGGAGCTTGTCTGGCGAGCTCCATGAGTTGAACACCCTTTTCGACGTATGCGCTATTTGCGGCTCGTAGAATGCCCAATTGGGTTTCAATATCAGTCTGCTCAGAACGGAGTCGGGAGTTTTGTAATGCCCAAAATTCTGAATCGATGGTTCCCTCAAGTTTGTCTTCGTAGGCTCTATCAATTTTGGCTTGAGCAGTCCTGTAGCGACCTTCAAGAGTTTGGATCTGTTGTAAATGGTATTGCTGTTCATGCTGATGGCTTTCAACTAAAGCAGCTTTGGTCCACTCGATGATATCTTCAGGAACGACAATTCTGGAAAGTGCGTCTGCAATCCAATTGTCCACC
>JALHOQ010000158.1 GCA_022842925.1 Bdellovibrionales bacterium
GGCAGGCGTTCCCAATAACGGGATTCCAGCTCGGCGACCATTTCGGATCGCTCGTTCACCAAATTCTGCATTTCCTCAGGATCTTTCTCTAAATCGAAAAGCCAGCTCTCTCCACTCGAGTTGTCGACCACATATTTCCATCTATTGTCATACCGGATAACCCGCCAGGTGTTTGAACAATCCCGGCCGATCACAACCGGGTCCGCGAACTTTTGCACCTGCTCGGTAAATCCCGTGGCATCGATTTTTCCCTCGGCAATTCCAGTGATAATTTTGGTTAAAGTGAAGAAGTTGGTTTGCGATTCAATAACGGCGCTCTCGTCCTGATGTGGAAACCGGACCATCAGCGGCACGCGCAGAGCGGGGTCAAACCACGAGGTGCCATGGGTGAGGTGACCTCGTTCCATATGAACCTCGCCGTGGTCGCCGACAAAAATCACGACCGTATTGTCAAGATCCCCACGCGCTTTCATCCGCTCTAGCATTTCGCCGACGATCTGATCCATATACAGAACATTCGCGCGGTAGATTTTCTTTAAAATTTCAAGGTCAATCGCATAGTCCGCGGACGCCTTCCAGTCTCCAAGAAAGGCCGGCGTATTTAAGAGACCAAGAAAAGCGTTATCGTGGCCGCCCTCGCGCGGGCTACCGGCCAGCGCCTGGCCTATTTTGGGATGGGCGCGTAAAAGTCCTGTATCATTGGTCAACATTAGAAGTAGCGGAAGTTTAGCCGGGTAACGTTCGGGATTGGCCAAGTAGGTTTCGACCCGTTTTTTTTCGCCGTGATCGAGAAACTGATCCCACTTTGAATCGGCGTTGAACCGATCAATCAAGGGATAGTGGACGTACTTCAACTGTGCGACGACGAAGTAAGGCACATTGGTGGGGCGAACCACCGTCTCAACAAAAAATTCAAAGGCCTCGCGGTAGTTTTTTTCGAAGTTGCTATCGGGCGGAGCCAGCCCCTGGTTTTTTTCTTCGCGGGTAAATCCCTGCTTCCAAGAGTTGCGCAAGGGGATTAGGTACATATGGTTTTTGACCAGCAGGCCCGCGGGTCGATAACCTACTTGCTCAAACCATTTGCGCCGGATTTCGGGCGCGGTCACCGAGAAAATCGCTGTCCAACCCAACCCATTAAAGGCATTCGGAAAAGAGAACGAGCCTTGCGAGAAAAATTTCTGCACATTCGGCATGTCGGCCACGGCGTCGTGACGAAGCGAGCAAGTACTAATCACAAGAATATTAGGTTTTGTGGCGGGCTTAGGAACGGACGAAAAGCGTTTGTACCAATAAAAGCCAGAGAACGAAATCGCCACGATCGCGAAAACGGCCGCGATCACGGACTTCACTGCAAAATCTCCCGCGCTGTTTTTTCAATCTTTTTCAGTTGCTCGACCCACCCTTTGGAGGACGAATAGGGCATAAAGAGCCGAACTTCAAATAACTCGCCTTTGCCCGGATGGAAGCAGGTGAAGAATGCGCCAATCTGCTGAATGTCTTCCCGGCGGCACATGCCGAAGCTGTGTCGCCCTCCGGCTCCACCTGTAAGACCTTTGGCCTTTAGCCCGCCGGGACAGGAAACACTGAACTCACGGGGGGCGAATCGGCGGTCACACTGAACCAATGATGTGACCTCTCCTGCATAAGGATTCTTCTTCGGTTCATAAAGGCCTTTGATTAAACCAAAACTGACTTCGACTGCTCGCGCCGCCGTAGCTTGATCGGCGATTGGAACAGTCTTCAGATGAAGTTCGCCAGCGGTTGCCTTATATACGCGAGTCACGCCTAGGCGGCCTTCGAGCTCCGGATTGACCGGTGTGAATTTAAACTTGGGATTCAGGGGAGGTACGGCGGCGCCAACATATGCGGCGCCGATCAAGAACGCGAGCAGCCCCCCCATATTCCGGCCTACCTTCGACTTAGAGACGCTCTAAGAAAGTCTCGGTTCATCTGAGCGATGGTTTCCTGGCTAATCTCTTTGGGGCACGCAGCGGAGCATGCGCCCGTGTTGGTGCAGGCGCCAAAACCTTCCGCGTCCATTTGCGCGACCATTCGTAAAGTTCTTTCCTCTCGCTCCGCCTGACCTTGCGGAAGCAAAGCCAAGTGGCTCAACTTTGCGGCTGTAAACAAGGAGGCTGACGCATTTTTACAAGCTGCCACGCACGCACCGCAACCGATGCAAACTGCGGCCGAAAAGGAGCGATCGGAGTCCGGCTTCGGAACAGGAATCGCATTCGCGTCGGGCGCTGCGCCCGTATTGGCCGTAATAAAGCCTCCCGCCTGTTGAATTCGATCAAAAGCGGAGCGATCCACCACCAAGTCTTTGATAACGGGAAAGGCGCGGGCGCGAAAAGGCTCCACGACCACTGTGTCGCCATCTTTGAACCGCCGAACGTACAATTCGCATGTCGTGGTCCCACGATCGCCACCATGGGGGTTGCCGTTGATCACCATAGAACAAGATCCGCAAATCCCTTCACGGCAGTCATGATCGAACTCGACGGGCTCCTGCCCTGTGCGCACAAGCTCTTCGTTCACCACATCCATCATTTCGAGAAAGGACATGTCGGGACTCAAATTCTTGGCCTCGAAGTCCATGAAGTGGCCCTTCGCTTGCGGACCGGCCTGGCGCCAAATTTTGAGTTTCAGGTTCATTTGTAACTTCTTTGTGAAGGTTTGACGTATTCAAATTGCAACGGTTCTTTAAAGGCTTTCCAAGTCGGATCTTCTCCGCCCCCAGTAAAATCCCAAGCTGTTGCGTGCTGAAACTTCTCGTCGTCGCGCTTGGCTTCATTGTCCGGAGTTTGGTGTTCTTCGCGGAAGTGTCCGCCACAGGATTCCTCGCGAACGAGAGCATCGGTGGCCATCAATTCACCCATCTCCAAAAAGTCCGCCACGCGACCCGCTTTCTCGAGTTCGGCGTTTTTGAAGTTTCGCTCGCCCGTCACGTGGACATCACTCCAGAAAGTCTTGCGTAGACCACGAATTTTATCGACGGCCGTCTTTAAACCTTCGGCATTCCGAGACATCCCGACGTACTCCCACATTACGTTGCCGAGCTGGCGGTGCAGATCGTCGACCGTATGCTTGCCCTTTACTGAGAGGAGTTTGTTCAGGCGCTGACTCACTTCTTCACGGCTCGCCTTAAAAGCGTCGTGATTCGAATCGATTTTAGGTAGGTTGTTCGAGGCGATGTAATGGCCCAGGGTGTAGGGAATTACAAAGTATCCGTCGGCCAAGCCCTGCATCAGAGCCGAGGCCCCGAGACGATTGGCCCCATGATCGGAGAAGTTGGCTTCGCCGAGCACATGTAGGCCCGGAATGGTGCTCATCAGGTTATAATCGACCCACAGGCCGCCCATCGTATAGTGAACAGCCGGGAAGATTCGCATCGGCATCTCATAGGGATTTTCGTTCGAAATCTTGTGATAAATATCGAAGAGGTTTCCGTACTTCTCTTCAATGCCCTTGCGACCGACGCGCTTGATCGAATCGGCAAAATCCAAATACACAGCTTCGCCCGTTGGGCCCACGCCGCGCCCCTCATCCACACGGAACTTAGCCTGGCGTGAAGCCACGTCGCGAGGGACCAGATTCCCGAAGCTGGGGTAGATTCGCTCCAGATAGTAGTCGCGCTCGCTCTCCGGAATCTCCTGAGGCTTTCGCTTATCGCCTTTGTTTTTGGGCACCCACACCCGTCCGTCGTTGCGTAAGGACTCCGACATCAGCGTGAGTTTCGATTGATACTCGCCCGAACGGGGGATGCAGGTCGGGTGAATCTGAGTAAAGCACGGGTTACCGAAGTAAGCCCCTCGCCGATGACAACGCCACGAGGCCGTAACATTGGAATTCATCGCGTTGGTCGACAAAAAGTAAACGTTCCCGTAACCGCCAGTGCAGAGAAGAACCGCGTCGGCGGAGTGCGACTCGATTTCACCCGTCACCAAATTGCGGACCGTAATACCTCTAGCGACGCCATCAATCACAACTAAGTCGAGCATCTCCCGGCGGGCATACATCTCGACGCTCTTGCGCTGAATCTGGCGGTTCATCGTGGAGTACGCGCCTAAAAGCAGCTGCTGCCCGGTTTGTCCACGCGCGTAGAACGTACGAGAAACCTGCGAGCCACCGAATGAACGATTGTCGAGTAGTCCGCCGTACTCGCGCGCGAACGGGACGCCGAGGGCAACGCAGTGATCGATGATGGCGGTCGACACTTGTGCCAGGCGGTAAACATTGCTCTCGCGACTGCGGAAGTCGCCACCTTTCACCGTATCGTAAAACAGGCGGTAAATAGAATCGCCGTCGTTCGAGTAGTTTTTGGCTGCGTTGATTCCGCCCTGGGCGGCAATGCTATGCGCGCGGCGAGGCGAGTCGTGGATGCAGAAGGCTTTTACGTGATAGCCCAACTCACCCAGGCTAGCTGCAGCGGATGCGCCGGCCAGTCCGGTTCCGACCACAATCACCGTGTGTTTCCGTTTATTGGCCGGGTTCACCAGCTTCATTTGGAACTTGTGCCGCTCCCACCGGGTCTCGATGGGTCCTGTCGGCGCCTTCGCATCTAATTTCGGAGAAACTTCCGCCATGATTACCCTCGATAAAGAAAAAGAACATAGAGCGGTTGAACGATAAAACCGCCGGCCACAATGATCGCGTAAAACAGGCTCGACGCTTTGATCGCCGGCTGATAACGGGGATGATGAATCCCCATTGTTTGAAGGCTCGACGCCAGCCCATGAGCCAGATGAAAATAAAGGACGACGAGCGCAACCACGTACCAAACCACGTAGCCCGGCTGCTGAAATACGTCGATGACAAGCTTATGCAAATCGCGAATCTCGCCGTTGCCGTAATTCACGGTGTAATTCTCGCCGTACTTAAACGTGTTGAGATGCAAAATTAGAAAAACCAAAATTAACATCCCCTGCGCCCACAATGTCCGTCGCGCAACGGAAGTGCCCTTTTCGCCATTGGGAGGGACCTCGTACCGGCGGTCGCGCGCTTTCCAGTTTTTAAACTGGATCACGCTGGCTGTGGCAAGATGCGCCAAGAAGAGCAGCACGAGCCCCGCTTCCGCCACATAAATCAACGGATTGGAAATCAGAGCGTGGGCGTACTCGTTGTACGCCTGCGGGCTGATGAGTATGAGAAGGTTGCCCGCCATGTGTGAGAGAACAAATGCGCACAAGCCTAAGCCAGTAATACCAATAATTTGTTTGCGGCCGATCGTGGACGCCGCCCATGTTGTATTCACAGTTGTGTTCCTACTTCTATTTGACTTTAGGCAAATTACCTCACAGAACCCTAAAGGTCTAGCCTATGCGAGGGTTCACACATGAAGATTTTTGTCTGCATAAAACAGGTGCCTGACACCGAGACTCGAATTCAATTGAAAGCCGACCGTTCGGGGATTGAAGAAACCGGAATCAAGTGGGTTATGAATCCCTACGATGAGTACGCCGTCGAAGAAGCTCTCAAGCTTAGAGAAAGCAAGGGCGCCGGCACCGTCACTGTCGTGACGATCGGTCCTAAAACCCGGGTCACGGACGCTCTTCGCACCGCGATGGCCATGGGTGCGGATGATGGAATCGTAATTGATAGTGCTGATCATTTAGATCCTTATCTCACCGCCAAGGCCCTGGCGGGAGCAATTCAAAAAGAAGGCGCATTCGATATCGTGTTCACCGGCAAATTGGCGATCGATGATAACGCGGCCAGTGTTCCGCAAATCTTAGCTGAATCACTCGGTGTGCCCCACGTCACGATGGTCACGAAGTTTTCCGCCTCGGGCACTATTGCCGCCGAGCGTGAAGTCGAAGGCGGAGCACGGGAAGTTTTTGAAATTCAGGGCCCGTGTGTGATTGCGGCCAACAAAGGCTTAAATACTCCGCGCTACGCCAGCCTTCCGGGAATCATGAAAGCGAAAAAGAAGCCGCTTAAAGAGCTGACTTTGGCTGATACCGGAATGCAAGCTTCGCAAATCAAAGTGCGGCTAAAAAACTTCGAACTCCCTCCGGAGAAGCCGAAGGTCAAAATGATTGCCGGGGACGCCGGCGCGCAAGCCAAAGAACTGGTTCAACTGCTTCTCGAAGAAGCGAAAGTTTTGTGAGGGGAAAATGGGTAAAGTTTTTGTTTTTATCGAAGGACTTCAGGATCTAAAAAAGGGCAGCCTCGAGCTTCTGACCGCCGCAAAAGCTTCGGGCCGCGAGGTGGTGGCTGGCCTAATCGGCGCCAATGTGAAGGGCCTCGCGGCCAAGGCCGCCCAGTATGGCGCCAAGACGGTTTTTATAGCCGACGCTTCCACGCTGGCCGCCTACAATCCGGATACGTTCGCCGAAACTCTAACTGTGATGATCAAAGAGTCGGGTGCCGACGTCGTGCTTGGTTCAAGTAGTAGCCTGACCCGCGACTTATTTCCGCGCGTAGCCGCGCGGCTCGACTCCGGCGTGGCCAGTGACTGCACGATCCTACAGCTAACATCGGGCGACGTAAAAGCTCGCCGCCCCCTTTATGCGGGCAAATGCACAGCTGAAGTGGAATTCGTCGGTAGTCCCGTGAAGTTCGTGCTTATGCGTCCAAATCAGCTCCCAGTGGGCTCTCCTGATAGCGCCGCCACCGCAACTAACAAAGACTTTTCACCACCCGCAGGCACCGGCAAAATCACCAATAAGGAAGTCGTCAAAGGCACATCGACTAAAACGGATTTGACTGAGGCCAATGTGATTGTCTCCGGCGGGCGCGGCATGCAAAACGGAGAGAACTTCAAGATCCTTGAAGAACTTGCCAATGCAATTGGGGCCACCGTGGGCGCTTCGCGAGCCGTAGCCGATGCCGGTTGGGTTCCACATAGCATGCAGGTCGGACAAACTGGGAAAACAGTGGCGCCGAGTCTCTACATCGCCGCCGGCATCTCGGGCGCTATCCAGCATTTAGCTGGAATGAGCGGCAGCAAAGTGATTGTCGCGATCAACAAAGATGCCGACGCGCCGATTTTTCAAAAGGCCACATACGGCTTAGTGGGCGATCTATTCGAAATCGTACCTAAGATGACAGAAGAGTTTAAGAAGGCTCTTCATAAATAAATAATGTTTCGTTCGTATGTTCTGCCCTGGTTGGTTTGGGTCTTTTATCGGCTGTGGACCGCAACCTGGCGCGTGCGGTTGATTGAATCTCCCGGCTTGCAAGAAGCAAAAGAGCGCGGCGAACGTTTGATATTCGCCCATTGGCACGGAACGGAATTGCATATCGTCCCTCTCGTTCGGCCCTACCGTATTGCCACCATGACCTCCACTAGCAAAGACGGTCAGCTGATTGATTTTACCATTCGCAAATTTGGCGGCGCCACGAGCAAGGGTTCTAGCACGCGCGGCGGAATAGGGGCTTTAAAAGGGTTAGTCCGTTTGATCGTTCAACAAGATTACAGGGGCTCAATGGCCGTGGACGGGCCCAAGGGGCCGCTTCATATGGTGAAGCCGGGGGTGTTCGAACTCTCCCGCCTTGCTGGGGCCCGAATCGTTCCGATGGGTTCCGCAGCATCGAGCGCCATCGTGTTCGAAAAATCTTGGAACAAAGCCTCGCTACCGAAACCCTTCTCTCGCGTCGTCGTTTGCTTTTAGGAGCCTTGGCCCGTCATCACAAAACAACAATCGCCCAAAGACGAAGCCCTCGCGCGCAGCTTGGCCGACCAAATCTCCAGTGCTTGCGAAACTGCAGCCAAACACCTAACATAGGTGCTCGTCGACTTTTTGCAGGGCTGTGCAGCAAGATGCTGCACAGCCCTGCAAAAAGTCGGCGAGCACCTATGGGGGTCTTTGATGAAGTTCGCGCTTATGCTCCTTTTTGCATTTCAGAAGCTCGGCCTCGTCATCCACCGGTTCGATGCGGGTTCCTACCGCGTCGAGGGGTACTACTCGTGACCGAAACCGTCCTCGACGCGCTCAAGTCCA
>JALHOQ010000159.1 GCA_022842925.1 Bdellovibrionales bacterium
CAATGGGGAAAGCCTCTACAGAGGCCCGTTTGGAGCTTTCCGGGCCGCTCCCGCGATCTTCATCATTCGTCATGGTACTGCTGTATCACGCTTTATATTGGGGCGCTGCACGATATCGGTTAAGGCTCACGTATATTCACGTAGTGCAGTGCAACAGGCATTGAGGCAAGTCTTCGCCAAGTCCCATTTTGAGACACACGCGGGCAAGTTTGTCAGTGTGATCGGAGCCTGTCCGCCGGCACAATGAAATCAAGATATCCCCTGACCGGTCGGGCTACTTAGGTCGGGATGCGATTACCCTCGCGCCGGTGGTTCCTGTTCAGACCACCGGCGCTTTTTTTGACCCCTTCACTGGGGATGTATCGAACCCAGGGAATCCCAAAGTTCCAAGATTTGCACGGCTAGTTTTGGATTGGCCCGGATCACAAATTCCACAAATTCAGGCGAGGAATTTCGCAGCAGGTAATCCATTCCTTCAGGTGAACCGAAATAACCGGGGGCTTCCTGCGCATTCAAAGCCGTGGGCACGAGGATCGCGTAGGCCAACGCGAGCTTAGCAAAGGTCACCTTTCGTGCAGCCACGGCCGCGCCCGACAAAAGCGTGAGCCAAGTGACCCGCTCCCAAAACCCTCGAGTCAAATACTGCTGCTGTAGCTTTGGCCAAACCGCGATCGCACGGTCGCTCGATGCCGAATCCTCTTCATCTGTCGACTTTACCGTCGCACGTACCGAAACCGGAACCTTTTCCGGCTCGCCACAAACGATGGGATTCAAATCGCGCCACTCCCCCGTGTCGGCATGAACCGAGTGGGTGCAGACCGGATGGTGGGAGCGCAATTTCGATAGCAGCGCCGCTCGGGTCTCGGGTCTCAAGGTGCGGCCCGAAATTCGTTCCCAACCCTCAATCAAGTACAAGGCCTCGGTCATAAAGTCCGTTTTAGCCGCCGCGGTCGGATTGAAAATGTAGGGATCCATATCGATCAAATAGACGTGTGCATCCGGATCCACGACCAATTGCTGATCGTTCAAATCTACCCCGGCGGCCATCACGCGCTTGCGGATCTCAGCCATTTCCGTGAGCGCCCTAACTATATGATCTTCGCACCACGAGCCCATATAAGGAGGAATGGTTAGAGCACGCGATAATGGATGGGGCGCTCGAAGGAGGTCCATCGCATAGCCCAGCCACTGAGTTTTCAACTCAGCCTCTAATCTAGGACCGTGACGGCCATAAAGCGCACTCATCACACTCGGATTTTGTAGCAGCCGGCTCACCTCGTCGGCCTCTAGTATGGCCCGGAGCTGAGGTGCCACACGCATGTAACCGAGCGTCCGGTGAACGGCCACATACTGTTTGATTCGTCCCTTTAGGTGGCGTGTGGGCTCGTAGTTGTGGGGTATTCCGCGTCCGAAAATTTGAGCGCGACCGGCGGGCGGAAATTTGCGCTTGCCACCGCCAAAACCCCCAGATTCCACGCCCCGCTCACCGCGGTTCGCGTGTCCGTGTTGAGCATGTCCACCACCACCAGATGCGGATCCGTACTCATTCGCATGCCACGGGCGGACAGTTTCAAATATTCTTCATGGGCGGGAAAAATTCCACATAATGCGGCGCTCGCATTAGGGGCAAAAAAAACCACGGCAAGAAGCAGCGACGGCAACTTCATCTTTCGAGCGCCTCAATTTTTTCTCGCAGCCGCAAAAGAGCCGCCTCGATTTCTTCTCGCTTAGCGGGCCTCAAAGCCTCTGGATTGACCAACTGAAAGTCACCCGTCGGAGAGACTAAGAACTGAAAATCACCGGCGCCCCAACCCCGGCGTAGAACGAAGCGACTAAAATTGTGGAACTGGTCCACGATCCGATCGAAGGCCCACTTGGATTGAAGGCGTGGTGAAACGTCCAAATGGACAAGCCGGGGATCCATGTACCGAGCCCGGGCGAAGGATCCGAAACGAACAATCAAATCGGCGATATGCGGATGGGTAGAAAGTCGCTCGGTCACCTGTAGAAGAGTCTTACGGCCAACGAAGACCACAGATTTGGAGTCCAACATGGTTTGCAGGCCCTTCAAGCGATTCATTCGGCGTAAGCGCTGGCGAGCGACGGCCGCGTCTGACTCCGACCCGCTATAAATCGCGAGTTCCATGGGGTTGCGGTCCCCATCGAGCAGTTGGAGGCGGAGGATTTCGGTCGCATGATTGGCGGGAAGGCCAGTGTGACGGAGGACTAAGGCGCCGGTCAGGGTCAGGGTGTCGAGCTGTTTCGCGATGTTGATTTTTTGCGGAGGTGCGCCCAATAAAAAGACTTCGCAATCCATTTCTGGTTCTTCTGAAATTTGATGGGCAAAACTGACCGGAGCGACGGCCCAAAAAAGCCAACACTGTTGTATAAATTACCGGCCGAAGATAGGCCTGGGCCACCAAAATGAACATATCTCTGCGTAAGTGCAAGTCATAGGCCCGGCTCAATCCGCGATTCGGTATCCCAACCCAGATCTTGCAACAACTTCGAAAAATCCCCGGCGAGCGGAGCTTGAACTCGAATCACCCGACCTTCTCGCGGATGCAGAAACGCAATCTCGGTACACGCCAACAGCAGTCGGCGAACTCCAAAACGTTCGGCAAAAAAACGATTGTGTCGTCCCTTGCCATGGGTCACGTCGCCGATAATGGGATGACTGATATGCCCCAGGTGCCGTCGAATCTGATGCTTGCGGCCGGTGAGCGGAGTCGCCCGCACCAGAGAATAGCGGGCCGTCGGATACTTATCGACGGCAACCGGAAACTCAACACCCGCGATGCGTTCAATCAAGGTCGCCGCCTCTTGGGCGGGTTTATCGTCGCGCGCCTGCTTATCGGTGATCTCGTCCTGTTCTTCACGCAACGGATGATCAACCAAAACCATTTCGGGCGCATAGCCTCGCACTACAGCCAGATATTTTTTGACCACCCGGCGTTCCGCAAACTGAACCGCTAAACCGCGAGCGGCTTCCGCAGACTTTGCAAAAACCAAGGCGCCAGATGTCGGGCGATCCAAGCGATGGACGGGAAAGACGTGCTGACCGATTTGATCGCGCACCAATTGCATGGCGAACTGAGTTTCATGGCGGTCGAGGCCGGTCCGGTGCACCAAAAGTCCGGACGGCTTATTTATGACCACATAATCGGAATCTTGAAAAAGAATCGGGATCAATCGTCGCGGTCGTTGGTCGAAGCGGATGAGAGCTCGTCTAGATCCGAAGCGTTCTTCGGTTCCACCTTAAACAACCAACCGTCGCCTTGGCAGTCTTCCATGATCAAAGACGGATTCTCCATAACGGCTTCGTTCACTTCGATCACGTTTCCTTCGATAGGCGAATAGAGATTCATCGGACCTTGGTCGGTGTCGAGTTCGCCACAAACTTCGTCGGGTATCACTTCTTCATTTTCGGCGGGAAGGTTGGCGGCGTTGATTTCGGTGAATTCATCAAGACCTTGCTCGTTGATGCCAACCGTGACGACGCCGTCGTCGACCATAATCCATTCGTAGCCCATGTAGGGAATCAGATCTTTCATATGCAATAAGGACTACGTAACGCTGTGAGGAAAGTCAAAGCGCTTCGAGATTTAGCAGGTGCGAATTATCCGTTGTGAGAGCCATGGGGGCGGATTGTGATAGCCCTTTTTGGCGTACGGTGTGATCGAAATATAAACGCCTGCGAAAACGTCCACTGTCCATAAGGCAAGAACGAGCAGTGCCAGTTTCTTCCTCATCCCCCAACCCCTTGAGCGAAGTTCCATCTTGTAATGTGACAAACGGAACTCCGCCGGCGGTTAGCCAGCGGAGTTGCCCCTTACGAAATCCTACTACAGGTCGTAATAAAGATAAAACTCGTAAGGCGCCGGTCGCTGCTGCATCGGGATGATTTCGCGATCGTACTTATAGTCTAACCACGTGGTCAGCATGTCCTCCGAGAACACATCGCCCTTGAGCAGGAATTCATGGCTCTTGCGCAGATTGTCCAGAGCTTCGTCCAGGGTCTTTGGTACATGCGGGACCTTGGCCGCTTCTTCGGGCGGAAGTCCGTAGATGTCCTTGTCGAGGGGATCTCCCGGAGAGGTTTTATTCAGAACGCCGTCGATACCGGCCATCAGCATAGCCGCGAAAGCGAGGTACGGATTGGCGCTCGGATCCGGTGTACGGAACTCGATGCGCTTCGCTTTCGGAGAAGTGCCGGTGTTGGGTATGCGAATCGCGGCCGAACGGTTGCGGTACGAATAAGCGAGCCGGATCGGAGCTTCGAAGCCCGGGACCAGTCGCTTGTAGGAGTTGGTCGAGGGATTGGTGATCGCGCACATGGCGGGTGCGTGCTTCAGGATCCCGCCGATGAAGTGAAGCGCCATATCGCTCAAGCCCGCATACTTGTCGCCCGCGAATAACGGTTGGCCGTTCTTCCACAGCGACATATGGGTGTGCATACCCGAACCGTTGTCACCGAAAATGGGTTTCGGCATGAAAGTGGCGGATTTGCCATGGCGCCGGGCTACGTTCTTGACGACATACTTGAACCACATCTGCTTGTCGGCCACGTCGAGCATGGTGTCGAAGCGGAAGTTGATCTCACCCTGGCCTGCGGTCGCCACTTCGTGATGTTGGCGTTCGACTTCGATGCCCAATTTTTCCAATTCCAAACAGATTTCAGTGCGCAGATCGTGAAGCGTGTCGGAAGGCAGAGCCGGGAAGTAGCCTTCTTTTAGGCGTGGTTTGTAACCCAAGTTGCGCCCGTTTTCGTCGCGACCAGAGTTCCAAGTCGCTTCGTCAGAATTCACCTGATAAAAGCCGCCGTAAGGGGTCTGTTCATAGCGAACATCGTCAAAGATAAAGAACTCTGCTTCCGGGCCGAAAAAGGCCGTGTCCGCAATGCCGGTGGTCTTGAGGTAGGCAATGGCCTTCTTGGCGATCTGGCGCGGATCACGCTCGTACGGTTCATGGGTGTCGGGATGAACCACATCGCAAATCAGCGACAGGGTCGGCACTTCCATAAAAGGGTCAATTTTACCGGTTCGGGCGTCGGGCAAAACCGTCATATCGGACTCGTTAATGACGCGCCATCCGCGAATCGAGCTGCCGTCGAAATTGAGGCCTTCCTCAAAAACTTCGGGTTTGAGTTCGCTCAAGGGAATCGTGAAATGTTGCCACATTCCGGGCAAATCCACGAACTTCAGGTCCACCATCTTCACGCCTCGCTCTTTGGCGAAGGCTATGACTTCCGCGGCATTCATTGCTTGGCTCCTTGGGTTGCAAGATTCGCTGGAGCGAATCTTGGCATGTTGGGTTTGGGCGCAAATTTAAATCGCACTTTCATCTCTATCTCCGGTCCGGATGCGAAGGGCAGCTTCCACCGGTAAAACGAAAATTTTCCCATCGCCGATCTTGCCGGTGTACGCCGCTTTTTTTATGGTTTCGAGGGCGGGTTCGACCAGTTCGTCGGGGATCACCGTTTCCACCTTCACTTTGGGGAGAAAATCGACCACGTACTCGGCGCCCTTGTAGATTTCGGTGCGCCCCTTTTGCCGACCAAAGCCGCGGATTTCGGAAACCGACACGCCTTCGATGCCGAGCTCGGTTAGGGCTTCGATAACGTCATCCAGTTTGAAAGGCTTTATGATCGCCTCTATTTTCTTCATTGGACCTTAGATTGTGAGTCGGTTTTGAGAGTTAAACCCCACAAGCCGGGGGCCCGTCAAATGTTGAAACGAACATCTCCCGGTGCTATGAGCCAAAGCATGCGCGAGCATTTATTCAACGTTGTCCTTATCGAGCCTGAAATCGGCGCCAATACCGGTAACATCGGCCGCACCTGTGTCGGTTTAGAGTGCAAACTCCATTTGGTGGGTAAGCTGGGCTTCTCTATCTCGGATAAGCAGCTCCGCCGGGCCGGACTCGATTATTGGCCGCACTTGGACTTTGTCCACCATGCCAGCTGGGACGCTTGGTGGGGTCAAGTCCCCGATCCCAGTCGCGTGTTTTTTTTCAGCACTAAGGCCCAAGCCTCCCATCTCGAGACTCGTTTTCAAAAAGGCGATTGGCTGGTCTTTGGCAAAGAGACGAAAGGGCTCGACTCCGAGATTTTAGAGCGCCACCCGGACCAAATACGACGCATTCCGATGACGGGGCCGATTCGCAGTCTGAACGTCGCCACCGCGGTGGCGGTCGTGTTATTTGAGGGCTATAGACAGATCACCACTTAAGTTCTATGTTAGGAGTTTATGTTTCAACGCATCCTGACATCGTTGTTTGGCACCAAACACGACCGCGACATGAAGAAACTGCGCCCTTTGATCGAGCAAATCAATTCGCTCGAGCCCGGGATGCAAGCCTTAACCGACGACCAGCTGAAAGCGAAAACTCCCGAGTTTAAGCAGAGAATCGCCAACGGCGAGAGTCTCGAACAGCTCCTTCCCGAAGCTTTTGCCGCCTGCCGAGAGGCTTCGAAGCGGGTATTGGGAATGCGCCACTACGACGTGCAGCTGATCGGCGGCTACTTCCTTCATAAGGGTTCCATCGCCGAAATGAAAACCGGTGAAGGTAAAACGCTGGTGGCGACTTTACCCTGCTATTTGAATGCACTGCCCGGGAAAGGCGTTCACGTCGTAACGGTGAACGACTACTTGGCCAAGCGCGACGTGGAGTGGATGGGTCGGATGTACAACTGGATGGGCCTTACCACCGGTACCATCGTGCATGAGTTAAGTGATGCCGAGCGCAAGGTATCGTACGGGGCCGATATCACCTATGGCACCAACAACGAATTTGGTTTCGATTATCTGCGCGACAATATGAAATTCGATCTCGAGGATTACGTCCAGCGTGAGTTAAATTACGCGATTGTCGATGAAGCCGATTCGATCTTGATCGACGAAGCTCGCACGCCCTTGATTATCTCGGGCCCGAAGGACGACGCCACCGAAAAGTATCAACTGATCGACGCCATTATTCCCCATCTGAAAATGGACGTGCATTTTACGATGGAAGAGAAGAGCAAAACAGCGTCGCTCACCGAAGAAGGGAACGGCAAGGTCGAAGAGCTGCTGAAGATTGGCAATCTCTACGATCCCGAGCATATCGATCTGCTTCACCATATTTACCAGGCCTTGAAGGCGCACCATCTTTATAAGATCGATGTCGACTACATGATTAAAGACGGCGAAATCGTGATCGTGGATGAGTTCACCGGCCGTTTAATGCCGGGTCGGCGCTGGAGCGATGGCCTGCACCAAGCCATCGAGGCCAAAGAAAAAGTGAAAGTGCGAAGCGAGAACCAGACTCTCGCCACGATTACTTTTCAGAACTACTTCCGCATGTATAAAAAAATGGCCGGGATGACCGGTACGGCGGAGACAGAAGCGCCTGAATTTAAGAAGATCTACAAGCTCGACGTGCAGGTGATCCCGACCAACAAAAAGATCAACCGGGCGGATCAAGACGACGTCGTCTACAAGACCGAAGCTGCCAAATACCAGGCCATGGCCAAAGATATTCAAGAGCGGCACATTAAGGGTCAGCCTGTGCTGGTCGGTACGGTGAGCATCGAAAAGTCGGAACGCCTTTCGCGAACTCTGCGCAATGAAGGCATCACCCACAACGTTTTGAACGCCAAACATCACGAACGCGAAGCCGAGATCGTGGCCCAAGCTGGGCGCAAAGGTCAGGTTACCATCGCCACCAATATGGCGGGTCGGGGAACCGATATTTTGCTCGGTGGAAATCCCGAATTCATGGCCAAGGCCGAAGCCGGCCACGACGCTCCCGAAGATCGCTTGGTTGAGCTATCGGACAAGTATCGCCACGCTTGCGCGGCTGAGAAGCAGGAAGTTTTAAACGCCGGTGGCCTATACATCATGGGAACCGAACGCCACGAATCCCGCCGGATCGACAACCAGCTGCGCGGCCGCGCCG
>JALHOQ010000160.1 GCA_022842925.1 Bdellovibrionales bacterium
ACGACTCACCAACACGGCCCGGGCAAGATCACGACTCACCAACACGGCCCGGGCAAGATCACGACTCACCAACACGGCCCGGGCAAGATCACGACTCACCAACACGGCCCCGCTCGCAAGCAATATAAAGCGTCTAAAAATTAGACAACTCCCTATTAGATCAGCAGCCAATTCTCGTCTCATCTTGAGTATTTACGGCACAAATCAACAGCTTAACGTGACCCAATTTCAGGCACCTCACTTGCTTAACCAATCCCTAAGGAGTGAACCCCCATGAAACTCAAATCCCAGCATCGCCGATTCGCCGCCGCCCTTATCGCCTTCCTAGGCCTCAACTGGTACGGCTACCAGGAAGCCGATCACAGCGAGTCCGAAGAATTCGCCTCCAAGGGCCGCTCCGCCGAACTGGGTAAACCGGCTCCCCTTAAAAATAGCCCGCAAAAAGAAATGGAAGTGCTCCTCAACGACCCAGCCATTTCCGCTGCTTGGGGCCTTAAAATGACCGACTCGCAAAAAGCCTGGCGCATCAGCCAAGGCAGCCGCGACATCGTTGTTGCCGTCATCGACACCGGTGTCGACATTCGCCATCCGGACCTCGCCAAAAACATATGGGTCAACAAGGGCGAAGTCGGAATGGACGCCAAAGGAAGAGACAAAGCCACCAACGGCATAGACGACGACAAAAACGGCCACATCGACGATGTGCACGGCTGGAATTACGTAACCAATAACAATGACCTCAAAGACGACCACGGCCACGGCACCCATATCGCCGGCATCATCGGCGCCGAAGGTGGCAACGGCGTCGGCATCAGTGGCGTCGCTCCCAAGATCTCACTGATGGTCCTTAAGTATTACGACACCAAAGGCACCGAGGTGAATAACCTGATCAACACAGTCAAAGCCATCGACTACGCCGTAAAAATGAACGCCAATATCATCAATTACTCCGGCGGCGGCATCGCCCCCAGCGCCGACGAAAAAGCCGCCATCGAGCGCGCCATGAAAAAAGGCATTCTGTTCGTAGCCGCGGCCGGCAACGAACGCTCTAACTCGGACCTTAAAAAATACTATCCAGCTGATTACGGCTTGCCAAACATTCTCTCGGTCACCGCCATCGATCGCTTCAAAAATGTTCTCCCCTCGTCCAACTGGGGCGAACAAACCGTCGATGTCGCAGCTCCCGGCAACGATATCATCTCGACACTCCCCGACGGCAAATACGGCTACATGACCGGCACCTCGCAGGCCACCGCCTTCGCCTCCGGCGTCGCGGCTCTCGTTATGGCCAATAACCCGAACCTCCGCAAAGCCGATCAGATTACCAAGTATCTTACGCAAACCGGTGACGTCGACGACAACCTCATTGGCAAAACCCGCTATAGAAAACGTTTAAACTCTTACAAAGCCCTCGCCACTCAAGACGGCGACCTGGCCTTTAACGGCGCCAAGATTGAAAACACCGCGCGCTTCAGCGCCTCGCACGACCCCGATGAAGACAGCGAAGCTCCGGAAGTGAAAATCACCACATTTGGCAAGAAGATTAAGGCTCACTTAGAGCCCGCGATCGTGCAGGCGGACTAGCGCCGCCTCATTACGACGGCCATAAATATAAAAGCGGCGCCCAGACCGGCGATATTGCGCATAGCCGGCGCCGACAGGCCGACAATCAACAACAGCACGCCTAGAAACAAAGGAAACTGCCACAAGCGCGATGCGCGCCACGGATGCACGTCGCTTTTCACCGCCTCTGGCGTGGGAGCCATCGCCGCGCCCATGGCCTCAATCTGTTTTAAGCGCCCCAGCGTAGTCTCATCGACCGGCATCAGTTTTTTCATCTGCGCGTACAAAGCCGCCGCATAAGGCAGAGCTTTCTCGCTCTCCGCCGCGGCGATAAACTCATCATGAACGTTTATATCATCATAAGCGCCAATCACCTTATGCCATAGCCCTTCGAGCCGGGGCGAATGTGGAGGCAGATTCTCGCGAAAGGTCAGACTCTTCCGCGTCTTGGAGAGCACGACGCCGCAATGCACGCAGTCCGAGGCAAAGCGCGGAGTGAGCTTGTGGCACTTCGGGCATTCTTCGGTCGCCAAACTGCCGGTTTCGCTCCCTCGGCCCCGAGCTATGGTCGGCGCCTCTTTCATGCTCAAGGGCAACCCGTCGACTTCCACCGAAAAATCCATATCGGCCAACGAAATCCAAAAGCGATCATGACATTCGACGCACTCGAAGCGCGGCTTGGATTCTTGGATGTCGGTGTATTGAACTAGGTAGAGTTTGCGGCAGTGCGGACAACGCACTCGCATAGATTCGGGCGGTGTAGAGATTGGCGTCCGTTCCATGTCTCTCATCGTAAACTCCATTTGGTGACTATTCTCAGCGAATCCCTTAGCCTGTCCGTACTATGACAGCTCAGTCGCGATACGCATTGGCCATTTTATCAGGGATTCTCATCGGCACAAGCTATATTCCCTTTCCTCCGTGGGCCGTTTTTTTCGGCTTCGTGCCACTCTGGTATGTGTGGCTTCGAGCTGAATCCGCGAGCCAGATTTTCTGGACTGGATGGACCACTCAATTTGTGCTGACCCTCATCGGGTTCAATTGGGTTATTTACACCGTTCATGAATTCGGCCATATGCCGTGGCCGATCGCCGCGCTTGTGCTCTTTTTATTCTGCGCGCTCGCGCATCTGCACGTGCCCATCGCGGGCGCCATTTGGTTTTGGGCCGCGCGCCGATTCAAATTCAATGAGACCCGTCGCCTGATCGGCCTCGCCGTTTTTATGGCGCTCTCCTTTCGCTTCTACCCGATGATTTTCCAATGGCATATGGGCTACACCTGGCTGTGGGCGGGCTTTCCCGCGTTTCAGCTCGCCGATATTGTCGGCTTTATCGGCTTCAACGACATCGGTTTGTTTTTCAATGCCCTCTTCTTGCTGGCGCTGATTCGATACAAGAGAAAGCAGTCGTGGATTTGGCCCTGGGCCACGGTCTTTATCAGCTTCGCGATTCTGAATGCGCTGGGCGCATGGCGCGCAAAATCGCTACCAGCAGCGGACGCCAAAACCAGGGTGCTGATCGTGCAAGCCAATGTCGGCAATCAAGAAAAATTGATGGCCGAAGCCGGCGGCCGCTTCCGTGATGTGATTATCGAGCGGTTCGAAAGAGTGATGCGCGACGGCCTCGAGAAAAATCCCGGCGTACCCGTGGATTTTGCGGTCTGGCCCGAAACCGCGTTTCCCGAACTGATTCTGGAGCCCACTTTATCCGGCCCCTACCCTTCGCGGCTGCGCGAAATGATGAGCTCCCTGCAACTGCCGCTTATCACGGGTGGCTATTCGATTTTGAGCGGAACCGATCTCTATACGAATTCATTTTTTATTCTCGACAAGAACGGCACATGGTCCGCACCTCCCTATCATAAAACCGTGCTTCTGGCTTTTGGCGAATACATTCCTTTCGGCGACGTATTTCCGATCTTTTATAAGTGGCTGCCCTACACGGGGCACTTCGGGCGCGGGCCCGGGCCCACAGCCATGGACGCCGGAACCATCAAAGTCGGCGCCCAGATTTGCTACGAGGGTTTGTTCGATTGGTTCACCCGCGGACTCGCGCAAAAGGGTGCGCATATCGTAGTCAACGTGACCAATGACTCTTGGTACGGCACCTGGGAGCAACCCTATCAGCATCTCTACATGACGCTGGCGCGGGCCGTGGAGGTGCGCCGACCCTTGGTGCGCTCCACCAATACCGGAATTTCCGGGGTGATTTGGGCCAATGGGGATGTTCAAAGCTTAAGCCCTTTACAGAAGGAATGGTCCCATCTATACGAAATCCCGTATATATCCAATCCGCAGCCCACCCCGTTTACGGGCTGGAGCTATTGGCTCATGCCCGCCGCATTGGCGGCCTTGCTCGGTTGGATTTTTAGAAGAGGACGCTGGAACACATGACCAATCTCGATTGGGAAGAAATCTTAAACCGCTTAGCCAACTTCGCCACCAGCCAGGTGGGACGAGACAGCTTGCGCTGGTTGAAACCGCTGGCCACGAAAGAACTGGCCGAGCGCAGTTTTGCCGAGACCGAGGAAGTCATGGCCGTGTTGGCGGGCGGCAAACGCCCGCATATGGAATCGCTCGACCTCTATCTGCTGTGGCACCAACGGCTGTCTAAGAACGCCGTTCTGAAAACGCTCGAGCTGCGCGACATTCGCCACTTCTGCTTGGAGATCCTGGCGCTCAAGGAAATTTTGAAACCCGTACAGAGCCGGTGGATCAAAGACCTCGTTTCTCTTCTGATGGATACGACGGAACCTCTCTCCGCCATCGATCAAATTATGACACCCGAGGGAGAAATCCGCTCCGACGCCAGCGAAACCCTCTTCCAACTGTTTAACGAAAAAAACCAGGTCGTGCGGCAAACCCAAGGGATTCTGGACCGCTTGATCCGCCAGCACGAAATGGAGCCCGTGCTGCAAGATCGCTACGTCACTAATCGCGAAGGCCGTTGGGTCCTTCCGGTGCGAAGCGGAAAGCAGCATAGCTTTGAAGGAATCATTCACGCCTCCTCGCAATCCAAGCAAACTGTTTTTATGGAGCCGAAGGAGATCATCCCACTCAACAATCGCCTGCGTCAGATTGAAGTCGATATCGAAGAGGAGATCGAGCGCCTGCTCAAGCAGTTATCCGAATACTTACTTGGCCGGATCGGCGAGTTCGAACAGGCATATAAAATTCTTTGCGACGCCGACGTGCGCTTCGCTCAAGGCCAGCTGGCGACCCATATTCAAGGCCATGCCGTACGCTTTACCGAGAACGAAATTCACCTGAACGAGTTGAAACACCCGCTGCTTCTATTCGGAACGAATGAAGTGATCGCCAATACGGTTCACCTGAAAGACCGACAACGCATTCTTTTGCTAAGCGGCCCGAATGCCGGTGGTAAAACCGTTCTACTGAAGAGCGTAGGCCTCGCCGCGCAAATGGCTCGTTGCGGACTGTTAATTTCCGCCAGCGAGGGCTCGCGCCTGCCGTTTTTTACCGAGGTGCACGTGGCCGTCGGGGACTCGCAGAGCGTGGATCAGCAACTCTCCACCTTCGCCGCGCACTTAAAAATTCTTGGCGAAGCCGCGGCTGCCCGAGGCCACGATAAGCTTTTGTTAATTGACGAGATCTGCGGCTCCACCGATCCCGAAGAGGGCACGGCCCTCGCCCGAGCCTTTATTCAGGAATTCGCACGGAATAAGTCCTTCGGCGTGATCACGTCCCATCTCGGACCACTGAAGCTGGGTTGGGATGAAAATTCCGGCGTAGTGAACGGCAGCCTGGAATACGACAATAAGTCGGGCAAGCCGACCTATATGTTTCTGATGGGAGTTCCCGGCCAATCCCTCGCCCTTCAAACCGCGCGACGCGTGGGCGTGAACCCGGAGATTATCAATCAGGCGCTTACCTTTCTCAGTCCCGAGGTCAAAAAGTATCACGCCGGCCTCGAAGAAGTCGACCGCATCAAGGACGACTTACGCCTGCTGATGACGCAGGTTCAGGCCGAGCGCACGGAAGTGAAAGCCGAAAAGAGCCGCTATCATTCGCTCGCACAAAAATTTGAACAGGAACGGGATAAGATGCTCAATCAGGCCGTAAAAAGGGCCGAAAAGAAAATCGAAACCCTGATCGAGCACACTAAAGTGGAGGACGTCTTCCGCAAGCACGAGCGTCTAGAGCAGATCCGCCACAATATGCCAGAGATCATTAAGGCCTCGCAAGCGGCTAAACCCACCGCCCCGAAAATCGAAAGTGGCGAGGACTTCGGCCGCGCGTACCCGCCGGGAACTAAAGTCTTCGTACCCTCTCTAGGGCGCGACGGCGTGATTCAAAGCACGCCCAGCTCAAAAGGTGAAGTGGCGATTTTAAGCAACTCCATGCGGCTGCTGGTGCAGTGGAATCAGCTGCGCCCGCCCGTACAGGCGATCAATCCGACTTCGGAGGTCGTGCGTAAAATGGGCGAGATCTCTTCCCCGCTCGATCAGGATCGCACTGTCGACTTGCGCGGTCAGAGCCTCGAGTCCGCGCTCGCCGTCTTGGAAGAGCAGCTCGACACCGCCGCCGTCAATCACGAGGATCGCATCAAAGTCATTCATGGCCATGGCACGGACACGCTTAAAAAAGGGATTCGCAATTATCTTTCGCGCTCCGTTTATGTGAAAAAATGGAAAGCTGGCACGCCGGAAACAGGCGGTGACGGCGTCACGTGGGCGGAACTAACCTAATCACTGACAGTAGTCGGAAACGTGATGAAGGGCGGCCGCTGTCACATAAATAAAGTCGCCCGCTTGGCCGATCTCGGGTCCGTTGGGCGAGCGGTTCGGTGCCACTCCAATTTCGGCGGTGCCTCGGGCTGTGGCGGTCGTGGTGAAGAAGACCGTAAAATGATAGCCCGTATCGTAGCGCTGAACGGAAACCGAAGGCGAGACCAAACCGTTTGAGTATGTGATGCCCGCCGTTCCGGTCGCGAAATCGAGAAAGGCAATCAGCTCATCTCCGCCCTCCCAAACCATAATACTCGCGGAGGGCGTATTGCCCGGCTCTACTAGAAACGATAGAGCCAGCTCGCGACTCCGCCCCAAAACCAAATATTGCGAGACCCGACGGAAGTGGTCGAATGGCCCCCCTGCCATCCGACGAACGGCGTAGCGAGGCAAGGCCTCGAGCGATCCGTAAAGAAAGGTCTCGATCCCGGGGTTCGGCATCCAAGCGGGTTGCGAAAGATGTAAAGGGCTTGAGAGTAAATTGAAATTGACCGGCGTGGAGGCCAATCGCGTTCGCCCAGGAGGGCAAACAGGACTGATCAAATTAAACTCGCTCTCGTCGACTTGGAAGGCAAACGAAACACCTTGATAAACCAATGACAACCCATCACTTGAAAATGAATAGGTCGACTCCGCCAAAACCTGAGTTTCGATGTCGCTGCAATTTTCTCGAACAAGCAAGGCGCGTCGTGCCTGCGGATCGTATTGCACAATTCGATTCGGAAACGGATTTCCGTTCAGGCTCAGCTGCGAACACTTTGTTTGCGCATCGACCTGCGTGTAGATACCCGGCTTGCCGGTATAGAAGTCGCCGTTGTTCTGCGTGGACGACGACTGTGTTCCTTCGGTTCTGATCCGAGTGTCGCAGGCCTGAAAGTAAAGTACGATCGCCAACGGTATTGTGAAAATCAAAAATCGCTTCATCATCCCGCCCACCTATATAAAGTCGCGCGATGTGTACCTTGCCGACTCAAAGCCCCCGCCTCCACCGCACGGTTCAAAAGACGAACCGCACTCGAGCGCGAAACCCCAAGAACAACCGCCACATCATCGCTGGTAAAACTGTTCAGACCGACTTGACTGCGGATTCGGGTCAGGCGACCCTCAATTTCCAAATCCGCGTCCCGGCCCCGAAGACTCAAAAGCACACCGAAGCCCTTATCCCAAGGGGACATCGTGTAGGCGTGATCACTGGCCTCGAAGTTTAAGGGTAATCCATTGGCCTCAGCCCAACTGCGCACGCGACGAATCACGTTGTAAACGCGGTTCGTAGACGACTGGGGATCAAAATACTGATTGGGAAAAAGATCAGCAAAGAGCTGACCGACTGTGATCGGGCGGTAAAAGTCGCGAAACACCAAACTCAAACAGCGATGGATGACCTGGCCGGGCTTTAACTCCTCACGAGCTCCCGTTAGATGCCCAGTCTGCAAATCCAAAACAGCACCCTGTGCATCACCTAGCAAATAGGCCTGCGGCATTTCAGCCCAACCACCGCAACGTTCCTTTAGCTTAGCGCGGAAACTCTCATAGGGAGACCCGGCATAGACGCGAGCCAAAAGATCCGGATCGCGAATGAGTTCGGCGCGCATGCGATCACAGATCGGAAGAG
>JALHOQ010000161.1 GCA_022842925.1 Bdellovibrionales bacterium
CCTTCTCAATGTGGATGTCGCGATTCCCTTGTTCGGAATCACGGGCATGATTTTAGGTTTGGTGCTTATGGTGGGCTACGCCAATGTGCCGATGCTCCTGGTTCTATGGCTGATGCAGCTATCTTTGTGCAACTCCGGTCAGCTTTTCTACAGCTACGGCTGGCAAATCCAGCTCGCCGAGTTCACGTTTCTAACCCTGTTCTTGGTGCCACCGCTCGACCCGCGGCTGAAGCGGTCGGTCTACCCGGCTTCGATTCTTGTGATTTGGGCTCAACGCTGGATGCTGTTCCGCCTGATGCTCGGCGCGGGGCTGATCAAGCTGCGCGGGGACTCTTGCTGGTGGGACCTCAGTTGCATGATCTATCACTACGAAACTCAACCCATTCCCCACCCGCTGAGCTACTTCTATCACAAAATGCCTGAGCTTTTGCATCAGGGCGCTGTGCTGGTGAACCACTTTGTCGAAGTGATCGTGCCGTTCGGGTTATTCGGCCCCGCGCTCGTCCGCCGCTGGGCCGCGATTATCACAATCCTCTTTCAAATAGTCTTGATCTTCAGCGGGAATCTGGCCTGGCTGAATTGGCTGACGATTCTGATGTGCATTCCCTGCTTCGATGATGAGTTTTTCGCGCGGTGGTCGAAATTCGAAAAACTAAAGAAAGTAAAGGAGCTCGCCCGGCGCCCTCTTTACATTCACCGGGCCGTTATGACGGCTTTCGCACTGCTTGTGCTTTTTCTTAGCTACCAGCCGGCGCGGAACCTGATCAGCGCGCGTCAGGCCATGAACACTTCGTACGATCAATGGCACCTGATCAACAGCTACGGCGCCTTCGGCAGCATCGGCAAAGTGCGCACCAATATCGTAATCAAAGCCACGCGCGACCCGGTGATCACGCCGCAGACCGAGTGGCACGAGTACGAGTTCAAGTGCGCGCCGATAAATATCACGCAGATGCCCTGCCTGATCACACCCTATCACCTGCACCTCGACTGGCAGATCTGGTTTTCGGGAATGCGACCGGCCCTGCAAGAAGATTGGTTGTTTCGAATGGTGGTGCGGCTTTTAGAAAACAATTCTGGAATTAAAGATCTCTTCGCGCGCACGCCGTTTGACGAGGAGGCGCCCAAGTTTATCAAAATGGATTTATACCGCTATCGGTTCTCTGACTTTAGCGAGTGGCCGGATAAGTGGTGGGAGCGAGAACTCATTCAAGAGTATATGCCGCCCGTTTCGCTGGAGACTCCGCTCACCCGGCAGTTTCGTTTGAGCCCCTAGAACTTGAGGTGGCTTAAGATCTTTTTCAGCGGTGAGCTCTTGCGGTAGATTAGATGGAAGTTTTGTTCCGGAAGAATGTTTCGATCCACATCCACGAACCGGCAATCCCCGCCCTTGCCCTGAAACTCGGACGGCATCAGGCAAAAGCCCTTGCCTTCCTCCAACATCGATCTTAAGGCCGGCCAGCTCTCGCAAACGCCAGCCACGCGCACATGATTCAGCATCAAGCCATATTTGGCCAGGTAGGTTTCAATAAAGGGTGGATCTTTGAGTTTATAAATTAGAGCGGGTGTGTTTTTAAGCCATTCGGGGTCGTCGAAGTGGTGGCCCCACTTTTTATGAGCGCCGATCACGGTGTGGTTCGAAAAAAGTTTACGTGCGATCAGTTCGGCCGAATCGGGCACCTGATGGGTGATACCGAGATCGATACTCCGGTTATGAAGAGCGGCCACGACTTGCAAGTGGTTCATGTCCTGAAAGATCAGCGGGTTTTCAACCTTGAAGCGGGTTACCAAGCGATCGAAAATCTCCTTTCGACAGCCGATTCGGATCGCCAAACGGTCCGGATTGGCTAAGCGATCGGAGGCCTCCATAAGTTCAATTTGCAGCCTTTGGTACGCTTCAGTGGCGATCCGGGCCATCTCGGCCCCGAACGGGGTGAGTACCTTTTTCTTGCCGTCCATTTCGAACAAGGTTTGCCCGATCCGCTCCTCCAGGTGTTTTAAACGCATGGACACCGAACCCTGCGATAAACCCAGTTTATTCGCTGCTTCGATCATGTTCTTAGAGCGGGCGAATTCGACCAGGATCTGCATATCAGAGAGCATTTCAGGACTTATCATTATTTTAATAATATATATTAGAAAGTATCTATTTATCAATATGACAGTTGGGACTATCTTCCGTTTCATTCCTGGGGGGACTGCCGGAGGGGGGACCAGACGGCAGCCAGGGGGACCAATAGAGAATAGACGACCTCTTGAGGCGCACCTAAAAAGTGCGCCTCTGCTTTTTTTGTGGTAGTCGATCCGACTATGACAAACTACCAAAAATTAGAAGCCCGTTTCCGTCAAATCTCCGCCCTCGAAGACCTCCGCTCCATAGCCGGCTGGGACGAAGCCGTAATGATGCCGGCCGGTGGCGGCCCGTCGCGCGGTCGTTCGCTCAGTGAGCTCGGCACGATCATTCAAAACCTGTCGACCGAACCCCAGCTCAAAGACTGGCTTGAGGGCGCCGAAGGTGAGACGAACCAATTCAACGACTGGCAAAAGGCGAATTTGCGCGAAATGCGCCGGATCTATCTCGAGCAAACCGCGATCCCTGTGGAGTTAAATCAAAAACTCATCTTGGCCCGCATGACCTGCGAGCAGAAGTGGCGCCAACTCCGTGCGAAGAACGACTGGGCCGGTTTTCTTCCTCACCTACAGGAGCTTTTGAATCTGACTCGGGAAATGTATCAGGGCCTCTCCAAGGTTTTTGGCCTTCCGGTTTACGATACGGCGTTGAATATGTACTCGCGCGGCCTGAATGAGAAAATCGTTGAAACGCTGTTTACCCGACTGCGCAGTGAACTTCCCGGTCTGATTGAGTCCGTCCTCGCCAAGCAAAAGCACGAGCATGTGATCTTTCCGCTCGGCGAGTTTCCCATGCACGCGCAAAAAACTTTGGGCCTGGAGTTGATGCAGGCGGTGGGTTTTTCGATGGATCACGGCCGTCTAGACGAAAGCCATCACCCGTTCTGCGGCGGCACGCCCCGCGACGTTCGTATCACTACCCGCTACAATCAGAACGAATTCGTTTCGAGCCTGATGGGGGTGCTACATGAAACCGGTCACGCGCTCTATGAGCAGCACTTGCCCGAAGCTTGGCTCGGTCAACCGGTGGGTTCTTCGGCTGGCATGTCGATTCACGAAAGCCAAAGCTTGTTTATGGAAATGCAAGTGTGTCGCTCGCGCGAGTTTATGGAGTTTGCTTTCCCGTATATCGAGCGCTTTATGGGTCCGCACATGGACAACAAAGAAGCTCTGACCCCGGACAATCTGCATAAGCTGGTCACACGCGCGAAGCGGGGTCTGATTCGCGTGGATGCCGATGAGGTCACCTATCCGGCCCATGTGATTCTGCGTTTTGAAATCGAGCGCGACCTGCTGCTCGACAAGTGGCCGCTCAAAGAACTGCCGACAGTTTGGAACGAAAAGATGAAGGGCCTTTTGGGCCTTTCCACTCTAGGCAACGATAAGAATGGCTGCATGCAAGACGTGCACTGGCCGAGCGGCGCTTTTGGATACTTCCCCGCATATACGTTCGGTGCCGTGATCGCGGCCCAGCTGTTTAAAGCTTTGGAGTCCCAGATCCCCGATATCCGGCAGAAAATCGGCAAAGGTGACCTGGCCAGCGTCCGTCAGTGGTTAAACGATCAGATCTGGTCGCAAGGCTCGCTGTACTCAACGCAAGAGCTGGTCGAAAAGGCAACGGGCCCGCTTTCGGCGGACCCGTTCTTAAATCACTTGAATAAACGCTATCTAAACGCTCACTGAAGCGCGACGGAGTTGCAATCGCCACGGCAAACGCAGACCCGCGTTTTGCTCATGCCATATCGGGAGACGACGCCAAAGATATGGGCCGCATCGGCGCGTGAAACGCGTACGCAGCCGGCCGAGGCGGGTTTACCCAGTTTGTTTTCTTCAAATGTTCCGTGAATAGCGTAGGGACCGTAGTAAAAAATGGCGTTCGGCATCGGCGAACCATAAATAGTCGATTTCCATTTCTTATGCATGCGCTCCGGGCTGTGGCAGCCAGTCTTGGTGACCTTGCCTTTGCGGGCGGTGCTAGTTGTCGCGACATGAAAACCATCGGGCGAGGACATCTCCAAACGCTGGCGTGAGATGCTGACGTTGATATGCACCACCGGCGAGCTAACGGTGGTAAACAGCAATTCCGGATCCGACTGCAGCATTTCGGTGAATTCGGCTTCCGACGGGAGACCGAGCAGCTCGGCAATTTCGTCGGGGGTCATATTGTCGACCGCTTCTTCTAGCGATCGCGCCGAACGAACCTTTTCCAGTCGTTGCTCTTCCGTGTCGACCACATCGGATTCGTCCACCTGCGCGAACGCGTGCACCGACACAAACAACCCCACCAAGGCCAGCTTAAGCCACATACAGTCCTCCCTTAAGACACTGAATTTCTTTGGAACCGGGCTTATAACCAGGTGAGCCAGGGATGTCCAGAATTGGAACTTGAAATCTTATTTATCTATTCTTTTATGATCACGTGGTTGGGCAGCTCATTATTATTTACATGGCCCGCCGGAAAATGCTCGGCCAAGAGCGCGCCAGATTGACGTAAAGCCTTTTCGAGCCGGTCGGCCCATTGGCCCGATTTTGGCCCCTCAAGTAGGGTGGCGACTACATCTCGCCAAACGGACTCACCGAGCTTGCCGGCAATACCCTTATCCGCAAGTACAACAGCCTGATGCTCAAGCAGCGAAATAAAGAGAAGGATACCGGTTTGCCCCTGGGTGGCCCCTAACCCTTCCCGGTGAAATTCGGCCTCCGCCCGCACAACCGCCTGCCGGCGAAGATCTTCATCAGTTGAAAACGCGCGCGCTAGAAACGGAAGGCCTTCCGTTAACCAGGCCAGTGCGAATGCGCCTAAACAGACCAACGGAAGCAGCCACCAATCGGCCACCCAAATCAAAAGGTGGCGTTCGATCCAGAGACCGAACAAAGCCATGGTGGAGTACAGAAACCAGAGGAGGAATCGCAAATGCCCCTGAGCGCTGGAACTGCGCACGAGCATAAGGCGGATCTCGCCGGTGGTTTTTTTCTCAAGCTCCGCGACCACGCGGCTCAAATGCTCGAGCTCGGTTTGTGAAAGAGGAACTTTAAGTCGATTTACCATCCGCCTGAAGCGCCCCCACCGCTAAATCCACCACCGCCGCCGCCCCAGGAGCCGCCGCCTCCAAAGCCGCCGCCACCACCCCAACCACCGCCGCCTAAGCCGCGGCCGAGACCATACCCGGCGGCCAGGCCCCAGAGCCCGCGCCGGCGTCGGCGCATAAACAGACCGGGTAGTATGACCACGAAAAAGAACAGGAGCCAGACGATCAATTCGATTTTTTTGCCAACGGGAATGCCGCCGGCGCGTTCGCGCGGAACCGTTTCGCCGCGGCTCTCGAGAAATTTAGGATCGGTGTAATGAAGTATAGCAAAAACGCCGGCCGTGACAGCGCGATTGGCATCGCCTTCCCGCATCCGCGGGATAATCACTTCGCGAATAATGCGCGAGGCCCGCGCGTCCGGCAGATCGCCTTCACGACCCTGGCCGACTTCGATACGCACGCGGCGTTCGGATTGAGCGAGCAGAAGCAGAATGCCGTCATCTGCCTGAGCGCCGCCGAGCTTCCACTGTTGGGCCGCCTTAATGGCCGCTTCTTCAATCGTAAGCCCGTCTAGAGTCGCGACGGTTAAGATCTGGATCTGGGTGCCGCCCGACTCGCGCAGCTGGCGGAGGAAGGTGTCCATCTGCCGCTCGGTTTCGGGCGACAGCATACCAGCCTGGTCGATGACCGGGCCGGTAAGTGGTGGCACCGCAAATTCCGCCTGCGCTGAGATAAGAAAAAGTGCGACGAGCCAGCTCAACATTAGAATTTAACCGCGGGCGCCTCTTGAACTTTTTGCTTTTCCGCCTCCGACACATCCCACTGCGCCTTCTTCTCTTTGCGGTAGAATAGGGAGTTGGTCCAACTGGTGGGCGGTACGGTGACTTGGTTGTTAAAAAACTGAATCGCCTCGATCAACTGCCGACGGGCATTGGTGATGCGGTTCTCGGTGCCTTCGAGCTGCGCTTGGAGGTCCAAGAAGTTGGCGTTGGCTTTTAAATCTGGATAGCGTTCCGCCACTACCATTAACCGGCCAAGAGCTTGCGACAGTTGCCCTTGTGATTGTTGAAATTTGGCGACTTGATCCGGAGTGGCCTTCGAGGCATCGATAGTCATGGCTGTGGCCTGCGCTCGAGCTTCCGTTACGGCGGTGAGAGTTTCCTGCTCGTGCTTGGCGTAGCCTTTTACAGTTTCAACTAAATTCGGAACCAGATCGGCCCGACGTTTGTACTGATTGGTGACTTCTGAACTGGCGGCTTCGACGGCGTTTTCGGCTTGGGGAATGCTCTGTACACCACACGCCGTCAGAGTTAAGGCGAAGAATACTGTTAAAAGAATGCGCATACGGTCCTCCTCAAAGGTCCGGGGAGTATAGTTGTGTTGGAGCCAAAGGTCTAGGTCCTTCGTCTACGGCTAAGTCTTGTCAACTCCCCATTAATTTCAAGTTGGGGCGAGCCGATATATTAGACATGAAGTTTGTCGTTTCGCACCTCGATCAGCAGATGGGCCCATTTGACGAGCAAGAGCTCAAGATGAAATGGGCAGCGGGAGAAATCCTGCCCATCGATTACGTGTTTGACGATGCAAAACAGGATTGGATTTTGTTGGCCGAGCGCTTTCCATGGGCCGCTAAGCCTTTGGTTAAAGAAACCACCGGTGGCGGTCCTCCACCGGTGAAAGAAGGCCACATTATGAAGCGCATGCCGCCGCCTCCGCGTGCAAACGGAGCCGCCAATGGTGTGGCGGCCGCCGCCCCTTCGCCAGGCCCGGCGCCCACTCCCGCCGGCACAACCGTAGTCAGCGCTAAAGAAGTGACCCACCATGCGATGAATATCTCAGAGGGCCTCAAACTTTCGGAGCCGCTGAAAATCGAGCCCATCAAAACAACAGTGTTCGAGCCCATTAAGACGACTGAGATTTTGAAACTCGCCAACACTCGTTACGATGAAGAAAAACCGGATCTCGTTCCTCCCACCACTCAGGTGACGGAGGTCAGTCTTCCGTCGACCCCGATCCATCACAATATGCCGATCGTGCAGACTCCTGTCGCCGCTCCTATTGCTCAAGCCACTCCTTCCATTACCCAGGCGCCGATCCATTCGGCCGTGACGGCCACGGTGCCAACTGGCGCGAAGGTTAACATGGTGAACGGCGTGGGAGAGCTCGAGTTGCCGCCGGTGAAACCGGGCGAGGTCAACCTGCTGGTTCAAGGCGGAGCGACTTTGCGCCAAACTGAGCCCTTGAAGATTAATGTGAAGGCTTCGGAGCCGGTGGTTGTGGAATGGACTGTTCCCGCGCAACAAACCGTGGGTCAGGACGTCGAAGTTTTGATTCGCGCTATGGACAATCGTGGAATGGTTTGCGCCCACTACAATGACGAGTATTTGTTGACGATTCGTGGACCTGTCTCGCAGGACATTCCGGTTAAGATTGTCGAAGGTAAGGCCCTGGTGATGTTGAATCATATCAAGGCCGAGAGCTGGAATCTGACTTTGCAATATAACGGCGCACGCGCGTTGCGCATGCCCGAAGGTCGGCAGCTCGAGTGGCTACCCGGCGCGGCCGCACGACTGGTGCTGGACGGCAATCACGAGTTCTTGGCCGGCGATCCGATGAAAGTGCAACTGCGCGCCGTGGATGCCTACGGCAATACGGCTCGCACGTTCCAGGGCCAAGTTGTTCTTGAAGTTAAAGCCTCCTAGAATTTTCTTGACCGGGCAT
>JALHOQ010000162.1 GCA_022842925.1 Bdellovibrionales bacterium
GGTGAAAAATCCGTTCTCGATGGAGTGGATATTCAGGTCGCGCGGGGTGAGTTTGTTTCGGTCATCGGGCCGTCGGGTTGCGGAAAATCATCGCTCCTTCTATTGCTCGCGGGCTTACGCTCGCCGACGAGTGGGCGGATTCAGTTTGATGGGGAATGGGTAAGTGGTCCTTCCCGGCGGCGAGCGGTAATTTTTCAAAATCACGCCCTGTTTCCGTGGATGAGCGCCGTGGACAATGTGCGCTTCGCCACGGCGGACGATTCTGCCACGACAGCCCTGCGCTATTTGGAGTTGGTCGGCCTTAAGGATGCGGCGACCTTGCGACCAGATCAGCTTTCGGGCGGAATGCAGCAGCGAGTAGGGATTGCTCGGGCGCTCGCCGCCGATCCCGATCTCCTGCTATTAGACGAACCCTTTGCTTCACTTGATCCAGTCAATCGCGCGGTCATGTCGGATGAATTGCTGCGGTTGGCGCGCCAGCTGGGAAAATCGATGATCTTTGTCACCCACAATGTCGACGAGGCCCTTTATCTCGGCGACCGAGTGTATGTTTTGTCGGCCGCGCCCGCCCGGGTCGTGCGACAGATTGAAATGCCCGGAACTAAGCCAGAGAGAATAATTGATTTTCGCGCGGGACATGAGTTTCACGCGGTGGAAAGGTTGATTCATGAACATCTTTTTTCTGTTGATCTGTAGCTGGCTGGGAACGGCCTCTGCCGCGGCCACGCCGGTGCGAATCGCCTATCCGGCGGCGGGAACGATTGTCAGCGCCCAGATCGGGTTGATCTTCGAGAAGACGGACATTTTGAAAAAGCACGGACTCGAGGCCCGGATCTCGAGTCTCGGCACGGGCCGGGAACTCAAGACCGCACTTGTGTCGGGCCAGGTCGACATCATTCTCACCAGCCAGGCGAATTTTGTGGTTCTACTTGGAGAAGGGTTTCCGGCCAAGGCGATCAATTCGTTGGGTTCGGCGGGCCGACTGGCTCTGGTGGTTGCCAAAGCCTCGGCGGTGCAAAATCTCTCCGACCTCAAAGGCCGAAAAATCGCAACTATCTTCGGCACGTCCTTGCACAAACCGGCGATGCAATGGGCAGTGGAAGCGGGAGGTGCGGAAGTAGTCAATATCAGCCAGGTGGGCGCGCTGCATGCGGCACTTGAAAGCGGAGCGGTTGCGGCCGCGTTGACCTATGATCCGTTTTTGACCGAACTCAAGGATAAAGTGCGGATCCTAAAAGAAGACCGCTTCGATCTGATTACGGTTGCGGCCGATAAATCTGTGAGCGCAGAGACGATCGCGGCTGTAAACCGTGCCTTCCATGACGCCGTTCTCTACCTGCGTGAGAACCGCGATCAAGTCGACGGCTGGTTTAGCGCTCAAGCTCGCATCAGCCCGAACGCCGTAAGGGAGTCCTCGCGGCAGAATCGCAATTATAAGGCGGACCTGGGCGCGCCAGTTGAACTCGCCATCTCAGCGGAGTTGAAGCGGTCTCTGCGTGCGGAAGGCGAATTTTTATTCGAACGAAAAATCATCAAAAAAGCACCGGACATCGAGACTCACGTCCTGAAGTTTTAAAGAATTAACACGGTCTTGATCATCACCTGACGACGTCCAAATGTGACTGCGTGAAAAGTGCCCCTTATTCTAACGCCTGAAAAAAAATAGGAGGAATAATGAATAAGGGAATATTTGCTCTAGGTTTGTTACTGTTCTGTCTGCAACTTTTTGCGGCACCCAACGGAAATGCTGAGAAGTCCACGGGGAGTCTAGTGAAGTCCGAAGATCCCCACCCAAGCCAAGGAGAATCCAAGCCATCCTACACTTTAGAAAGTGTGAAGCCGGATACTGAACGAGAGCCGATTCAGGAGGAGCTCGAGAACAAGCACGTACGGGATATCCACACGCGACCGTACTGAAGTAACGGTCATCAATTTGACAGATTTTTTTATTCCTGGTGAGCGGAATCGGGCCCTAGGCCCGGGCCGCCAACCTAATCCAGCAAAGGTTTACAGGCCGTCGAAAGCTTAAGCGTCTCATTTTGTACATAAAGTTTCGCCGATAAGTCGGCTATGAAAACGAAATGCCTTTTTCTTCTCTTACTGATCTTGAGTTCCTATACCCACGCCCAGGTTTTGCGGGTAGAGGGTGATCTGATCGTCAAACCCTCAGAGGACTGGAACGATGGAGTCAGTCGAATCGATCTGACTCCGGGCTCGCAAATGGCGGATATGAGCTTTGCGGCCCCGCCGTACAATGCCAAATGGACCAACGTCCAGGCCTCTTTGATATCGGGTCTTCAGATCAAAACGGAACAACAGGCCGGCGGCGTAGTGGCGGTTCAGATCAACTGGGATCGCCCCGGAATTTTGATTTTCAATATGGATATGCCGTTTGGTCGCTGCTTCGGCGTCAACTGGCGCTTGCCTGAAGGCGGCTGGCAGGCCGAGGGTCATATGACCTACGACTTCGCTCAGAAAAAGCTGGTATGGATTGATTTTTCATTTCTTAACAATGCTACGGGCGACGCGACAGTGAATCTCGGGGACTGCTCGTTCTCCGGTGAAAATCTGAATATGCTCACGGAGCATCTGTTGGCGCAGGCGCGAAATCCGGATTGGATGCGCGGTCTCGTGCAGGAGACGGTATTGAAGTGGGCCACGGTCTCCTTCGCCAGCGGGAAAAACCGCCTGCTGGACCCGATCACAGTGCAACTGACCGAATGTACCTCGCTGACCTGGGAGCCGACTGAAATTCGCGACCTGCCGAATGGAATGTGGCGCGTGCCGGGCCGGCTGGTTTTTGACACTTCGGACGATCGCCCAAAATATGATTTTGGAACCCTACGGCGCAGCGAAGATGAATCGACTTTGAACGGGCTGACCACATCTCAATTCGTACTGCCGCTCAATGCGATGGAGCAGATCGCCGCCGCCTTGGCCCGCAACCGTGGCTTCTTCAGCCGCACGCTCGCCTCCGCCATGCCCTCGTTTACTTCCTTGTTCGGCAGCCGGAAGATTCAGAACTATGAGTGGTCCGATCTTTGGAAGCTGCCCTTGCACCCACAAATTGCTTTTGATGTAACGGTCTATGGACCGGTGACCCTGGGCGACCGGCGCTCCGTGCCCGGATACGGGATGGATTACAGCGCAAAAACTTCTCTGGCCATCCATTCCCATCTTTTCACACTCGGCGACTGGTACCCTTACTTCGATTTCCGGAGTGTCGAAAGCGGCCGGACCCGACTTGATATCTATGATGGTTTGCTCCACGTGCGCATGACCTTTAGCGCGATTCATCTGCGCAGTTATCTGCGCGATGAGTTCGCTCAGGTGAGATCAGCTGATGATTTCACGAATATGACTCTGATGAATCAGCGCTTCGATAAGTTTTTTGATAACCGTTGGTTCCATGCCGAACTACCGCGCTGGCGAGTCGGTGAGTGGGAGCTGATTGGGGCCGCGCTCACCGCGAGTCCGAAGAGCCTGCGCGTGCCTCTGGCACTAAAGCCTATGAATTAAGAAGTGGCCGACTTGCCTGTTGGCGAGTCGTGCCCAAGCCGGCCAGCTTTCAATCGTCCTGTAGGATATAGTTCATTGGGTCGACGGGCATACCTTTCACAATCACTTCATAGTGAACGTGAGGACCTGTCGAGTGACCCGTGGAGCCGACTGCGGCGATGGCATCCCAGCGGCGGACCTTTTGTCCGGTGCGCACGAAAATTTTCGAATTGTGCGCATAGCGGGTCAGCACACCGTAGCCGTGATCGATCGAAACCACATTGCCGTAGCCGGATTCGTAGCCCGCATATGAAATAACACCGTCGGCGGTGGCGATAACCTGGGTTCCGTATGGCGCCGCGATATCGACGCCGGCGTGGAGCAAGGGTCGCCGTGTGATGGGGTGGATGCGCAAACCGAAGCGCGAGCTGAAATAACCATTGGTGGGTCTCAGAGTTGGAGTTGCCGCGAGAAAGCTCTGGCGATCGCTGAGCAGATCCCACATGGTGGCCATCTCCTGTTCCCTCTTCCGCGCCTCAGCTAAAGTTTCTTCGGCCAATAGCACGATCGAAAGTGACTCCCCCGTTGGGGTCGATAGGGCCGCGGGCTCGCGGGCGGCCCCACCACCCAGGGGCTGATCCACACCCCCGCTCCCCCCAATCAGACTGGTGATATTGCGGAGTTTTTCGATCAAGCTTTTAAATTTTCCAACTTCGGCGTTTTTAAATTGGAGCAGTTCGCGCAAGGTCGCCGTCTTCTTGATCAAATCTCGATTTTCCGCCGTCAGCTGTTGGTGCTCGCGCGCCTTGGGTAGAAGCCCTACATAATCAATCGCAACGGTCGAAGAGAGAAGGACAAATAAGAACGCCAAAAAAGCCGCGCACTTCACCCATGACGCGGGAACGTAAAAACGCCGAGTGGGGCCGACACCATTGCTGGCGATCACGATCGTGTACACGGATTGTGCCATTACTTTTCATTTTAATGGAGTCACCGAAATTTGCAACCCCGCCCACCTTAGTCGTGGCCTCTAAAGGTACATGGGGCGGGGCAATGGGTCACATTTGCGTCGGATGCTCAGCGAATTCGTCGATGTCCCGTTCATGAGGCGCATCGTCGGAGCCTTCGGCCTGGATCTCGCGGCGGAGCAGCGCATATTTTTCCCCTAATTTCGCTCTTTCCTTGGCATTGGTCTGCCGCTTTACATCGGGGAGAATTTGGCCTTCCTCTTCTTCTAGATGGTGCTCGACGATTTCGGCCAACACTTTAATCCGCGCCCCCATTTGTTCCTCATCGGAAGTGCGTTTAGATTCTTCAATCAGCTGATCGGCCAGTTGGTGCTCCACCTCAGCGGAGAAGCCTTCCTCGCGCAGATCGATATCGCGCTTCATAAACGTGTATAAGACCTTCTCTTCTGGTTTGGCATGGGCGACCAGGAGCGGGGCAAATTCTTCGAACGCTTTTTTGCGCTGAGAAAACGGCTTTTTATCGTTTTTCATAATCGCGACCAGATCCCATATCGGCTTATGATCCTCGAGAATCATCGGAATGATGTCGACCTCTGCGGCCTTTTGGGCGCGCTCGGGACGTTTTTTGGATTTCGATGACTGTGATTTCTTTAGGGTCTTGTTGTTCTTGTTCTTGAGCGAAGCGGATTTCTTTTTCATCGGCGTTCTCCTTGTACGGGATTGGTGAGCAAGAGAGGTGCCACGAACCGTATGCGGTGGTCGTCTCCCGAGTGGAATAGGAGTTGCACTTTTACCGTTAAGGCGAAGGAGACACTTATGACACCCACGATTTCCTCTTCTCTTCCTGATCTAAGCTTGAGCGAGGACGAATTACTCAGTCCCATGCTCGAACCCAAAACCAAGAGTCGATACTCAATCACAATTAACCGACCGATCGACGAAGTATTCATCTTTATCTCAAACTTACGCAATCTCACCGATGTTTTGGTAAGCGCTGAGCTACGCGTGCACGATCATTCACGGCTGGAGATAGACTTGAAGGTGGAGCGAGCGAACGAGCGGATCAGCTTCCGTAGCACCGAAAAGTCGGACGTGGAGGTTCATGGTGAAATTGGGCTGGCGCATGCCCCAGCCGATCGGGGCACGGTGATCGCTCTGGAGGCGGACTATACCCTTCCCGGCGGTAAGCTGCAGGAGTGGCTGGGCCTGTTTTCGGGGCAGGATCCCGACACTGTGATGCAAATTCAGCTGAAGCGGCTGAAATCATTTCTTGAGACGGGAGAGATTCCGACCACGGCCGGGCAGCCGAGCGGGCGCGACGAAGAACAACCGGGGACAACAGTACACTGACAAGGAGATGTGAATGAAAGCTCTATGCTGGGAAGGCAAAGAATCGGTGGCCGTGCACAACACGGGAGAACCGCGAATCTTGAATCCAAGCGACGCGATTGTAAAGGTGACCACTGCTGCGATCTGCGGCTCCGACCTGCATCTTTATGACGGTTATATTCCAACCATGAAAAAGGGCGACATACTAGGCCACGAGACCATGGGTGAAGTCGTGGAGATTGGTGCGAACGTCAAAAAGGTGCGAGTCGGCGATCGGATTGTCATTCCATTCGATATCGCCTGCGGCAAGTGTCACTTTTGCGAACAGGAGCAGTTTTCCATTTGTGATAACACGAACCCCAACGCGGTCATGGCGGATAAGCTTTACGGTTATTCGGGGGCCGGGCTGTTCGGCTACTCTCATCTCTACGGCGGATATGCGGGCGGGCAGGCCGAATATATTCGCGTTCCTCACGTTGATACCAATTCCCTGGTGATCCCGCCTGGCGTGCCGGACGAACAAGTTTTATTTTTGAGTGATATTTTTCCGACTGGATACATGGCGGCTGAGAACTGCGGCATTCAGCGGGGTGATACCGTGGCGATCTGGGGCGCTGGTCCCGTTGGGCAAATGGCGATCTTGAGCGCGTTCATGCTTGGCGCCGAGCGGGTATTGGTGGTGGATCACTTTCCAGGCCGTTTGAAAATGGCGAGGGACCTAGGGGCCGAAACAATTAATTTTGAAGATGTCGAAGATGTTTTGGACGAGATCAAATTTCGCACCGGCGGCCGCGGTCCTGACGCCTGCATCGATGCCGTGGGGCTCGAAGCTCACGGCACTTCGGCACCCGCCGTATTGGATCGCGCCAAGGCCGCACTCTTTTTAGCCACAGACCGACCGAACGTGCTTCGCCAGGCCATACAAGCTTGCCGTAAGGGTGGGGTGGTCTCGGTTCCGGGTGTGTATGCCGGCGCTTTAGATAAAATTCCTTTCGGCGCCGCTTTCGCCAAGGGTCTGACTTTCAAAATGGGCCAAACCCACACGCAACGGTACATGCAGCCCCTGTTGCAGCGGATTCTCGAGGACGAAATCGACCCGAGTTTCGTGATCACTCATCGAATTGGACTTGATGAAGGACCGGAAGCGTATCGCTTGTTTTCGGAGAACAAAGACGAGTGCATCAAAGTCGTAATTAAAATGCACTAGCCGGTGACGGCCAAAAAAAAGCGGGACCGCCGAAGCGATCCCGCTCACTCGAGAAGAACTAGTTAAATTCGATGGGGAACGTGATGCTGGCAACTAAGCCTTCACCGTTGTAGTCGACGCCAGTCAAAGTCGCGGCGCCGCCGGGTTGGCTGAGTGACGCTTCACCATAATGGAGACGCTGCCATTCGATATTCACGCTGACGTTGCGAGCTTTTAATCCAAGTCCGGCACGCCATCCGTTCGCTTGCGAAAACTTAGCGTCGCGACCATTTGCCGCTTCCGGATCCAAGTCACCGGCCAGTGCATAGCCAACATATAGACGGGCACCCCAGTCGGCCATCTGCATCCCGATAGTGGGGGCGACATCCCACGAGCGCGCGGCCACATCGATGTTGGTGGCGTTATCGTTAAAATTTAAGAAGGCGTAACGGCCATCGACCGCAACAAAGAAGCGTTCCCACACATGGACGCCACCACGAAGAACGGCACCGAAGCCGCGGGTCCCCGCCGATGAGTTCCCTACGGTCGAGCCGTAGTCCACGGTCGAGTGCGTATTCTGATAGGTCACGCCGGGTTCGAGAAAGAGACCGGTGCCACGGATGTAGTCGCCGTCCTGAGCTAAAGCGGGCGTGCAACTGAGAAACACCAGAGCCGTCGCTAACGTTCCGATTATTTTGGTTTTCATTTTGTCTGCTCCTTAAAAAGGTTGGTTGAATGCTTTGGGGCACTAAAACTAAAAAGGGGCAGAAACTCCCGTTCCGAAATTTTGGTACGTGCCAGCGAGCTGGTGTTCACATACGCCACGTTGGAAAGTCGAAGTTCCATCACACGGCTAGATATTCAATATGTGGGCCAGGGTATAGAGCTTCATCGAAG
>JALHOQ010000163.1 GCA_022842925.1 Bdellovibrionales bacterium
CGGTGAGTCTCGAGGAAACTTTAGATGTAGTATGCGCTGAGTATCTGCGGCGCGAAGATCCTGTTGAAAAAGCTGAAAGACAGCTTGCCAAGGGGAAGTTGCGGGATGATTTTTCGCAATCATCGCAATCATCGCAATCATCGCAATCATCGCAATCATCGCAATCATCGCAATCATCGCAATCATCGCAATCATCGCAATCACCGCAATCACCGCAATCACCGCAGGTCACGGTTTCTGATTCGCACATTAGAACGAAATCACAGCCAACGCGGCAACTTGGCCCGGGCAAAGCTCGGCGACCGCTTCCGAGTTCGACGCGGCATCGGCTGCACCTCAAGTTTAGTGGCCAATGTGCTCATCGCCTTTCCAACGGGAAGCGCTGCTTCGAGCGTCGTCTACTGGATATCCATCATATTCGTCCTGTGAGCCAGGGTGGCAGCGATCATCTCGATAATCTAGAACTACTCTGTGCCGGCCATCACCGATCCAGGCACCGTTAAGCCAAGGGGTACTCGTGGTAAATTTCTCCGACTTCCACGCTGAAGCGCTCGCGTGCCATTAGCATCAGCATTTCGCGGTGGCAGCGTTGGCCCAGCTGGCACTGACACACCAGAATTACATCGCGCGTGCGACTGAGGTCGCTCACATGGCGTAAATCATGTGAGCCGGACTCGCTCAATCGAAAGCGGGTGTAATAGTCGCACTTTATAAAGGCTTCGTCGTGAGATCCGGACTTCTCGAAATTTTTAAAATCCGCCAGCAGCTCGCGTGAGGGTGCCAGCTGAGGTAGAAATTCATCGCGCAGTTCGCGTTTTAATCCGCGCGGATAAATGCACATCGCGATGACAATGTAACCGTCGGCCCGAGTGATATCTTGATTTCGAATCTGAGCAACTGACGCCTGCTTCAGCATGAGACCCACCTTCCGTTACAGCGCTCTCCATGTCAAACAGAGCCAGCGCCGTTCCCACGGCTGAATCCGGTATCTACAAGAAACGCCCATCTGCCCAAAAAATCTTCGCAATAAGCAAATTAGCGCAGGAAAAGCGCCTCTCACGCCGATTCAACACAGACTTCGGACCGGAAAAGCTCAAAGAGTGCGCAGTTCATCCGATCCGGTAAACATGAACAAAATAAAATTACTCGCCGTAATCGCCCTAACTTTAACCCTCACAAACTGCGCCGACACATCCACAGAGCTGGATGAGACCGCTCCGGACGGCACGACGGAAGCCGAACTCAACGCGCCCGTCGACGAGACAGATGGATTAACTCCCGAAACTTCAGCGGACGGTCCTGAGGCCTATAGCCAAGACGTGGGCATTTTCGAAACTCAGCCGTACAGATTCCCCACGTATTCTTCGAGCTTCGGAATCACGAAAACCATTTACGAACGCGCCAAGCGCTATTACGACCAAAACTGGAGCTCGTTCACCAATCGCCGTTACGTCGTCTTGATTGACATGGGCCTCCACTCCAGCAAGAAGCGATTCCTTTTAATCGATCTTCAAGCGGGAACCGTCACAAAGTACAACACCAGCCACGGCGTTGGCTCAGACTCAAACAATGACGGCCTGGCCACATCATTCTCGAACGTAGAGGGTTCAAAAAAGACGTCGCTCGGATTTTACAAAACGCTCTATACCTATAACGGCAGCAATGGCCGCTCACTGAGGCTGGATGGTCTCGAGTCCTCCAATGACAATGCACTCGAACGCGCCATCGTAGTCCATGGTGCGAACTACATCAGCAACCGCAACTCAACGGCGGGCCGCAGCTGGGGCTGCCCAGCCCTCGATCATGCCGTGGTGCAAACTGTAATCGATAAAATCAAAGGCGGCGCGATGATGTTGATCGCGACTTCGCGCTAGTCGCCCAACCCCGAAGTCGGCATCAACATCTGAATCACTTCCAGACGCGGCCACAGAAATTCGCCGGCGACGCGGGCGTCGGCCAGTTCAGGTTTGCGGCCGTCGATCATGGCCAATCTCCGCGCCACACGGGCGCCTTTTCCATCCATAATCCATCCAAGCATCACTCGGAAAGTAGGATCGGTGTAATCGGGGATTTTTCTTCCCGTATAAAATTTCAGGTAGACCACCCGCATATCCCGCAGAGTCATCACGATGGAGTAGGGGTCGTCGTTATAGTTGCTGACGTCGAAGTCACCCTTAGCCTCCTGATACACAGGAAACCGCTGATTCACATCTTCAATCGAAAGCGACATCGCCTGCGCTCGTGTGAACTCAATCCGCCGGAATTTACCCGGTTCAGCCTCGTAGAATCCGCGAAAGACAGCTTTTATATCTGAGTCTTCCGTATTCAGCCCGGGCAACATAGGCGCCTTGAGGTCGGTGAGACTGGCGAGAAGATCGCGCTTACCTTTTGGCAGAGGCAGGTCGAGCTTGCGTTTCTGCATCGGGTCCGAGGTAGCTAAGTTTTTTGCGACTTGGACCAACTGATGAGTCGGAGGTGCTGGCGGAAAGGGCATAGGCGGCGCCAACATCGGGGAGGTGCCTTGACTTTGGCCCTGGCCTTGGGCGGGAGCCGTCACCGCGGGCGGCGCCTGCGACTCGATCGCCTTGTTGCGGCTCTGTTGAAGCCGGATTCCGATTACGACAACGGCCGCCGCGCCCACCAGTAGGAAAACTTTTTTAATAAACCCCACGTAGAAAATTCTAAATGCTGAACGTTTATTAGACAACCTTTGCTTGCGCGCTGAAGGTCGCAAATCCCGGGGAGCCACTTCCTTTTTCACTCCACCCACCGGACAATAGGTCGGTGGCCCGTTGGTTCATTCTTTTTCTTTTCACGCCCTTGGTCGTGCAGGCGGAGCTTTGCGATCATGCCCGCCAATTTTGCGGATACGCGCGTGGCGGAGGAGCGTCCGCCACCGGCGCACCCACGCGCGGAAGCAAAATTCGGATTAACCCGGCGGCGGTCCCCACCGAGAAAGGATTCGGGCTCGAAATGATTTTCTTCGATGGCGCCGATTTCGCCTTGGTGAAGGGCTTTGGCCGAGTGGGAGCGGGAATTTCCCCATCCAACAGTGAAGAGACCTTTTTCGGACCGCCTTCGATCGAAAGCGAGTACGAGTATGCCCTGCGCAAGTATGAACTGAAAAAGTATCCCTCGCAGAAATACTCGTTGGCGACCGGCGTGAATATCTGGCGCAATAAGAAATCTGGCATTAAAAAAGTGGAATTCAATGCGGGTGTGATTGGCCGCTACAACAAACTCACCAAAAAAATTCTAGGTGGCGGTGGCGTTAACGGCTCGCTGGGACCTCTGACCTTCGGCGCTTCCCGCTACGCCGACCAAACTCAGTTCGAAGACCCTCTGCTGTATCCGAACGAAGAGACCGTGACTCGTGATTACTACGTGAATTCTCTCTCGGTGGGCTTGTTTCTTCACTCTCTCGCGCTCGACTATTCCATTTTGCGTATGCAAGAGAATACGGAGTCTACCACGACACTGATCACGGCCAGTCTCCTCCTCAAGCGCGTGATGTTGACCTACTCCTATCGCAAAGAACACTCGGATCGGATTGTCTATAATCGAGAAACTCAGAACATTGAGTATGGAATAAAGGACAAATTCGAGAATTTCTACGGAGCGCAGTTTAACGTGGGGCGGTACTTGATGGTGGGAATGTTCTACAACTATTATCTTTTACGTGAGTACTCGGTCGGCGCGACTTTATTTTTCTAATAGATGCAAGTCAGTTCGATATCGTAGTCAAAGGTATGGGCTCCGGTTCGGCGCACGGCAATGACCTTAAAGTCGCCCAAACCATTTCGGAGGGAGAAACCGTAGCCGCAGATCTGGCCGCGATAATGGAGAATTTCGCCGGCCTCGAATGTGACGTAGGCCTGTGTGGTGTTGAAGGTGTACTGCAAAGCGGTCCAAGCCTCCGCCTCAGCCATGGCATCGGTCACGGCGGCGCCCGAGGGCACAAAGCCGTAACGACCATCGGGTCGATTGCCATTGGCCGTAGTGTAATGCACTTTAAAGCTCTGAATTCCGTTATCATCGGTCGGACAGTGGGTGGTATCGTTTTGCGACACTTCATTGTCATCGCAGAGCACACGGTCGTCGATTTCGCAGGCGGTGAGCAGGCCCATCAGGCTGATGGCCAAAAACAGACGGATAGGAATTGGTGACGACGTGCTGAAAATTCCCATCCTTCCTTATCGGCGCGTTACGCTTTTGGGTTAAGATTTTCTCTTTTTGGGATGTACCATTTGGCACCATTTTGAATTTGTGTTCTAAGGATTTGCGAGGAGGGATTTCTAATGCAATTATCTTCTACTAACCAAAGTGAGGCACTTATTAGCTCAAATCCGCGCATACCAATTCGGCGCGCTCCGGTGTTGAAGCCCCTCCCGCCCACGGATCAGCTTCACTTCGGCAAGCATTTTAGCGATCACTGCTTTTACGCCAAATATTCGCCCGATCAGGGTTGGTATGATTCTCATATCGAGCCTTACGGCCCTATTCTGATCGAGCCCACGGCCGCCGTCTTTCACTACGGCCAGGCCATGTTCGAAGGGATGAAGGCGTTTCGACATCCGAACGGAAAGGTGTTTTTATTTCAGCCCGAGTTTAATATGAAGCGCATGCAGGAGGGAGCTGTCCGGCTCTGTATTCCCGCACCGACACGAGACGTATTTATGACGGGTTTGCGCGAGCTGCTCACTCTCGACGAGCGCTGGGTCCCGGCTGAAAAGGGCTGCTCTCTTTATGTGCGTCCAACTTTGATCGGAGTCGATCCCTACTTAAAGGCCGTGCCATCTAAATCGGCTTTGTTTTTTGTGGTTCTCACGCCGGTCGGCCCCTACTTCGGCGGCCGCTCTAAGCCGCTGCGGATCTATGTCGAAGATTCGGCTGTTCGCGCCGTTCCCGGTGGGCTGGGTGCGATCAAGGCCGGCGCCAATTACGTGGCCAGCTTTCAGAGCGCGCTCAAAGCCAATGCCGAAGGGTTTGATCAGGTGCTGTGGCTCGATGCACACCACGAGGGTGTGGAAGAGGTAGGAACCATGAACGTCTTCTTCGTTTTGAAGGGTGAGATCGTGACCCCTGCTTTGAATGGCAGCATCCTCTCCGGCGGCACGCGTGCGGCCGTGATCGAAGTGCTTAAAAGCATGAACCTGCCGATTATCGAACGGAAAATCACCATTGACGAATTGATCCAGGCCCAACAGCAAGGTCGGCTGATCGAAGCATTCGGAACCGGTACGGCGGCCGTAATCTCGCCGATCGGTGAGTTGAATTACAAAGGATCACCTTACTACGTAAACCAGGGCGAGGTGGGGCATCTTACGCAAAAGATCTTCGACCGAATCACCGGCATTCAATACGGGACCGAGCCCGATAGCTTTGGGTGGATGCGCCCCGTTTCCGATCTGGATTAACCGATCACAGCCTTGGCTCGCGCGATCTGCACGAGCACGGCGTCGGGGGCGGTGCCTCCTTCTGATTTTCTCGCCTTCAGCACTTGCGTGTGGGCTAGCTTTTGTTGAGAAACTTGGTCGAAGAGCGAATTGTGTTTCTTCAGCTGCGCCACAGTTAGATCTTCAAGTTTTAGATTCTGTTTCAGGCAGAATTTGACGAGTTCGCCGACGACTTCATGAGCTTGGCGAAAACTCATTCCTTTGGCCGCCAAATCGTCAGCCAGATCGGTCGCGTTCGAAAAGTCTCCGCTCACCGCGGCCGCCATCCGCTCCGTTTTCCACTCCGCCGACTGTAGCATGAGATTCATCAGCTTCAAGGAGGGCTCGAGAGTTTCGAGGGCCGCGAAAAGGTGGATCTTATCTTCCTGCATGTCGCGGTTATAGGAGAGCGGCAATCCCTTCATCATCGTCAGGGCTCCGATCAACGCGCCATAAACCCGGCCCGTGCGACCCCGAATCAGCTCGGCTCCGTCGGGATTCTTCTTCTGCGGCATGATTGAGGATCCGGTCGTCACGGCATCGCTCAATTCCACAAAACCGAATTCGGGCGTCGACCACAATATCAGTTCCTCACAAAAGCGTGAGAGATGCATGGCGATCAAAGAGCCGTTAGCCAAAAATTCAACCACAAAGTCTCGATCCGAAACCGCATCGAGCGAATTGGCGGCGACATTTTCGAACCCCAGTTCGGCCGCCACTTTCTGCCGATCGATGGGAAATCCGGTACCGGCCAGGGCGGCCGACCCGAGAGGCAAGGTCATGATCCGAGGCCGACTGTCGGCTAGGCGGTCATAATCTCGTTGCAGCATCCAAAAGTACGCGAGTAGGTGATGAGCGAGCGAGACGGGCTGCGCGTGCTGAAGGTGGGTCATGCCGGGTAGAAGGCTATGGGTGTGCACTTCGGCCAGAGCGACCAGAGTTTTTTGTAGCTCGCGAATATCGGTCATCAGCCCGTTTAGTTTTTCATTTAGATAGATCCGGGTGGCGGTTGAAACCTGATCGTTGCGTGAGCGGGCCATGTGCATGCGCTTGGCCGGTTCGCCGATTTTTTCAAAAAGACGCCGTTCGATTTCACCGTGAACATCCTCGGCGGCCGGATTGAACGTCCAAGCGCCGCTGCGAATTTCCTCCGCGATCTCGTTCAGGCCCGCAAGAATTTTGTCACCGTCGGCCGCTGTTAAGATCTTTTGCGAGACTAACATGCGCACATGGGCGGAGCTTCCCCGAATATCGGCCTGCCAAAGCTTCTGATCGACATCGATGCTCGATGAAAACCGGGCCATGAGTTGATCCGTCTCTTGCGAAAAGCGTCCGCCCCAAAGTGCCATGGATTAAAGCTCCCGTTCCAGTTTTTTGCTCAGCTGGTAATACATTCTCGACTGCAAGCCGAAGTTCTTGACCGCGCCGGTCGATTCGCGCTGATCGAAGGTCTTCGTATCGAAGCTGGCGAGGTCTTCATTATAAAGTGCCCACGGTGACGAGCGGCCGACAATCGTGATCTGACCCTTAAACAATTTCAAATTTACTTCGCCGGTCGCGCGTCTCTGAGTGGCCGCGATAAAGGCCTCCAGGTCTTCTTTGAGCGGATCCCACCACAGGCCCTCATAGGCCATGCGGCTCCATTCCTGATCGATCAATGCTTTCATCCGGATCTCATCGCGGGTCAGAATCAAGTTTTCCAGCGCCTTGTGGGCTTTGAGCAGAACCGTGGCGGCGGGGCATTCGTAGTTTTCCCGCACTTTAAGCCCCATCATTCGATCTTCCATAACGTCAATACGGCCAACACCGTGATTGCCCGCAATCGTGTTCATTTGCGCGATCAGTGTGGCAGGCGAAGCGCTTTTGCCATTGATCGATACGGGAACGCCGCCCTTAAAGCCGATGGTCAAAGCTTGAGGCTCCGCCGCCGTGTTCTCAATGGCTTTGGTCCATTTAAAGATTTCTTCGGGCGGCGCGAAATCCGGTTCCTCCAGCCGTCCGCCTTCGATGGAGCGACCCCACAGATTTTCGTCAACCGACCATATTTTTCCGATCGACTGTTGCACCGGCACACCTTTTTTGGCGGCGTAGTCGAGCTCCCACGATCGCGTCAGATTGCGTTCGCGAATTGGCGCATGGATGATCGCTTCGGGCATCAACACCCGAATGCCGAACTCGATCCGATACTGATCGTTGCCTTTGCCCGTGCAGCCGTGGGCGAAGGCGGTGACACCGAGCTTTTTCGCCACCTCTACCGCCTTGGCAGCGATCAGCGGGCGGGCGAT
>JALHOQ010000164.1 GCA_022842925.1 Bdellovibrionales bacterium
AACCGTCTGAAGGTTAAGATGGCACATTTCCGTGCGGTCGTGGGTCTGGCCAAAGCGAACCAGGCGATTCGGGTCCGGGTTGTTGGGATTCTGAGCGGAATTGTCGAATTCGCAAATGGCAGAAAGCTCGGAGCCCGCGGGTACGGGAATGGGAGTTTTAGGCATCACCCCGGCGCCCGTTTGCCAACCGTAATAAAAGTTCGGGATAGACGCGACAGTTCTCAGTTCTCCGCCCGGAGGCTTGAGTAGGGCTCGGATAGCGCGACCCCGCATATGCATGTGAGCTAAGAGCGCGCGAATTTCCATGTCATGTGTGATCTTGTAGGGCTTTGTGACAACCAGATGTTTGCGAGCATTCGGGGGAATTTCAAACTCCGTATTGGAGAGCAAGAGAGTTCGAACTCGCGATTTTCCATTCTGTTGTCGGCTACCATAGAACTCGAGAGTCGTCTGCTCGGTTTCCTCACGCCCCGTTCCCATATAGTGAGACTCAAGAGTCAGATGATAGCCCTTAGGAAGAAAAAGAGCCGCGTTATCACCGAAATCCGACGGCTGGGAGCGGCCGGCCGCCCATACCTGAAGTCGGTTGAAGTGGGGATCCGTGGCCCGATTCAGTTCATTCATCTTCCAAAGGGTATAAATGGGAATATCGCCATCCGTATTGCGGGCTATGGCCGATTCGTCCCGATAGGCTTTCGCCTCTTTTTCGTAATACTCCAACGGCTGCGGCGTCACCATAAGGGATACGTGATGCAGTTGACGGGGATTGGTGGAGATCATGTTGATTGAACTGATCCACATATCTTCCGGAATTGGCCCACCTAAGGGAAAATACTTGTATTCCACTTCGCCGCGCGGAGGAATCACCGCAGGGTTATCCATCTTCACCACCATGAGTGGTTTAGAATTGGCTATTTTTTCGTATTTTTTCGCGAGCGGTTTTTGGTAGTCCACAAGCGGATCCCCGCCCCCGGCATCCTTCGGCGCCCCGCGATCCAGCCACTCAACCAACAAAAATTTTTCTTGTGCCGTAAGCGAAAGGTCGTTCGCATAGGGTCCATACAGGGGATCCGCGCTGAACGGGGGCATCCTCTCCGTAACCACGGTCTCGCGAATCATCGCCGACCAAGAATGTAGGCTGGCGATGGATTTCAAAGCCGGAGGAAAACGAGTGGGGGGAAAGTGGCACCGCAGACACTTCGCTTCGAGAATCGGCATGATGTCCTTTTTGAACGAGATCTCCTTGGCCTCCCTATATGAAATGAGGCAGCCTTTGGCTTGCGGAGGTTCGTTTTTGATTTTTTCGCCCGCCAACAGATTGTCTAATGCGTCTTCCAAATACTCGTTTCGTGCCTTTTGCTTGTCGACCCCATAATCGAGCTGATCATTTATGGGTCCGCGGTACACGATCTTCCATGATTTCACATCAATCACAACCGTTTCGGATGTTCGGGTGAATCCAAGAGTCTTCGCGATCACTTGCGAGGGATCGAGCAGGATGGGAAGTTGGACACCATAGTCGCTGGCCTCCTGCATAACACTCGCGCGGTCATCTTCGGTGTTCGCATTTAACATTAAAAATTGAACGGACTTGTCTTTGTACTTTGACCGCATCTCATTGAGCTTAATTGTAAACTTCTGAATGATCGGACATCCGTTCCCGTGGGCCGTGATCACGACATACCGTGCGTCCCCGTAGGTATACAGGCGATGAATTTCCCCGGCATGGTCGATCAGGGTAAAGTCGGGAATCTGGCCGTGAGCCAATGCGGCTGGTTGGCGAATGTCGTCACCCTCTTCATGCAGAAAATGGCGGTTGGCGGCGTAGGTCGCGACTCCAATTACGACCAGGCATGCGATAAGGAATAAACCTCGCTCGATTTTCTTGTTCATTTCAGAGTGTCCTCCACAAATTGCAGTGAAGCATGGCACATTTCAGCTCTATCCAACCGTTGACCCTTTCGTACCCGCCGCGAGGGATCGGGGTTATATGGATTGTATTTAGAATTATCATACTCACACTCTAGTTGGAGACGAGTCCCGGCGGGAATCGGTACAGGGTCCCTTACGATTAGGCCGGCCCCGGTTTGCCATCCGTAATAGTAGTTGGGGACGGAAAGCAAAATCTCCGGCTTCATTCCCGGTTTGGTCATGATGACCCGTATCGCACGACCACGCATATGAAGATGACCCGAGAAACCGAGAAATTTTGAATCCCTCGATATAAATTCGGGCCTGGAATGTTCAAGATGCTGACGAGCGCCCGGTGGAATATCAATGTCGCCCGTAAGAAGTCGAACCGAATATACAGCCTTTGTTCCCGCCGGCTCAAAGGCTCCGTACAAATCGATGGTCGTTTCTTCCTCTTCCCATTTTCCTGTTCCCATATAGTGAGCCTCGAGAATGAAATAGTGGCCCTTTTTAATGTGCCAACTCGAGCCGTGCTTGAAGATGACCGGTTGACGAATTCCGGCTGTCGTATTTTGCAGGCGGGAGAACCGATTGGGATCTTCCATAATGGCCCAAAGAGTGTATAGGGGAACCTCGCCCGCATCATATGAGATCGGATCTTGGGGTTTTCTCTTGAGCTTGGCCAGACGTTCATATTCTTCTAAAGGCCGATCCGTCGCCATCAAACATTCGTGGTGTAGCTGACGAGGATTGGTTGTTTTCGTGTGCACGGCCGTGATCCACATGTCCCGCTCAACTTTGCCGCCCAATTGAAAATACTGATATTCTGGAATTCCTCGGGGCGGGATCTTGATGGGCTTTTCCATCTTAATCGTCATAATCGGTTTGTTCTTTTTTAAAAATTCCTGGTTGTTTTGAGGGAGCTCAAATCCCTTCAACGGGTCCGGTCCCTCTCCGCGCGGAGCGCCCTGATTGACCCAGTTCACCAAGCGAAACTTTTGTTTAGGCGTGAGCGAGATATCATTTACGAACGGTCCATACGAGGGGTCGCCACTAAAAGGGGGCATCCTCTCCGTAAGTACGGTCTCCTTGATCATGGCGACCCAGCTTTTCACCTTTTCATAGCTATCGAAGTAGGGTTGAAAACCCCCGATTTGCGAATGGCAACTGAGGCACTCTTTTTTGAACAGGGGAGCGATATGCTCGGTATAGTTCCATTTTACGGAATCGGCGAGGGTAAGATCGCATTCCCCGACTGAACTGCCGCTGGCCTTAGAAGAAGATAGCGGGCCTAGAAACTCGAGCTTCCATGTGCCCGCCTCGATCAGAGCGACGTGTCCGGTCGAGTAAAGGCCCAGCTCCTGAAAAACGGTCTGCGACATATCCATAAGAACGGGGAAGGGGAGCTTCCTTTTGATCAATGTTTCCCGAGAATCATTGTCGAGGGAGCTTAAGAGAAGCACGCGCAGTTTGCCGCCCATTTTTTCGCTCCATTGTTGAAGCACACGAACCTGGGCGTCGGCATGAATGCAGCTTCCATCATAGGCCACAATTGCAACCCAAGAGACGTCCCCATTCATATAGAGATCTTGGCTCCGACCGTTGTGGTCCAAAAGGACAAAATTACCGACGGACTGACCTAAAACAGGCTTCGGACGCTCAGGTTGCGCCGTCTGCGTGAAAATAAAAACCAGCGTGGCCGCGGCGACGGCCAAGCAGGCCACGATCCATGCCTCGTTGCCTTTAAACTTCATGGGACAATTATAAGGGATGTTAAGCGCTAAGCTTCAAGGCCTAAATCAAAATCTAAGTTGGGTGGAGCGATTGTTCTCTTCAAACGATCGTTATCCTCTTCAAGGACGCGGACCAAAGTTTTCAGGTCCGCGACCTCTTCCTTGAGTTGTAATATCTGTTCTTCCTTTTCCTGAAGAATCAGGGAGTAGGCCTTTTTGATTTCATTCAAAAGGCCTTGAGTGGTTCGCCAGAACTGGTCCTGGTCCGACTCCGACACATTTGAACTCTGGATCTGAGGACTCACCGAAGATGGGGGGGCGACGGCCTCGAGACCCGAGCTCATACTGTGTTGGAGCGGCCCATCCTTAATGAGGTATTTTCCCTCCGCGAACTTGTACTCGATCTCGCCCGCCTTGATGCGGCGACGGAGCGTGGACAGGCTCACCCGGTACTTATTTGAATACTCCATTAAGGGTAACCAACTCTGAGTGCTCAACACTCCTCCTATGGATAAGCAAAATCTAGCACACCCTTTAAGCATGTAAAGTCATGTGACTACTCAACTCTTAAAACTAGGCCTGAGCCTTGGAAACAAGGCCCAAAGGCTAGTTCCCGGTTGTGACTACTTTGGATACTCGCGTTTTCCTAGCCTTGAGTAGTCACAGGGGGTACAGTGATTTCGTGAAGTTATCAGAAAAAAAGCGAATCGCCCTGGTGCTCAGTGGAGGCGGCGTTAAAGCTGCGGCCTTCCACATCGGAGCGTGTCTAGCGCTGCGCGAAAAAGGTTTCAAGTTTGCCGGCGGTTCGGATCCAAAAGATGGATTGGAGTTCGAGGGGAAGGAACTGACCTTCCGCGTTTATGTTGGATCGAGCGCGGGATCCGTTGTCGCCACCTTTCTGGCCAACGGCCATAGTCTGGATGCAATTATCGATGCGTTCACTCGAGGCGCCGGTCTTGCCGCGTTAACTCGGGCCAAAAAATCTTCTGACGATCCCTATCTGAAGCCGATTGGCTATCGCGACATCTTCGCTCTGAACTTCGGCGCCGGTCACCCGACCCGACTTTTGCCTAGGATTTTTCGGCGCAAGGTCAGTGTCAGCGGCGGACTGGAAGCTTCGTTAAAAGAGGCGTTTAAGATCAATGGCATCTTCAGCACCCGCAATATGGAAAAGTACATGCGGACCCATGTTTGCCCGGGCAACGACTTTAAAAAATTAGGGGCTGAACTTTATATCGTCGCCACGCAATTGAATCATTCGCGCAAGGTGGTCTTTGGTCCGTATCCTGAAACGCTTAAGACCCGCGAAATCCAGTTTGTCGATTATGCCAAAATCAGCGAGGCGGTCGCCGCCTCGGCCGCACTTCCGCCCTTTTTTGCGCCGTATGGAATTCGCGATCCCAAGGGCCGTGAGATTTTTTACTTTGACGGTGAGATTCGCGACACGCTTTCCACCCATGTGGCGGCTGACCAAGGTTGCGACTTGGTCATCGCCTCTTACTCGATACAACCTTATCATTATGTCGAAGAGATGGGTTCACTTCACGAATACGGCATGCCCTTAATCTTCAATCAGGCACTTTATCAAGTCGTGCAAAGAAAAATCGAGACCCATATCAAACATCAGCACGACGTCCGCGCCATGATCAAGGCCATGCAGGGTTACATGCGTGAGAAACAAATCGGCGAAGAACATATCTCGAAACTGACCGAGATCCTAATCGAACGCACTCATTTTAATCCTGCCGTCGACTATATATACATCCATCCCCAGCCGCAGGATTATGAGTTTTTCTTTTACGATCACTTCTCGCTCAACACGAAAGTGCTGGGGAATATCGTGAAGACCGGTTTTAAGTCGGCAATGAACACTCTCCGCGCGTACAACATTTAAAGATAGTCTTGGACAGCCGGACTCTGCTCAGTTTTGCGAGCACGCTTCGAAATCTGCCGCTTCCATTCCGATAGCTTGTGCTTGAGTTCGATCGCTTTGGGTGACGTGGCCGGTAGAATATTGAGTTCGCCTGGATCTTTTATGAGATCGAAATACTCGTACTCACTCCGGCTGATCTTTTTTCCGGACACGAATGTCCAGCAAGAAAACTGCTCTTCAGCCAATCGTGCCGTCCGGTGAATCAGTTTCTCGGAACGAGTTCGGATACCATGATCCTTAAAATGAATTTTGTCGTCGAGCGCGCGGAACCTGTCGAAAATCGCGTTGTCACCTTTTGCCTTGATGATGCTTTCCCACAATGGGGTTCGAGTCAGGTAGACCTCTTCTCGCCCATCTGTCAGATTTCCGCTAGGTTTAAAAAAACTTTTCCCGTCCAAGTCCGACGGGACCACAAGTCCCACGTGATCCATCAGGCTCGGCAGGATATCCACACCAGAAACAAGAATATCCGTTCTTACGGCGCTGGGGCGAGCCGGACTCGCGATGACTAAAGGGACATGAACTTGAGTGTCGTGAATGTCGTAATGAGCCACGTACTTATGTTCGCCCAGATCCTCACCGTGTTCGGACTGAAATACAACGACCGTACGGTCGTCAATTTGCAGGCGACTCAATAGACTAAGAAGACGACCGACCTCTCGATCGGCCTCACGAATTCCATTGTCGTACATTGCTTTTATGTATTCCAAATCCGCTGCCTGAGCGCGAACGGGCCATTTGCGCGGACGGACGGCATCCTCATCCGCGAAGTGCAGCTGTTTGCTCTCCCCACCCCAAACCAAAATCTCAAAGGCTTTATCGGGATCCAGCGGATTATAAAACATGCCGTCATAGTAGAACTGCATGTTGGTGAAAAATTTGAGATCTGCGAATGGGCCGTTGTAGTCCTTGTCTGCGAATACGTCTTCGGCAAATGCGCCGAATGGAGCGTGAGCATCTCCGAGAGCGATCCAAAGAAAAACCGGCTCCGAGGAATTTTCGAGAGCCTCACGAGCGACCTTCCAATCCGGCGTCCGTCGCGACTCGAGGCGCGACGGTGGAATCGCGTATAAGTCGAAATCTCGAATGAAGCTCTTCTTAACCGCCTCAAAGCTGTTAAATTCCGGCGAGGTCCCAATCGCCACGGTTTTATAGCCGGCCGCTTTAAAGTGGCCAGCCATTGTTTTAACATCGGCACTGATTTGATGACGGAAACTGATCATCCCGTTCACTTCTGGATACAATCCCGTGTGCACGCTGGCCTCGCTGATTGGTGTCAAATACGACGTCGAGAAATAGTTGTTAAAGACCGTCGCCCGTCCAGATAGTCCCGCCAAAACGGGAGTCGTTTTTCGTTCATAGCCATAAATCTGCAGATGGTCGGCGCGAACACTGTCGGCGCTGATCAGAACGACATGGCAGCCGATGCAGCGTTGATCTCGAATTTGGATTTCAGGAGGCCGTGGCCTCCAGTACATCCATGTGAGGGATCCAGCAACTGCAATGGCCAGAGCCGAAATGGCCCATTTGCTCTGATTAGTCATTGCCCCCCCGGAAACTCAAGAGTTTTGGATTCAACAAAAGATATTGAACCATTATTATTGATCTTCGTAAATTTTCGCCCCGCCTGAATTCGATCAATCTGGGTACAGGCGGTCGCGAACTCGCGTTCGAACGGAGCCAAGAAGGTTTCGGCGGCGATAGGCGGCTCTATCCAGTTCAGGCCTATGACTTGGGCTATAACGTGCCGTTCAATTTTTCCTCCGCACTCCGCCTCGCAGGATGGACCACTGCACAAAGAGCAGGGCCAGACCCGCACCAACTGGTACGCCAATCAGCTGCCACAGGTTCGGTGCGGCCGTGGGATTTTCTCGCAACGCCTTGGCCGGCGCAGCCCCCTTGTTGACGCTGGCAACCGCGGCCGCATCTTCTGTCGGCAGAGTGCGGGGGGCTGCTAAATCGTCTGTGGCGGCGGCCGTTTCGTCTTCGGCCTGTGGAATTGGGGCTTGAAAGGCAACTTGCTGGGTATCGCCGTAGCCGCCGGACTGTTCATGCAGTTTTCTTGGAAAACTCAAACGGGAAGCCTTCGCCGGGT
>JALHOQ010000165.1:0-1800 GCA_022842925.1 Bdellovibrionales bacterium
GAAGCACATCCGGTTAAATGTTTCTTGGGGACCCAATACCGATAGAAAATACCCGAAAGCGGCGAGCATTCCGAGAGCGAGTCCGATCCACTTAGGCATGGCGTCAGTTTTTTGCAAAAAAGATTCTTCGTCACTCTTTATTTTTGTACCCTTGGAACCTGGGGGAAATATGAGACCAAACTTTCGATGCCTGATGTTGTTTCTGCTGACGCTTTACACTCACTTCGGATGGGCCAACAAAGCTCCCTGCGGAGACTGTAACGTCGTGGTTATTGCGATGGACGCTTTGCAGGCGGCTCACGTTCATCACCTCGGATACAAAAAGCCAACGACGCCGAACATGGATCGATTGGCAAAGAGCGGCTTTTCCTTTCGTCAGGCCATTTCGCCCTCGAGTTGGACTGTACCCACCTATCTCTCGGTCTTCAGTTCGATGTATCCGTCCGAGCATGGCCTGACCAATCGCTATGTTCGCTTTAGCAAGGACAAGCAGGAGACGGCCAATTTTAAAAATAGGAAACCGGAAATCACCACGATGGCGCAGATCTTTAAAGCCGCCGGCTACAAAACCGGCGGCTTCACCGGAGACTCGGGAGTCAGCGCGATTCTGGGGTACGACAAAGGCTTTGATGCCTACACAGATGAGACACAGTTTGGCGGCTTAGAGAACAGCGCCGCGCGCGCCTTGAAATGGCTGGAGGGACTAAAGGACCAAAAATTCTTTTTGTTTGTGCACGGATATGACAGTCATGGTCAATTTCAACTTCCCGAAGGATATTCGAGCCGCTTCCAATCGGCGAAGGCCCCAGTTAAGTACAAGGGCACCCGCGAGGAACAGGCGCAGATTCGAGAGGCCGGATTAAAAGGGGAGGCACCGAAACTCAATCGCGAAGAAATCGAGTTTTGGCGAAACTGGTATGACGGCAAGATTGCCGACGCAGATCGGCGAATGGGGGAGTTTCTCGAAAAAGTGCGGGCTCTGTCACCGGCCAAAAAGACGATTGTGATCGTATTTTCCGACCACGGCACGGAATTCTATGAGCATGGCCGATTCGATCACGGCCACACGCTTTACGATGAGCTTGTTCGCGTCCCTTGGATAATTTCAGTGCCGGGAGCACGACGCTCCGGTCGCATCTTAAACGAGCAGGTAAGTACGATTGATATGTTGCCGACGCTACTCGAGCTCACGGGGGTCCCCGCTGACAAATCATTGACGGAGCAAATGCGGGGGCGTTCTGTTTGGCCCTTGATTCAAGGCCAGGAAAAAGGGGGTCGGGATGTGTTTACCGAAACAGACTACCGGAATTTTACACACAAGCGGGCTCTGCGCTCCGCTGACGGTTGGAAGTACATCCAGACGCTTGAGAATGGCAGCGAGGAACTCTACAACCTCAAGGCTGACCCGAAAGAGCAAAAGAACTTAGCCACGGGTAAACTGGCCCAGCTCGAAAAGCTTAAGGATGCCCTGAATAAACATTTGGCCAAGATTCCGCCTCCTGCCGGAGGCACGGCGACGGGATGCTTGCCGGTTTATAAAGGACAGTGTGAGTACGACTATAAGTAGAAAATCGCTGGGCGCTTTTGCTGCGATTTTCGCCTCCGCACTTTTTGTTGTCCTCGCATGGGCCCCTTTTTTTCGGCCTCCACCGGTTCGGGTAGAGAATGGGCGCTGTATTGGCTGCAACGTAATTTTGATCAGTGCCGACAGCATGCGAGTCGATCGCATGAGCGTGTACGGATACAAGCGCGACACCACGCCGGCAATCCAGGAATGGGCGCAGTCGGCGGTCGTATTCG
>JALHOQ010000165.1:1810-3929 GCA_022842925.1 Bdellovibrionales bacterium
TATTCGAAAATTATTTTTCAGCTGCGGTCCTCACCCCCATCAGCGAGGCAGCCGTCCATACTGGGCTTTATCCCGAGGTCAACGGTATGGTGAGTTTTCGCCACGAGATTTCACCCGAGGTGAAGACGATGGCGACCCTTTTCAAACAGGCCGGATACAATACGGCCGCAACCGGGACGTCGCCTGAGTTCTGGACTTATGAAGCTTTAAAGAAAAGCTTCTCCAAGGACTTCGATGAGTATCAGTTTTCCCATGGGCGCCTAGATTTTGCTCGAACGCCAGATTGGCCGACAATAAAGAACACTCTTCAGTCGAGGCAACGCCCTTTCTTTTTATGGATTCCGTTGGGCGACGCGCACTCACCGTTTGGTGCCATGGCCAAAAATCATTATGCCGACGAGAATTACGGTGGTCCGTTTGCCGACCTTTTGTTTTTTACTAATATGCAGTTTTACTATGACGGATGGTTCTATAACCCCCTTGATCCGGGAAAGCAGTTTGAAGTTCTGATATATGGTGCGCCCAACCGAGAAATGCACACGCCCACTAAGGACAGCTTTCCCGCTCGAAATTGGCCCGTCAAAGCAACCGAGGCCGACTATAAATTTCTGAATGACATGTACGACAACGGAGTTCGCGAGGTCGATCGGGAGGTCGGTCGGTTACTGCGACAGATTGATTCGATGGGGATAGGCGACCGAACGGTGGTGATCCTGCAAACCGAGCATGGCGAGGGGCTAGGCGAACACAAGTACATTGCCCATTACGACATTTTGGATACGCAAGTTCATACTCCGCTGATTATCTCGAGCCCTGCGATAAAGGCGGGGCGCTCGGATATCTTAGTGTCAGGTGTGGACATACTACCTACGGTTCTGGATCACGTTGGCATTCCGAGCCCTCCCGACCTCGACGGGAAACCGATTTTTAATAAACTTGGTGAGGTCGGACCTGGGCGCGAAGAAGTATATATGACTCGTTCTCCTCTTTGGGAGAGTTTGATTAAAGCAAAGGGAGATAATGCGAGGTTTGACCGCTTTCGCGCCCTCGACGACCGAATTGGATTCAAAGACCACGGAATTCGGACCAAGACGGCGAAGTTGATTCACCGAACCGCCCGCCTGGTGGAAGAGCAGTTTTCATGCTGGACATTTGTTTCGGGCAAGAAAGTGCCTCGCCTCGAGTACGAGTTTTATGATTTGGTTCGGGATCCAATGGAGACGCGGCCGCTCCCACCCATGGGCGAGCAGGCCAAAATCATGATGACGAAATTAAAGGATTGGAAGACGGATGTGGCCTCGCGGGCTCGCTCCACCACGCTCAACCCGAGCGTTCAAGACTACCGCTGACCTCAACCGGAGGCGCTGGTGGTCCGAATAGGGCTTCCCAGGCGTCATCGGCAGAGGTGCTTCGCGCGAAATCTCTAAGAGTCCGTGAGAGAGAAGACAAGGAACTTGAAGCCGCCGAATGTTTTCTATTTTGCCTGGCCAAGGGTAAACCATAACGAACCGGTTCGGACTCGGCCCTAAAGGTTCCAAAGAGCCGATCCCATATGATGAAGATCCCACCAAAATTCTTGTCGATGTATTCGGGATTTGAGCCATGATGAACCCGGTGATGAGAGGGCGTGTTGAAAAGCCATTCGAATGGTCCCAACCTCCCGATGAATTTCGTGTGAAGAAGTTCTTGAAAAGCGAAGTTGGCCCCGTTCACAAGCAGAAGCAGGACGGGATCGAACCCCACGTAAACAAGAGGTATCCAGAACAGGAGTGCGAAGGGTTGAAACCACGGCTGACGCAAGCCGACCGAGTAGTTGAACTCTTCTGAGTCGTGGTGGCCTTCGTGCGTGCCCCAGAAAAGCCGCACGCGGTGCTGAGCCCGATGGTACCAATAGAACACGAAGTCATCAGCCACAATCATCGCCGGCCATACCCACCAAGCGACCGCACTTAGATCGGAACGCCATTCTGTACCGAGCTGGAACAAGGAGCGTGACGCAACAGCGTTAAACACGAAAAGAACTACGATGAGCCAGGCCTGATTTACGGCTAGAAACCCGGCATACATGCGAAGATTGGTCCAGAAATCGCGGACCTCATAAACTTGGCGGCCCGAGAGC
>JALHOQ010000165.1:3939-7605 GCA_022842925.1 Bdellovibrionales bacterium
CGAGAGCCGCGAATAGAGCAATTCCACTCCGACGGCGCCGAATTTGATTAAATTCATCAGGGTTCTAAACCAGCCCACAAGGTCCATGGGACTATTGTGGACCTTGCCGCCCTAGGCCGTCCATGACTTTAGGCCGCGGCGGCAGGCGCTTTCGGTTTTTTAAGCGTCTTGTCTTTGTTCTTCTGTTTGAAGTCCTTTTTGTCGAATGCGATCGAAAAGACCTCGTCCAGATTTTCAACAAATACAAAGCTCAGCTTCTTTTTAAATTCATCGGGAATGTCCGCAAGGTCCTTCTGATTCGCCATCGGCAAGATGATGTTGGTCACGCCGTGGGTAAGAGCAGCTAGGGCCTTTTCGCGGATTCCTCCTACCGGCAAGACGCGACCCGAGAGAGTGATCTCTCCCGTCATGGCAATATCGCGGCGAATTGGGACGCCGGTCATAAGGCTAGTCAAGGCGGTGGCCATCGTCACGCCGGCCGACGGGCCATCTTTGGGAATGGCGCCGGCAGGTAAATGGATATGAACTTCGAAGGTATCAAAAAATTCGTCCTCAATACCCAGCTCCTGCGAATGGGCGCGGGCATAAGACCAAGCCGCGCGTGCCGACTCTTTCATGACGTCGCCAAGCTGACCGGTGAGAACTAATCCGCCCTTGCCCTTCATCTTAAGAGCCTCGACATAAAGAACCTCGCCGCCCGCTTGTGTCCAAGCCAGACCGGTGGAAATGCCGATTTGATTTTCTTTTAGGCGCTCTTCGCGCAGGTAGCGCGGAGGACCTAAGAGTTCCGGAACGTTGGAGCCGGTGATTACGACTTTATCTTTGTGACCGAACACGAATTTTTTAGCAACCTTGCGGCAGAGTGAGCCAATCTCGCGCTCGAGATTTCGCAAACCGGCCTCGCGGGTGTAATGCGCGGCTAGATAACTCAGGGCCTCGTCGGTGATTTCCACCTGGTCGGCGGTCACACCGTTGGCTTCCATCTGACGTTCAACTAAGTGCTTTCTCGCGATTAGCAGTTTGTCATTGTCGGTATATCCGCTCAAATTAATGGTCTCCATTCGGTCGCGCAAGGCGGCCGGGATGTTCTCATAAACGTTGGCGGTGGCGATGAACAATACGTTTGAAAGGTCGAAATCCACATTCAGATAGTTGTCACGAAATGAATGGTTCTGTTCGGGATCCAACACCTCGAGCATGGCGGCGCTGGGGTCACCGCGGAAGTCGCTGCCCAGTTTGTCGATCTCGTCGAGAACAACGACCGGGTTGTTGGTTTTGACTTGCTTTAAGGCCTGCACGATTTTGCCGGGCATGGCGCCGACGTAGGTTCGTCGGTGACCGCGGATCTCGGCCTCGTCTTTAACGCCGCCAAGGGCGATGCGGAAGTATTCGCGGCCCATCGAGCGGGCGATCGACTTCCCGAGGGACGTTTTACCTACCCCCGGGGGGCCTACGAAACAAAGAATCGGGCCCTTCATGTTTTTTTCTTTGAGTTTACGAACCGCGAGGAATTCGAGAATGCGGTCTTTGGCCTTATTTAGGTCGTAATGATCTTCATCTAATATACGTTGAGCGCGGGTCAGATCGAGATTGTCGACCGTGGTCTTGTTCCACGGCAAATCCACCATCCAGTCCAGATAGGTGCGGACCATGCTGGCTTCGGAAGCATCGGGATGCATGCGCTCCAGTCGACCGAGTTGCTTAAGGGCTTCAATTTGCACGTGCTCTGGCATTCCGGCCTTAACCACGCGTTCGCGAAGCTCTTCCATTTCTTCAGTTTTCGAATCATTTTCGCCCAGTTCATTCTTTATAGCGCGCATTTGTTCGCGTAAAAAATATTCGCGCTGGGATTTGGACATTTCGTCTTTGGCCTGCGAACGGATACGAGCCTGCATCTGTAAGACTTCGAGTTCGTTGGCGAGGATTTCGTTTACGAGAAGCAGTCGTTCTTTGGGATTGAAAGTTTCAAGAACGCGCTGGGCGTCTGACACCTTTAGCCCGAGGTTCGACGCAATCAAATCGGCCAAACGGCCCGGGTCCGAGACATCGTCGAGCACCAAAAGAATATCAGGTGAGAGCATGCGGCCGAGAGCGATGATCTTTTCAAGATGTTCTTTGGCGTTGCGGATCATAGCTTCGTATTCAACATTGGCGCCCGCCAATGAGCTCTCATCGATCTTCTCCACGGACACTTCGAAATTCGGTTCACTCTTCGCGAAGCGCTTGATACGGCCTTTCGCCACACCCTGGATCAGGATCTTTACTCGGCCGTCGGAGAGTTTGCGCATGCGCATGATCATCGCGATTGTACCCACGCGGTAGATCGTGTTCTCGGTCGGATTTTCTTCCGTGATCTCTTTTTGCGAAGCCAGAAAGATCAACCGGTTTTTGCTCAGCGACTCTTCAACCGCGCGAATCGAGGATTCGCGGCCCACATACAGGGGCAAGATCATGTAGGGGAAAACCACTATGTCGCGAACGGGCAGCATAGGTAGGCTTTCGGGAATCTCTAGTGCTCTTTCATCAAAGCTCATTTGCGTCCTCCGCAGTCGCGGCAAGGGTGTTCTTGTACATTCCTTGTCGGAAGGGGTTCAAAGGGGCTTTAAGAGCTAAACCGTTGCCATTAGTCCGGAAATCGAGATTTCCATGGGTCTATAAGACCTTATCTGGCCATGGGTCGAAGATATGAATTTTTCGGATGGGGGGTATCAGTTTTCAATATACGCTGGACCTTAGGCGCGGCGTTGGCCGTGGCTTTCGCGGATTTCAGCGCCTTCGATGCTGAGTCTTGTCCACGGGATAGCTAGCAATCGTTCAACCTCGATCGGCTCCTCAGTTTCTTCACAGACTCCATAGGTCCCGCGATCGATACGGCTGAGGGCGGATTCAATTTCAAGTATTTGGGATCTTAGTCGTTGTTGGGCCGCGAAAAGTTGATTTTCAGCTAAAATGGACATGGTTTGGTCAGCTTCGTCGCCTCCCGAGTCCCGTGTGCGGAGGTCGTGGAAGTGGCTCTGGAAGCGATTAAGCAGATCGGCCTTCGCCACCAGCAACCTCGACCGGCACTCCTCGATAATTTTTCGACTGACCATATCTTCCCCCTGCGTTCTCCCACGGATCGTGGGATGCACAAAGTCAGACGGGAGTGAGACCGAGGTCGGTTACTTCTTTATGGTCTTTTTACCGGATGTTCCCGATTTCCTGTCGGGAGCTGTTGTGGCGGGCGCCTGATCCAGCTCGGGAGTCCAGGTCACGATTTGGGTTTCCTTTACAACAAAAGGAGTGAGAGGCCGCTCGAGCTCTCTATTAGAGCTCATGGTCATGGGGCCAGAGAGCCCCTGGAACTCGCGCAGGGAGCTCAGTGCGGAGGCAAGACCCACGCGCGTACGTTCACCGCCACTGATGAGCCGGCGAAGCAATACTCCCGTCTCATATCCCTGGGCCTCGAACACGCCGGGCTCCTCACCGAATATTTTCTGATACTCCAAAAAGAATTTCGACTTCTTAAAGCCGGGCTCGTTCACCAGATTGCTGTCGACGAAGACGGCATTCTCGACGTTCTTCTGGCCCCGCCGCACCAACTCACCTGAATTCCAAACGTTAGTGCCCAGAAGACGAATGTTTACACCCTGGTAGGCCAGCATGGGCGCGATCTGCCCGATGGCG
>JALHOQ010000166.1 GCA_022842925.1 Bdellovibrionales bacterium
GACGCTCTTCCGATCTTGTTGCAGTTGTAAATTTCCACGCGCTCAAATGGCAGCAGTCGGGCGGCGTCGCAGAGTTTGGGGTCAATTGAAATAGAACCTTCGTAATTCAAATCGGCGTCGGTGACTGTGGCCCGGTGAATTTTCGATTTTAGCATTGTGATTCGCATAATTTATTCTCCTTGTGGGCGCTTTTAGCGCGACTTGGTTTCTCGGCCTACTTCATTCGCCAGGTAGCGGCGGCCTATCGCTTACCCATTTCTTCGGCGCGCCGTGGCCTCGGCGGCGACTGGAACATTTATGAATTCATCCTCAAAGCCGTGTGCAATCCGGTTAACACTAAATCCGGTGACTCTTCGTCAAATACGCTCGCCTTCGCGAACAGCGAAGCGAAACCGCCCGTGCCGATTACGTGGGGCCGTTGGCCACTGAATACTTCGTTCTGAATGCGCGAAATGATCTCTTTCGCCTGGCCGATATTACCGTAATACAAACCCGCCTGAATGCTCTCCACGGTCGTTTGCGAAAGGCAGGTGACTGGCGCCGTAATCTCGACCGAAGGCAGGCGGGACGTGCGCGACTCGAGCGCCTCCATCGAAATTCGAACTCCCGCCGTGATCACTCCGCCTAGGTACGTTTTGTCAGCGGTGACGGCGCAGTAAGTGGTGGCGGTGCCGAAGTCGATGATCAAAAGATTCTGATTCGGATAAAGATGCGCACCCGCGATGGCATTGGCGATGCGATCAGGGCCCACCTCGAGCGGATTTTTATAGCGCACCTTCAATCCGGTTTTGACTCCGGCCTGAAGAATAAACGGATTTAAATTAAAATACTTGGCGCAGGCGTTTTTCACCGAATGCAAAACTTCAGGAACCACAGTACACAGGGAAATCTGCCTGACCAGCTTCGGATCGATATCATTCTCGCGTAAAACCGAGCGCAGAAAAACGCCGATCTCATCGCTGGACGCTCCCGTGCGACTGTTGCGGCGAAAACGCAGGCGCAGCTTCTCGCCATCAAACACGCCGCCGAAGATCTGAGTGTTTCCGATGTCTAGGCACAAAATCATAAATCACCTTCCCTGTGGCCCATATGGGGCCCTGAATCCGACTGCGAAAAGTTCATGACCGTGGCGTCGTCTGCCGCGCTGGGCTGCAAAAAGTCGACGAGCACCTGAGCGAGCTCCGGCACGGTGGCGAAGGTCGCGGACGCGGATGAGGAGCGGAACAGAACCACGCCGGGGTGGCGATCCGCTTGTCCGGCGACGCGTGCGGCTTGGAGTTCGGCCCAATCATTGGCCACTATGGCGTCCACGGTGGGGTCGAGAATACTAGAAGCCGCCTTTAGCAGCTCTTCGCGCGATGAGTTCAGTGTCAGCTTGAAGCCGATCACACGAATGTTTTCGTTGCGCGAAAACTCCCGCAACTGCGGCAGCAATTTCGCTGTGGGACATAAATGCAAAATCAAATCCTGGCCGCTGGGAATTTTTTTGTCGACAAGCTGCGAGGGGTTCAACCCGCCCAGACTGTCGCTATGAGAAACTTCGTCGACCGTGTAATCGCTCACGGCCGCGCACTGAATTACAGCGTCGTACTCATATGCGCCGAGTTCCGCCAACAGCTTTTCGCAAAGATCCTTATAGCTCGAGAACTCCAGGGCCTTATTCACGTCGGCCTTAACGGCGCCTTGACCATGAAGGTAAGTGACACTCCATCCGAACCCGGCGAGCTCCGCGGCCAGCTCGGCCCCAGTGCGACCCGTGCTGTGATTGGTGATAAAGCGAATGCCATCGATCGGCTCACGTGTCGCACCCGCAGTAATCAGAATCCGTCCAAAGGTACCAGGTTCTTTTTTCCGAAGCGTTGCATCAGGCGCCGCGTTCTGTGTGGCGGAGCGACTATCGGCCTCGCTCAAAATCCGCAAGATTTCCTCGGGCTCTAACAATCGACCATCGCCGAATTCGCCACAGGCCAAAGTTCCCCGGCTGTTTTCGGCCACGAGGATCCCGCGGTCTCGTAGCGCCCGAATGTGTGACTGTGTTGGCTTGGCCGACAGCATTTCCGAATTCATGGCTGGGAATACAAACAAGCGCTTTCCCTTCGGCCAGGCGAGTAGCGTGCTGCTCACTACATCATCGGCCAAACCGAGACTGAACTTGGCCAGCGTATTGGCGGAAGCCGGACACACCACGCCGAAATCGGCCCAGCGGGAGAGACGAATATGATCCATCGCTCGGCCGCTCTCCCACAAATCTTGTAAAACCGGTCGGCCCGTGAGTCCTTCAAACGTCGCCGCGCCAACGAAGCGGGCGGCCGATTCACTCAGCACACATTGCAGCTCGCAGCCGCTCTGAACAAGTTTCGAAACCACCGCGGCCGCTTTGAATGCCGCCACCGATCCGGTGATAAAAAATACGACTTTAGATTTCGACATTGTCGATCAACCTCACGTCACCGGCGTAAACCGCCGCGAACCGGCGATTCCATATATCTTCTACATAATCGACTTTGTACCCCATGCGCTCGAGTTCTGCGCGCGCCGTTCGAGGATCGGAACTGGCTCGCAGCACCTTCGGGATCCAGGCGGCCTGCTCACGCTGTTCGAAAGTCAGGCGTCGGTTGCGCGAACTCATGGCGAGGCCATCGAATTCGCGAACCGTCGGACAGGGCACAATCTCCACCGGCAAAAAGAAGGCCCGCACCATGCCCTCGATCAACTTGAGTTGCTGGAAGTCTTTTTCACCAAAATAGGCTCGGGTCGGAGTAATAATGTGGAATAACTTTAATACGACCGTTAACACACCAGCGAAATGGCCCTGACGAAAGGGACCACAAAGAAACTTCGAAACCGCTTTCTCCTGAACCTCGTAAAGATAATTGTCAGGGTACATAGTTTCGCCCGTGGGAATAAAAGCGGCACTGACGCCCGCCAGCTGGGCTATTTCCAAATCGGCTTCTTCGGTGCGCGGGTACTTTTCGAGGTCCGCAGGATCATTGAACTGGGTCGGATTGACGAAAATACTGAGAACCGTATGATCGTTTTCGGCGACAGATCTTTCGATCAGAAACCTATGACCCTCGTGCAAAGCCCCCATGGTCGGCACGAAGCCGACGGAACCCGTTTGCTGGCAGCGCCAGGCGTGCATTTCGGCAACTGTGCGAAAAACAGGAAATTGACTATCGGTCATTGGTAGCCCTCGCTCTCCGCAGGAAATTTGCGTTCGCGCACGTCTGCACAAAAACGGGCCAACGCCTGGCCCACCAGCTCGCCGCCCTCAAGGTAACGGCGCACAAACTTCGGCTTAAAATTCCCGCTGAGCCCGAGCAAATCCTGCAACACCAAAACCTGGCCATCGCACATTACGCCCGCACCGATCCCGATGGTGGGAATGCTCACGCTGGTCGTAATTTCGGCGGCCAGGCTTTGGGGAATACATTCCAAAACCACACTGAAGCAGCCGGCCTCTTCGAGAGCCTGGGCATCGGCGAGAATTTTCTTTTGCGCATCTGAATCGCGGCCCTGGACCTTAAAGCCACCAAAGGCGTTCACAAACTGCGGTGTGAGACCAATATGGCCCATCACCGGCACTCCGGACTCCACCAAATGTCGCACAAAACTCTCGTTGCCGTCGCGCGACTCCAGTTTCACCGCGTTCGCTCCGGCCTGCATAAACGTCTGAACGGCTCTCATATTCGAATTCAAATCGCCCCGAAAGGCGAGAAAGGGAAGGTCGGCCACGATAAATTTGGTAGGCGCCCCGCGCCGGACGGCTTCCACATGAGCGGCCAACATCTCGACTGTAGCGGGAATGGTGTCTCTGAATCCGTGCATCACCATGGCGGCGCTATCGCCCACCAGAATAAAATCAACGGGACTCGCTTCTAAAATTCGCGCTGACCACGCGTCATAACAGGTCACCATGGTCAGTTTTTCGCCAGCGAGCTTGCGTTTTTTCAAATCCGAAACCGTCATTGCAAATCCTTTGGCAAAGTAATGCCGGTGGAGCGCGCCAGTCGCAAAAAAGCCGAGTAGGCGTCGAGCAGATCGGCGCGGCAGGCGAGGGAGCGAATATGGCCGCGTACAATTTGCCAGTCCTCGCGGGCCACCGGACCCGTGAAATTGGGGTCGCGCAGAGAGGGAACGTCGGGGTGAGCGAAATCCTCGCTCGAAAGAGAATTCTCAACGACTTGATGTAAATAGGGCTTAAGCACTTCACGAGGCAAACCCATAGACTCAAATTCCGCACCGATTTTTCGCCACAGCAGATGCGTGGAGTTACCGGCTAGGGCGCAGAGAGCGTGATAAAGAGTTTTTTGATCGGCCGATAACGACACGGTCGGATTAGGAAAGCCCGGCAGCAGCTCCGCGAGAGAAGTCCCGCTTTCAAGCACGAACGGAATGCGCTGGTACCAGTCCAAATTCTGTAAGCGCTCACCAAATGTCATGAGGGGATGAGCCGCAGCCACTCCAGCTACGTTTAACGCACCTGAAAAGTGAACCAGCACGCGCGCGGAACCGCGCAGCGGCCCAGCCACCTCCGCAATAGCCGAATCCGAAACCGCCAACAATACGTGGGACGAGTTCTCCACTGCCGCCGGCAAATGAACAGCGCCGGGATCGTCCACGCGCGACCAACTGACAAACGGCAATCCGAGAAGTTTTAAATAATGATGGAGGTGGCGGGCGAGGCGCCCGGAGCCGAGAAGGCTGAATTGGCGAAAACCGTGCTGACTCATTTGGTACCTGTCCTTAGGGATCAAGTCCGATTCAAAGCTAAAACTGCGCTCGTCCAAAATTGCGCTCCTCCAAAAGTGCGCTCCGCTTTGCAGCTTGTCAATGACACAAGGCATTGACCGCGTAAGCAAAAGCCGTTAACCGTTGCGAGTATGTCGCGTTGGTTATGGATTTTTACTGCAGTGGTGATTTCGACTGGTGTGTATTTCACCATTCGCTATGGATTACGACCGAAGCCAATTCCCGTTATGAATCCGACGCAGTTTCAAGAACTCAAACAAATTGGGACGGTACTCTATAAGCGTCTCAACCAGAACATTCGCGCGGAGCGGATCGTCCTTCTCGGCTCGAATGAAGACGTGAAAGAGTACGAGCAAGTTTGGGCCGGACTTATCGAATCGGCGGTGGCCGACAAGGAAAAGATCGTGTTCTTCGTTCGTGAGGGGATGAAGCCCATCAACACCCCAGGCGCCGATGTCGTGACCTTTACCGAGGCGCAGGCGCAGAACGATGAGTTGTTTAAGGAGATCGGCAAGCGTCTGCAGCGAAAGCAGCTCGTGGTCGTACATGCCTGGACTTCGGAGATCACTCACTTCGTTAAGGGCTCCATAAGTCAGCGTATAGATCCGGTGATTCGCCACCCGGTGCTCTCCATTTCGACTCTTCGTTTCGCCTTACAGAACGCCGAAATTGACGATCTTCAGCCGCAATGTTTGGCCGCGCCGGAAGAGGGTAAAGAAGGAATTCAGCGGCTGAGTTGCGCCGCCTTCAAAGTGGCCCGGAAGTTCTTAAAAAAGAATTTAGACCCCAGCCAAATTTGGGCCGTGGCCGAAAGGCATGGGCTTAAGGAATATCTGGTCTTTATTCATCAACCTTAGCATCGAGATCGTGGGCCTGCGGTCGCCGGTGCGAACGAAAATAAGTGCGCGGCGAGACGTGCAGTAGATCTTCGAGCCTGGCCATGTACACGCAAGCGAATCGCTCCACCTGGTAAGCAAAATAGCTTTCTTCAATTCCGGCCCGCATCACTTCAGCCCAGTAGGGGTTGAATGCGCTTTGCTGCTGCTTAATGAGTGGTGAGATGGCTTTATCGATTTCCGAGATTTCGCTTAGCATGGAGCGAATTTGTTCATCATGCTTTTTGCTTCCGGTTTCGATTTGTTCGCTGATGAGTTTGTCGATTTTGATTTCGAGCGGGACTTTCTGCTCCATCAGCTTATTTATCTTTTCCATCACGGCTTGATTCTGGCGCTCTTTTTTAATTTCGTCTTCAATCTCTTCCACCACGAGCGCCGTGCGCCAGGCGCAGTCCTTTTTCAACCGCAAAATATCGCCGTAAATGTGATCGCCGATATAGAGGATTTCATCCGGTGCGGCATTGAGGTCCGACGTGAAAATATTGGCCGAGCCACCCTGATAAATTCCCGGTTCAAGTTTGCCATTCACGTTTGTCATAGAGCCGGTATCGGGGTCGATACGCAGAAAGCGTTGGCTATCGACAAAGAAGCGCGGCTTGTTGGCGGAGGTGATCACGTGGTCGAAAACTTCCATCCAGCTCTTGTGCGATTTAACGAACGGATTGATGCAGTAATCGAGTAGGAGCTTGGTGTAGTTATAATCGGAATTGGTCACCAGAAAAAGTTTCTTGCCGTGCTTTTTATAGCGCTCAAGTCCGGCTACTACGCCGGGGTCTTTTAAAATGAAACGGTCGAGATTGCGTCGGACCTCTTCTTTGAGGCTGCCATCGCGGTGGGCACGGTCCAGAACATAGGTGAGGTCATCGGCAATACCGATATAGTCGGGTAGCGTACTGGTCTCGCTCTTGTCCTTCAGATCCACCAACTGCATAAACAGCCCGGCGAAAGCGATCGAAAAACTAGTGTCGATGGAAAGGTAATTCGGATCGCGCAAATCGATATACACCGATTTATACAGCTTGCCCTGCTCGCGATAATCGATGGGATGAATGCCGTGGTAGGAGACGCGGATGGCCGAGTACCGGCTCAGTTTCAGAACGTTGCCTTTCGCTTTGTCGATGACGAGTCCACGAATGGCGCGGTCGTAAGAAAACTGAAGTTTGAGAATAGACTCAGGATAACCCTTCTCGGAGACGAGTTTCTCGAGCATCGTTCGATGGGCTAGCTCCTCGAAGTTCGCGCTATTGTAGCGGACTAGAGTATGGTCCATGTCGAATCCGAGATAACCGATTCGCTTTAAATTCAATGTTCGATTTACGAATATGCGTCCCATTTCCCCTCTACTCGCGGCCTTCGACTTGCAAATTCAACTGGTTCCACAGAATCATGCCGCCCTTCATGTTGAACACGCTACCGAAACCTTCGGACTTAGCGAAGGCCGTGGCGCGGCCCGATCGCGCGCCGCTGCGGCATACGAACACGATTGTTCTATCTTTGGGCAATTCGTGTAGGCGTTCCGGCAGGGTGTCCAGAACCATGAGCTGGGAGCCGGGCACGTGTCCAAGTTCCCCGGTGAATTCGTCGGGACGGCGTACGTCTACAATTACGACTTTATCTTTTTTGTCCCACAGCTCCTTGGGCTCGATATCCTCCACCTCGGGCACATCGGGGTGGGCTGTTTTGGAAGTGAATTGGACAGTTTGACTTGCCATATTAAATGCTCCTGAAGGTGCTCGTCGACTTTTTGCAGCCCACCGCGGCCATTGCAAAATGGCGCGGAGG
>JALHOQ010000167.1 GCA_022842925.1 Bdellovibrionales bacterium
CCACACCGGCCGACAGGTCGAGTTTCATCAACTGGTCGATGGTTTGTTGAGTCGGTTCGAGAATGTCGAGCAAACGCTTGTGCGTGCGCACTTCGAATTGCTCGCGCGATTTTTTATCGACGTGGGGAGAACGCAAAACCGTGTAGCGGTTGATGCGAGTGGGAAGCGGAATTGGGCCGGCCACGCGGGCGCCTGTGCGACGAGCGGTCTCCACGATTTCCTTCGTCGATTGATCGAGCAGCTTGTGATCGAACGCTCTTAAACGAATTCTGATTTTTTGGCTCTGCATTCTAGACCTTCTGGTTTTTTGTTCTTCTTAAACTGTTCAATCAGGCAACGTCCGGACAAAAGGAAACCCTTTTCTAATCGACCGTCAGCGCCCAGTCTCAATAAAATTTGTGGAATTTTATCGACTTGGAAACATTTAGGCCGGAGAACGGAGTTGCAAGTCGGCTAATATGGCGACCGCAAACCTGCTTGTCAAAAGGAAAATACTCGTTTTTCCAGCAGTTTCTGAGAACTGAATCAGCGACCGAGCTTGTTTAAGATTTCCGCTTCCACTTTGGGTGGTACCAGTTGGTACTCCAGAAACTCCATACTGAAGGTGGCGCGTCCCTGGGAAAGGGATCGGATATCCGTCGCATAGCCAAAAAGAGCGGCTAACGGAGCCTCAGCCTGGATCACCTGCCCCCCAGATTTGGGCGCCATGGAGTGAACTTTACCGCGGCGAGCGTTTAAATCGCCAATGACGGTACCCATAAAGTCTTCGGGAGTAAAAATTTCGAGCTTAAAGATGGGCTCCAAAAGTTGGGATTTGACCGCTTTAAGGGCTTCCCGGAAGGCCTGCGCCCCCGCCACCTTAAAAGCCATTTCAGTCGATTCCTTATCTCGAGTCTTATAAGAAACCAGGGTAACGCCCACTCCCATAAGAGGATATCCCGCTAACACTCCCACATCTGCCGCCTCTAAAGCGCCGCTGCGGGCCGCAGACAGGAGATCAGGGTCGAGCCCGGAGATCCGGCTTTCAAACGTGACCCCGCCCGACTTTCCCTTAGGCTCAATTTTAATCGTGACCTCGCCGAACTGTTTTTCACCGGCGACTTCCCGCTCAAAAAGGCCGTGCCCCTGGGCCGTGCCCGATATGGCTTCCCGATAGGACACTTGCGGCTTCCCGACATTGGCTTTGGCTTTGTGTTCACGCAGGAGGCGATCGACGAGAATTTCGACGTGCAGCTCACCCATTCCGGACAGAAGCATCTGACCCGTCTCCTGATCGATACGCACGCGGCAAGAGGGGTCTTCATGCTGAAGGCGCTCCAGGCCCTGGATCATTTTTTCCTGATCGGCGGTCGATTTCGCCTCGATCGCGACAGAAATCACGGGTTCAGGAAACGTGATCGTCTCTAAAACCACGGGACGCTTCTGATCACAAAGCGTGTCCCCCGTGCCGGTAAACTTCAATCCTACGGCGGCCCCGATATCGCCCGCGCGGAGATGGGCGATCTCCTGTCGCGAGTTGGCATGCATTCGCACCAATCGCTGAATCCGCTCGCGCTTGTTGGTTCGAGGATTGAGCAGTGTCTCACCAGCTCGGACTTCACCCGAGTAAACACGAATAAAGGTGAGGCTTCCGGCGAAAGAATCGGATGCGATCTTAAACGCCAGAGCCACGGTGGGCTCATCAAAACTTGTTTTAACTTCGATCGTGCGATCTTCTTTGGTGGGATCCTTCCCGTCGACAGGTGGTACGTCCAACGGGCTCGGCAGATAATCGACCACGCCGTCCAACAAAGGTTGCACGCCCTTCTTTTTAAACGCGCTTCCGCAGAAGACCGGATTGATATTCATAGCCAGGGTGCCGTCACGTAAGCCTCTGCGGATTTCGGCCGTAGTGAGCTCTATACCGCCGAGATATTTCTCCGTCAGCTCATCGTCTTGCTCGCACGCCGCTTCAATCATTTGTTCGCGCATCTTGGCCGCCTGATCGGCAAGGTCCGCGGGGATGTCGAGCTTTTCAATGGTCTCGCCCATCTCGTCTTTCCATACGAGAGCCACGTTTTCTACCAAATCGATCACACCTTGGAAGCGATCTTCGCTCCCGATTGGCAGCTGTACGGGAACCGGGCGCGCGCCCAGCTTGTCTCGAATCGTAGCGACGCTCATTTCGAAGTCGGCACCGACGCGATCCATTTTATTTATAAAGCAAATGCGGGGGACCTTATGTTTGTTCGCCTGGCGCCAGACGGTTTCGGACTGTGGCTCAACTCCGTTTACGCCGTCAAACACGGCCACGGCGCCATCAAGGACGCGCAACGAACGCTCTACTTCAAGGGTAAAGTCCACGTGTCCGGGTGTATCGATAATGTTGATTCGGTGTTCACGCCAAAAGGTCGTAGTCGCCGCGGCGGTAATCGTGATTCCGCGCTCTTGCTCCTGCTCCATCCAGTCCATGGTGGTATTGCCATCATGAACCTCGCCCATACGGTGCGACTTGCCGGTGTAGTAAAGGATTCGTTCTGTGGTTGTGGTTTTACCGGCATCGATGTGGGCCATGATGCCGATGTTGCGGGTGAACTTAAGCTCTTCTAACTTTTGCGGATCCGCGATGCTCACGAGTGGGCGATGTTACCAGTTGTAGTGCGAGAAGGCCTTGTTGGCTTCTGCCATACGGTGAACATCTTCTTTTTTCTTAATCGCGTTTCCGCGGTTAGCGTAAGCATCCGCCAGTTCGCCGGCCAAACGAAGTGACATCGACTTCTCACCGCGCTCGCGGGAATAGTCGATCAGCCACTTCATGGCGAGAGCGAGACGGCGACTTGGTCGAACATCGACCGGCACCTGATAAGTCGCGCCACCAACCCGGCGGGAGCGAACTTCGAGATTCGGCTTGCAGTTCTCAAGAGCCTTCTTGAATACAGTCAGCGGCTCTTCGCCGGAGACCTTTGTGCGGAGCTCATCGAAAGCCGAGTAGATCGCTCCCTGAGCCAAGGACTTTTTTCCTTGGATCATCATCTTATTCACAAACTTGGCCACGATCACGTCATTGTACACAGGATCGGGAAGAACTTCTCTTTTTTCAGCTGACTTACGACGAGACATCTTTATTCCTCATGAGCGAGGTTACGGCGACGTAACCTCGGATATTATTTCTTCGGTTTCTTCGCGCCATACTTGGAACGCGAGCTAAAGCGGTTGGCTACACCTTGGGTGTCCAGCACGCCGCGGACGATATGATAACGAACACCCGGAAGATCCTTAACCCGGCCACCGCGGATCAAAACCACACTGTGCTCCTGAAGGTTATGGCCAATACCCGGAATGTACGAGATCACTTCAAAGCCATTGCTCAAACGAACCTTTGCGACTTTGCGAAGGGCAGAGTTCGGCTTCTTCGGAGTGGTGGTGTAAACGCGAGTACAAACTCCGCGGCGCTGGGGGCAAGAAGTCAAAGCCGGCGACTTCGTCTTGTCTTTAGAGGCCCGTCGCGAGCGGCGAATAAGCTGATTAATTGTCGGCATACGTCTCCATACTAAGAGTCCCGTCGTCGGGACTCGCAATGTTCAATCACTGGAAGCGGCCATAATTACTTAGTTCTGGCCGCTCCCGTCAATGTTAAAGAGATTCGCCCAAGCGAATCTCTTAATTCTCAGTTCAAAGGAAAGCCGGCTGTCGTCTGTCCCGGCAGGAACGAAGTCTGCGGCACCACGTCGTCTTCCACAACCACTTTCCAACGTTTATAAGCGCTGAGGCCGGTACCCGCAGGCACCAAGCGACCCATGATGATGTTCTCTTTAAGTCCGCGTAAACCATCGGTTTTCGAGTTCACGGCGGCCTCAGTGAGAACCTTAGTGGTCTCTTGGAAGGAGGCGGCGGAGATCCAGCTATCGGTACTGAGCGAAACCTTGGTAATACCCAGAAGAAGAGGCTCGATCACGGCCGGGCGCCCCCCCTCTTTAATGACTTTTTCGTTCTCGTCCAACATCTCAAAGCGTTCGACCTGTTCGCCGGCTAGGAAGCGGGTGTCGCCCGGATCCGAAACCTCGACCTTGCGGAGCATGTTTCGCACAATCACTTCAATGTGCTTATCGTTAATGCCCACACCTTGCAGACGGTAAACTTCCTGGATTTCGTTCACCAGGTAAGCGCTGAGCGCCCGGTCCCCAAGAACACGCAAAATGTCATGCGGGTTCGACGGGCCATCCATCAGAGATTCACCGGCGCGAACGAATTCACCCTCACGAACCGCGACATGTTTACCCTTAGGAATCAGGTATTCACGCTGCTCGCCCACTTCCGGAGTCACGATCACGCGCTGTTTACCTTTTACGTCCTTACCGAAGGTCACATAACCATCAATTTCGGAAATGATCGCGGCCTCTTTCGGCTTACGAGCCTCGAAAAGTTCAGCAACGCGCGGCAGACCGCCCGTGATATCACGAGTCTTGGTCGTTTCGCGGTGAATCTTCACGATCACGTCACCGGCATGCACCTCTTGCGTATCGTTCACCAGCAGCTGAGCGCCGACAGGCAAAACGTAACGGCAGGGAACATTGCGGTTCGGCAGATCGTGGATCTTGCCCTGGCCATCGCCGATCAACAAAGTCGGTTTATTATCCGTGCCTTTGGCTTCGGTAATCACCTTAGTGGCAAATCCGGTCACCGGATCGACCTGTTCAGTCATGCTGACGCCTTCTTCGATATCCTGGAACTGGATAATACCCGTGACGTCGGCCACGATCGGGTTGGAGTACGGATCCCAATCCGCGAGAACGTCGCCTTTTTTAACTTCGTCGTTCTCCTTAAAGCGCAGGATAGATCCGTAGACGAGCTTCATGCGATCGCGCTCACGGCCACTGGAGTCGATGATCATCATCTCGCCGTTCCGATTCATAACGGTCAGCTTACCCTGGCGGTTGGCCACGACCTGGGCTCCAGAAAATTTGATTGTACCGTCGTGACGGGCGGTATGAACCGACTGTTCAACAGCGCGCGAGGCCATACCACCCAAGTGGAACGTTCTCATTGTGAGCTGCGTGCCGGGTTCACCGATGGACTGAGCGGCGATAATCCCGACCGCTTCGCCTAAGTTAACCGTATTCCCGCGAGAAAGATCACGACCATAACACTTTACGCAAACTCCCCGACGCGTTTTACAGGTCAGTGTCGAGCGAATCAGCACCTTCTCGATTCCAAGCTCGTCGACCTTGCGGACAACGCGTTCGGTGATCTCGTCATTCGATCGGCAAATGACTTCGTTGGTGTAGGGATCGATCACATCTTCAATCGCCGTACGACCGAGCACGCGGTCGCCGAGAGGTTGAATAATCTCGCCTCCTTCGAGCAGCGGACGAATATCCATGCCCTCGGTGGTGCCACAATCCATTTCGGTGATCACAATATCTTGAGCCACGTCGACGAGACGACGGGTCAGGTAACCCGAGTTCGCGGTTTTCAAGGCTGTATCCGCTAGACCTTTACGAGCACCGTGAGTCGAAATGAAATATTCCAATACGGACAAGCCTTCACGGAAGTTGGCCGTGATTGGGGTTTCAATAATTTCACCGGACGGCTTCGCCATCAAACCGCGCATTCCGGCCAGCTGACGAATCTGAGCGGCCGAGCCCCGGGCCCCGGAATCCGCCATGACAAAGATCGGATTGAAGCTGGCGCTTTCAACCGACTTGCCGTCGACCATAAAGTTTTGCTTCTCGAGTTGGGCCATCATTTCTTTGGCGACCTTATCGGCGCACTGAGCCCATATATCCACGACTTTGTTGTAACGCTCACCGTCGGTGATCAAACCTTCGTCGTACTGGGCGCGGATCTCCTGCACTTGCTTTTCGGCGTCATCGAGTAATTTCGTCTTCTGCGCCGGAATAACCAAGTCATCCAAGCAGATCGAAATACCAGCCTGAGTCGAATACTTGAATCCGAGTTCCATCAGCTTATCGGCCAGAATGACCGTGGCTTTTGCTCCGGCGAGACGGAAGGTGCGGTCGATCAAATCGGCCATACCCTTCTTATTCATCACCTTGTTTACCGTTTCGAACGGCACTTCGATCGGGACGATATCGCTTAAAATGGCGCGACCGACACTGGTTTGCTCCAGCTTGCCGTTGATACGGCACTTGATCGCGGCCTGAATATCGATATGGCCGTTGTCATAAGCGTACAAGATTTCTTGGATGGTGCCGAAAACGCGGCCGGTGCCCTTGGCGCCGGGGCGGACTCGGGTCATCCAATAAATTCCAAGCACGATATCTTGGGTCGGATTGATGATCGGCTTGCCGTTGGCCGGGCTCAGGATGTTGTTAGTCGACATCATCAAAACGCGGGCCTCGACCTGCGCCTCGATGGACAGCGGCACGTGGACGGCCATCTGATCCCCGTCGAAGTCGGCGTTGAACGCCGTACAGACGAGCGGATGCAGCTGAATGGCCTTTCCCTCATGCAGAACCGGCTCGAAAGCCTGAATACCCAAACGGTGCAGCGTCGGCGCGCGGTTCAGAAGAACCGGATGCTCTTTCACCACATCCGACAGAATATCCCAAACTTCCACGGTTTCGGTTTCCACCAACTTTTTGGCTTGCTTGATGGTGGTGGCAAAACCCTTTTCTTCGAGTTTGTTGTAAACAAACGGCTTGAACAGCTCGAGAGCCATTTTCTTCGGCAGACCGCACTGGTGAAGGCGAAGATTCGGGCCCACCACGATCACAGATCGACCGGAATAATCCACCCGCTTGCCGAGTAAGTTCTGACGGAAGCGACCCTGCTTACCTTTGAGCATGTCACTCAAAGAACGCAAGGGGCGCTTGTTCGGTCCGGTAAAGGTCTTTCCGCGCCGGCCATTGTCGAGGAGAGCGTCGACCGCCTCCTGGAGCATGCGCTTTTCGTTGCGGATAATGATGTCGGGAGCATTCAGCTCCTGCAAGCGTTTCAAACGGTTATTCCGGTTGATTACGCGACGATAGAGATCGTTCAGGTCGGAGGTCGCGAACCGGCCGCCGTCGAGCGGAACGAGGGGGCGCAGATCCGGCGGAATCACCGGGACTACTTCCAGCATCATCCACTCCGGCTTGTTGACCGAGTTTTTGAAAGCTTCGACCACTTTCAAGCGCTTCGTCAGCTTCTTGATCTGAGCCTCTGACTTGGTCTCTTTGAGTTCGAGACGGAGCTTCCGTGAGAGAAACTCAGGATCCACCTTGCGTAGGATCTCGCGGATGGCGTCGCCACCCATCTGTGCTTTAAAGTTGGGGCCGAACTCACTCAAAGCGTTCTGGTACGCCTCTTCCGGTAGCACCTGACCTTCGGTGAGAGTCGTGTCCATTGGATCGGTTACGATATAGGCTTCACAAAACAGCACACGTTAGACAACTTTTAT
>JALHOQ010000168.1 GCA_022842925.1 Bdellovibrionales bacterium
GGTATCTTGCATGTAATCGGGCTGCATCTCGACACCTTCGAAAAGGTGAGACATTAAGAGCTCGCCTCGATTGTTGTGATTGGCGTCGATCACCGACATGATCGGCTGGCCGAGATTGGTGAGCTGAAACAGGAGCTTCTTTTTAATTTGCTTAAAGTCGCGTGTGTCGACTTCAAACTGGCCGGTTCGTTTATTAAATTTATAAACGAACATTTTGTGCTGCACGCAGAAATCTTCAGTTAGAAACTCATCGATAAACGTGACGTCGTTGTAGTGCTTGCGCACTTCGAAAATTTTCTCGCGACCCAGGCCGGTCTCTTTATTCCATTTGGCCTTCATGTGCAGGTCTTCGCAGTCTTCCCACTCACGCCCATACTGACCTTTGTTCCACCGCTCTTCGATATTGCGAAAGAGTTCGATTCCGACCTTGTAGGGATTAAAACCGACGGGCGACATGGCCATGGTACCCGAGTGGCGGTCGGCGAAGTCGATGATCTCGGAGTCGTTCATGATTTGCTCGGTCAGGATCTTTGAATGCCAATAAGAAGCCCAACCTTCGTTCATGATCTTGGTCATGCCCTGGGGGGCATAGTAGTAGGCCTCTTCACGGATAATCGAAAGCACATCTTGTTGCCAAGTCTTGAGGGGAGCATGGTGCATCAGGAAGCCGACGATGTCCTTTTCAGGTGCGGGGGGAAAGATCTCGCGACTTTTCGCCTCCTCGCTGCGCTTCTTTTCCTGTTCGGCCAGATAGGCCGGAGGATTGATGTACTTTTCCATATACCCGCGATGCACCTTGAAGCGCGCATCCTGACCCGGAGCAGGCTGCGCATCGTCTTCGACATCGAACGGATTAAAAATCTTAGGCCGAGTCGGCTCGGTCTGGCGACGCGGAGAATAGGGCGCGTAGCGATCGATCAGGTTCTCGATACTCAAACAGAGGTCAATAAAGTTCTCAACTGTTTCCACGCCGAAGCGATCCATGTAGCGCCGAATTCGCGTCGCATGGTTGGCCATGGTGTCCATCATCTTGCGATTGGTTGGCGAGAACCAATAATTGTTTTTAAAGAAATCACAGTGGCCGAACACATGGGCCATCACGAGTTTCTGATCGAGGAACTCGTTCCCTTCCATCAAGTAAGCATAGCAGGGGTCGTTGTTGATCACGAGTTCGTAGATCTTGCTGAGGCCGTACTCGTACGATTTGGACAGCGACTCATATTCCATACCAAAGCGCCAGTGCGGGTAACGGACCGGAAATCCTCCGTAGGCCGCAATCTGGTTCAGTTGATCGTAAGTCACCAATTCAAAAATCGTCTGATAAAAATCAAGGCCCACGCCCGCGGCGACTTTTTCGATTCGAACCCGCTCGCGCTCTAATTCCGGTGTTAAGTTGGCCATCTAGCGCCCCCCGCCCAGAAAGTCTTTGATACTTTGCACGATCTTGTCTCGATTCTCGATTCGCGAGATTACGAGACGGTCATCTTCGGGAAACGACTTCTCCAGATCCTTTAAAAACTGACCGCTGCCGTATTTGCTTTCGACCTGGCCGTAGCCGAACATGTTCACGTTCGGCAGAAAATATTCTTTAAGGAGCTTTACGCAAAGCCGCGTGTCCTCTCCGCTCCAGTTGTCGCCGTCGCTGAAGTGAAAAGGGTATATGTTCCATTCGTTGAGCGGATACTCCTCATCGACAATTTTCTTGCACAGCTTATAGGCCGAGCTGATCAGCGTTCCACCCGATTCGCTGGTCGAGAAAAAAGTCTTCTCGTCCACTTCCTTGGCGGCGGCATCGTGAATAATAAAACGGGTCTCAAGGCCCTTATAATTCCGCCGCAACCAGGTGTTGATCCAAAAGCTTTCGAGCCGCACGATTTCCTTTTGTTCATCACCCATCGAACCCGAGACGTCCATCATGTAAATGACGACAGCGTTGGCCTGCGGTTTCACCGAATTGCGGAATGAGCGGTAACGCATATCCCTTTTGATCGGAACGATAATGGGATCTTTCGGATTGTAAGTGCCGGCAGCTAAATTGCGTTTCAGCGCCTCTTTATATGAAGACTTGAAATGCCGAAGTGAATCCGGACCGACCGGCGAGCGACCGGTGTATTTGGTCGCCCTCGACTCCACGCTCTTGTGTCCCTTGGGCTGAATCCGGGGGAGCTCGAGCTCTTCGCCTAAAATATCGGCCAATTCTTCGAGCGTGACATCGGCTTCCAGCATGTGTTCGCCGGGCGTATCGCCAGCCTGGCCCTGGCCGGGCTGTTGTTCGCCCTCGACCGCATCGCCACTTTGACCCTGTCCCTGCCCGACACCGCCGGATTGCTTGGGACCGTACTTAAATTTTGGAACTTCGATCGAGGGAATCGGAATCTTCACGTAGTCGTTCTCACGCTTACCGATCATCTCGCCATGCGTGACGTACTTTTTGAAGTTCTGTTTGATGCGGCCCCTTACGATATCGCGGAACCGGCTATGGTCTTCCCGTATTCCCATCTATTTTTTATCTTTCACGTCTCCCCGCGCGAAGATGCTCGCCACGTAGTGAAGCACGTCGATCGCCGAAATCTCATCGTAGCCGAATTCTTTGATGAGGCGGGTTTTGACGATTTCGATTTTTTCCTGCGTGTCTTTGTCGACCACGCTCGAGACCAAGCTCGTCAGTTTTATAGAGTCTTTTTGATCCTCGAAAAGCTTGAGCTCAAGAGCCTTATGTAAGCGTTCGTTAGTCTTATAGTCGAACTTCTTACCATCGAGAGCGAGGGCGCCGATGTAGTTCATGATTTCCCGACGGAAGTCGTCTTTGCGCGACTCTGGAATTTCGATTTTTTCCTCGATCGAACGCATCAAACGCTCGTCCGGCTCTTCGTCCATTCCGGTGAAGGGGTTACGCACGCGCTCTTTTTGCGTGTAGGCCTTCACATTGTCGATGTAGTTGCCGCAAAGGCGCTGGAGAGCGCTTTCATCCGCAGAGATGGCGCGCTGGACTTCGGACTTGATAATCTCTTCGTACTCCTGCTTTACGACACTCAAAAGCTCGCGGTAATCCAACTTCAGCTCTTCGTTGGCCAGAAGCGAATGATGCTTCAAGCCCGCTTCGAGTTCGTTCAACACCATAAACGGGTTCACAGAACCCTTGTTCATCTGTTGGGCAAGCACGATGGCGTTCGACAGCTTGTCTTGAATATAGCGCGGCGAAATACCCTCAAGGCCTTCGCGCTTGGTTTCTTTGCGCAACTCTTTGACGTTGTCTTCGGTGTAGTTGGGGAGGGACTTGCCGTCATAGAGTTTCAGTTTCTGCAGACGCGTGAGATTGGCCTTCTTCGGCTTTTCAAGCCGGGTGAGAATCGCCCACATGGCCGCCATCTCAATGGTGTGCGGCGCAATTGAAACTCCGCGCAGGATTTTGGAGTTGAAGTCTTTGGTATAGATCTTCTTCTCGTCGCGCAGTTTTGTGATGTATGGGATATCGATTTTCACCGTCCGGTCGCGCAAGGCTTCCATAAACTCGTTATCTTGGAGCTTTCGGTATTCGGGCTCGTTGGTGTGCCCGATGATCACTTCGTCGATATGGGTTTGCGCGAACTTTTTAGGCTTGATCCGATGTTCTTGCGAGGCACCAAGAAGATCGTAAAGAAAAGCGACATCGAGCTTAAGCACTTCAACGAATTCGATCATGCCGCGATTGGCGACGTTGAATTCTCCGTCAAAGTTAAACGCGCGCGGATCGGAGTCGGATCCGTACTCGGCGATTTTACGATAATTTAAATCCCCGGTGAGCTCGGTGGAATCCTGATTCTTTTCGTCTTTGGGTTGAAAGGTGCCGATGCCGATGCGATCCGCTTCCGACAACAGAAGGCGCTTCACCCGCACATGATTCTCAAGCACTTTCGAAATATCGCCGTGATAGCGCTCCAGCAGCTGGCGAAAAATCCAGCGGCTAGGCGGGCAAAGTTCGCCCGTCACATTCACGCGGAAGTCGCCTTTGGCTCCGCGATTGAGTTCATCGAACACACCCGCGCGCAAATCTACGGGTAAAAGGAGTAATGGCTCCTCATGCATCGGACTCGGAAAGATGTGGCATTCTTTACCGAAGATATCGGCATGCCGGCCACCTTCGTCGACCCATTCAAAGGTGTACATGGCGCCATTCGCGCTTTTGGAGTAGCGCTCCACACCCTGCTTCAACAAACGACAAATCGTGGATTTGGCCGAACCGACCGGACCGTGCAAAAGAATCACCCGCTTTTCGGTCCCGTAACCGAGCGCCGCGGCCTTCAACACGTTGACCAGTTTCATTAAGGGAATATCGGCTCCGAAAACGGCGTCCTTGCCGTCGTTTTCTTCATCGTCAAAGAACTTGTAATGGATGATCTGCTTTTTGACGTCGACGTATTCCGAAGTCCCTTTTTCCATGATCATCTCGAACATGCGCTGAAAAGCGTTGCGAGTGATTTTGGGATTTTCGCGAACCAAATTCAGGTAGTCGTTGAAACTGCCCGACCAGTTCAAATCCTCGTACTTGCGCTCTTTCTGCAAGGTCTGTATCAAATCGGTAAAGTTCGTTCTCCGGCCTGATTCCATAGCCATCGTAGCTCCTTGGTTCCTACTCTGAATTATCCTATAGAAACGGGCCGTTCAGCAATGCTTGAGGCCGTGAAACTAGCTCCCCTGCGGGTTATCGCACGCGGAGCTGTTGATACCCCTCAGGGGCTTCTAACGTGAATAAGTTTTTTCTATCCTCGACCTTGGACTTGAACGTCTGGACGTTGATCTGAACCATGGCCTTAGGATGGTCAATATTTACGGTTTTCTTGGGACCCATTCGCTGCGACCAGCTGATCTTTAGGCCAGTCACGCTATCCGTGCAGTTCTGGACCAGTCCCGCTGAATCCTGTGTACAGGACCACGACTTCTCCGCAATCGGAATATCGAACAGCAGATTCTGAATCCATCGCGGATCGAGGGGGATTGAGAGAATGGACGCATGACATCTGCCTGAGGCTTACCAAAATAGAAGCGCTTTGAGTCAAACATGATATAGCGAACTTCTTTGTCATCGGTCAGCAAACTCGCCACCGCCGTATTCAACGCACTGGCGACATCCATTCGGGTACGCTGACCGCGAACGAGATTAAAATTTAAGTTTACGATATAAGACCGGGACTGTTCTTTATCGCGGATAAGAGCCTTGGCCTTCCAATGTCCCTCATTCACATCATCCAATTTCAGGGACTGGCTCGCACACGCGGACAGAAAAACGGCTACGCCTAGAGCGAAAAAAATCTTCATTTGCATATTGGGATTTAAACGCGGATTGGCAAAACAGTCAAAGGGTGGTCGCGTGGCTTACTGCGACTGCGGCGGAACTACGCTGGCCGGCATACGTGTCGGCTTTTGAATCTGAGATTCCACATTGGCGATTTTCTCTTGGATTTTGCGGGCGCGAGTTTGGTCGCTTTCGAGCTCAGCGGCGCGACGGTACATCTTCTGCGCCTTGATCCACATCTGATGGCGCAGATAAGCATCACCTAAGTGTTCGGAGATGATCGACTCATCCCCTTTGGCCTTAACTGCGGCCTCCAAATACTTGATGGCTTTTTCGTTTTCACCACGCTTGAAGTGAATCCAGCCCACCGTGTCCAATATGTAGCCATCGTTCGGCTGCAAATCGAGCGCGCGCGTCGCGAGGTCGTAGGCCTCGTCGAGATTTTTGCCCAGCTCGGCATACGTATATGCCAAATAATTCAGCGCTTGCACATGGTCCTTGTCCAACTCCAAGACCTTCATCATTTGTGCGACTGTTTCGTTCGCATTGCCCATACGGTCATGCATGGTTCCGAGAAAGAAGTGCAGCTGTGTATTGGTCGGAAACTTTTCAATCGCGGAGGTCAACATCTTAGCCGCTTGTTTATAGGATTTCTGATCATCGAGCAGCGTCGCATAATAGGCGTAAAGCGTGGGCACATCATCTTGTTGCGCGAGACCGCGCTCCACAGTTTCCACGGCCTTATCTAATTTTTTCTGCGCCTTGTACAATTGCGCCGTGTGAATCACAGCTTCGGCGAAGTACGGACTGTTGGCCTGAATTTCCTTGTAATGTTGGGCCGCGATTTCGGGCTTGCCGATTTCCTCGTAGACGGCGCCCAAATACCAGCGCACTTTGTCGGACTCGGGCATCTGCTGAAGAATATCTTCAAGGCGCTGAATCGCCGCTTCATATTTCTTCTGCTCAATCAGAATGAATGCGATTTGAGTTTTGACGTTGAGGTTGTCGCGCTCGAACCCATCAATATATTCAAGCTGCTCAAGGGCGCGCTCGTAGTCTTCACGCTCCAAATAGTAATGGCTCAACTGGCGAGACATTTCGCGTTCCGGTCCGAACTTCTCTTGGTAGGAGCGGAGCAGCTGTTCCATCTCTTTGTCTTTACCTTGCGCCCTCAGCAACATGGACAGCGCCAACGCAGCCTCGGGGTACTCAGGCTTAAGCTGCAGCGCTTTATTGAGGGCCTTTTGCGCTTCGGGGTACTTCGCCTGCCCCTGCTCGGCTAAGACGCGGCCAATATAGTAGTGGGCCCGTTCCGTCTCTTTAAAGCGCGGATTTTTAGCGAGACTTTCAAAGTATTTGATCGACTCGTCGAACTTGCGGTCTTCGGCCAGTAGCGCGCCGAGGTAGATCGCCGCGTCGGTGTTGCCCTCGTCGATTTTAAGGGCAGCCTCAAACTGGTTACGAGCCGGTTCGAACATTTTCAAGCCGGAATACAGGGTTCCCAGCGTCATTCGGGCTTCGAGACTCTGCGGAGCCATTTCGACCGCGATTTCAGCCTGCTCGACAGCCTCTGTGATCATGCCCATGCGCGCATACTCGGTCGCAAGGCGGAGGCGCACGTGGATCGACTTCGGGTCATAGATCAAGGTCAGTTTGTACTCTTCGATGGACTTCGGTGATTGACCCTCATTGGCATAGGTCTCACCCATGGTGTAGTGAAAGTCGGCCTGACTCGACAGGTAAGTTTCATCAAGAAGAGGATTGCCGTCTTTGGCGTAGTCGGGAGGAGTCATCGATTTTGGCGCAGGGTTCAAATTGGCTAGATTGGAATCGCGCAATGAACCCCCTGTGCGGTGAAAGGAGGCACATCCGGTGCTGAACAAATAAGCCACCGCACTGACTCCGAGAAGTAAATATTTCAGCACTAGGCGATTGGGAAAATCCCACGACTTCATACATTAAAAATCGGATTTTTCGCTCAAAACCTTGACGAAATTTGTGCGCAAAAAAGGTCTAGTTAGGCTTAAATCGCAGAAAACCTTGTTTTATTTTAGTCTAGTGATTTCAATATCTTATTTTACTTATTAGGG
>JALHOQ010000169.1 GCA_022842925.1 Bdellovibrionales bacterium
AAAAAGGCAAACTGCTCCTCGAAGAGAACGACTCGGCCGGTAACACGTTTAAGGCGACGGCCAAGCCCGTATTGATCGGGACCGCTGTAATCGGCGCCACGACCATGATCTTCTCGATAATTTTGCTGTAGAACTTGAAATTGGATCTGATGGATCCGCGGGTGACCCTCGGTTTGATTACCGGTGGCGCCGTGATTTTCTGGTTCACCGGAGCTTCGATGCAGGCTGTGACCACGGGCGCTTACCGCGCGGTGGCTTACATCAAGAAGAATATCAAGCTGGATTCAGCTCAGGCCGCGTCGGTTGAGAAGTCGAAAGAAGTCGTGAAGATCTGTACGCAGTACGCGCAAGCGGGGATGATCAATATCTTCGGTGTATTGTTCTCGTTCACTCTCGCGTTCGCGTGTTTTGATCCGACTTTCTTCGCCAGTTACTTGATCTCGATCGCCGTATTCGGTTTGTTCCAGGCCATGTTTATGGCGAATGCCGGTGGCGCTTGGGATAATGCGAAGAAGTTCGTGGAAGTGGATTTGCGCGAAAAGGGCACCGCTCTCCATGCCGCGACCGTGGTGGGCGACACTGTCGGTGACCCCTTCAAAGACACGTCCAGCGTGGCTTTGAACCCGATCATCAAGTTCACCACTCTGTTCGGTTTGCTCGCCGTCGAAATCGCGGTTGAAGCGAAGGACGTGGCTCAGACCATCGGCATCGTTTTGTTCGTTGTCGGATTGGTCTTTGTGTACCGTTCGTTCTACTCGATGCGCATCAAGGTGGAGTAGTTGGTTGGCCGTTCGTGGCCAACCCCTCTTTATCAATAAAGTCGGATTTGCAAAAGCCTCGGTTCACCGGGGCTTTTTGCTATTAAAAGCGTGGTTAAATCCGGTGGCGCTTGCGCGCTTCGGCCAGGTGCGGACGCCGGCTATTAGAGCCGAGGCGGGCGTGATTGGCGCAGTTCTTGGAGCAGGCGGTGATTCCTTGAGTTTGACAATGATGGCAGACGATTCCGGGCTGAGTGCAAAGCGAGCAAGAGACTTCCGTGGTTGAGGGCTGACCGCAATGGGCGCAGAGTTTATACTGCTCGGTGGGTTTTAGATCCTGGGTCACGGCCACCCGGTAATCAAAGACGAAGCATTCCCCTTCGAAACCTTGGCGGGGATACTCTTTTAAGTAATTTAAAATGCCACCGTCGAGCTGGTAAACGCGCTCGTAGCCCTGGTTTTTCATTTCCAGCATCGCCTTTTCGCAGCGGATGCCGCCCGTGCAGTAAATCAAGACCTCGCGCTCTTTGGCGATTCCCGACTCCTCGAGCTTTTTTGGAAACTCATGAAACTCTTTGATGTCAAAGTCGATGGCGTCTTTAAATTTGCCGATTTCGACTTCGTAATCGTTGCGCGTATCTAGAACGACCGCCTCGCCCGCCAACAACTTCTGATGCCACTCTTCCGGTGAAATATGATTGCACGGCCCTTGCGGAACGAGATCGGGTTTACCCAGGGTGACGATTTCTTTTTTGATTTTCACCCGAAAAACATGAAACGGATGTTTTTCAGCAAAGGAGTCTTTGAATTCCGGATTTTTTAAATTCATCCGGGTCGTCAGCCACGACTTAAATATTTCGAGCGTGGTCGGTGGGCCCGAAATGGTGAAGTTAATCCCCTCGCGTCCAATCAAAACCAGGCCGCGCACGGACTGCGCCTCCGCCATTTGCTCCAGCTCGAGTTTTAGCTGGGCCACTTCTTGGGCAGTCAGCGGCTTAAAATAGTAGAATGCGCAAATCTGTATCATGGGTTTCTTTCGCCTCGATGGATTCAACTTACTGCAACATATCGCCAATTCCAAGTTATGATTCTCGCCTTAGGACATCGTAAGTATCTGAAATTAGATCATATTTGATAATTTAAGAGTTTTTAAGACAGAATTTAATGTATTTGAAATAGAATTCAAATATCCTGAATATGGATTTGAGGGGGTTTATGACCGATCGCACACGGGGAAAAAAGTCCGAGCAGACGTCGGAAGAGGTTCGAGCCGGCCTATTGAGCGCCGCTCGCAAGCACTTTGCGACTCACGGCTTTCAAGGGGTCAATTTGAAGGACGTCGCCGCTGAGGCCGGAGTGGCCAACTCCCTGATCAACTACCATTTTAAAGACAAGGAAGGCCTGTTCAATGCCTGCTTAGAGCCCTTTGCCCGCGGCCGGATGGAGGCGATCTTGCGCATTCTTGGCGAGCCGCATAGCCGCGACGAGATTCGGGTCCGGGTGCATCTCTTTGTCGAAGAGATGATGTTGAGCTTCATTAATGACCCGAACAGTTTTGAGATTGTCGACCGCGAGATTCGAGCGGGGAACCCGGTGATTCTTAAGATCTTTCAATCGACCATGCTTCTCGCTTTTAAAGCCGTGGTGGAGTTCTTTGATGAGGCCAAGAAGAATGGATTGCTGCGCGAGGACTGTGATCCAACGATCGCCTCCATTATTTTATTCACCAGCTGTTGCGACGCCGTTCGCAAGGATGTTTTGGGACAGAAATTTCTCGGGGTGACGTTTAAAGATCCCGCTTTCCGCCGCTCCTACGCGGATCACATCGTCAATCTTTTCACTCATGGAGTGCTCAAATGAGAGCCGCAGTTTTTGCCGTGTTGATCGGGGGCGCTGTCGCGGCCCAGGCGCAAACCCAGCTAACACTCGAACAGTACTTCGAGCAGGTGAGGGCCCAAAATCACGAGGCCCGCGCCGCGGTTCTGAATGCTCAAGGTGCCGAGCTCAGGTTTAAGGAGGCGGACGCACCGGTGATTCCGGAGCTCTATGCCGAGTACAACCGTTTCGACCGCAAACTCGAGCAGAACAGCACCTTCGCGCAAGAGCGGGTGGAGGGCGACCAGTGGAAGACCGGTCTTCGTAAGCAGTGGACCTTTGGTCTTCAGGCCGATCTCTACTTCAATGCCGCGCGCTCAAATCTCACCATGCCCGCGGCTCCGTTTACGCCGTTTCGTTACACCGACTATATGGAATCGACGGTCACTCTCGACCTCAAGCAACCGCTGTGGCGGAACGGCTTCGGCGATGGCATGCGTGCCGATATGGACGCCAATCGAGCTCGCCTGAAGGCGGAGTACTTAAAGGCCAAGTTCGCTTTAAAGAATATTTTGCTTAGGGCAGAAGACACGTATTGGAATCTCGTATCGCAAAACCAAATCATCAAACTGCAAGAAGAAAACGTCGACCGTTCGGGTAAGATGCGCGATCTGATGCGAAGAAAGTATGGGCAGCGCCTGGTCGACGATGTGGACTCCCTGCAAGCTCTGGCCGCCCACGAAACACGCGAGCTCGAGCTCATGGCTTCCCGCGATGAGCGCGCCTCTGTCGCCCGCCAGTTCAATACACTGAGGGGACTGAACACGGACGAAGTGAATGAGATTCTGCAGCCGTTTCCTGGCCAAGAGTTGGCTAAAAAGTTTGCAGAGAAAGCCGGTATCGCGCGCGAGGATTTTTTAAGCCTGATCGAAGAGGCGAGGTCGATGGAATTAAAGGCTCGCTCCTCGCGCTCCAGTATTCAGCCCAAACTTGATCTTGTCGCCAGCATGGGATCGAATGGCATCGATGGCGTGACCTCGACGGCGTACTCCGAGGCCACGGAAATCCGTCACCCGTTCTGGGCCGTGGGGCTTCAGTTCAGCGTGGCGCTGGACTTCGGCAAAATTCACGATATTCGCAGCGGCTATGAGGCCAATCGCCGGGCCGCCCGTAGCCTGGCGCAAAATGCGGAGTTTACATTTGAACGGACATACAAGGATCTACTCAGTCGGTATGGCGAGGCGCAAAGGCGCTTTCAAAAAGCCCAAGAGCTGGAGGGCACCCAGACCGACCTGGTTCAACGGGAACGCCAGCGTCTGATCAACGGCCGCACAACTACGTTTCAAACCATGACCTTCGAGCAGAATCTGGCCGCCGCGCAAATTCAGCGCGTGAAAGCGCAACAAGCCCTGGTGCAGTTTTACAATGTTTTAAAGACCTTTGAGGTGCAGCCATGAACCTACCGAAACTCTCAATAGATCGCCCGGTTTTTATCACCAGCATTTTATTGGTGATCATGGTGCTCGGAGTGTTCTCCTTCAGTAAGCTGCCCGTCGATCTCTTTCCCGATATCAGTTTTCCCATAGTCACCGTGTCGACGCCCTATCCGGGGGCGGGCCCGAAAGAGGTGGAGACCCTCGTATCGAAGCCCCTTGAAGAGGAGCTCGGCACAATCGCCGGAGTGAAGACGATCCGCTCCGCCAATCGCGAAGGAATCTCGGTGGTGGTGGCTGAGTTTACGTTGGAAACAGACGTGAAGTACGCCGAACAGCAGGTGCGGGACAAAGTTTCGAGTGCGCGGCGCAAATTGCCCGACGATGTTGATGAGCCTGTCATCCGTCGCATTGATCCGTCCGATCAACCGATTCTTATGATCACGCTTTCGACCAATCTTCCCATGGCTCAACACTTTGATCTGGCCAACGAAGTCGTGCGTCCGCGAATCGAAACGATCAAGGACGTAGGTCTGGTGGAAGTCATTGGCGGTCGCAAACGGGAGATCCATGTGGAGCTCGACCGCGAAAAGCTTGCGCGCGCGAACCTCTCCGTCTCCGCAATCGCTCGGAGACTGGGTCAGACCGGGCAGAATATCCCAGCCGGAAGCGTGAGCCGCGAATCGGCGGGACAGGATATGGTTTTTCGCACCGTCGGCGAGTTTGAAAGCGTCGGAGCTATAAAAGGAGCCGCGATCAACTTCTTTGGCAATGACCGGGCCTTGACCTTAAGTGATGTGGGCGTGGTTAAGGACACCCTGGCCGATCCCTCGAGCTACACGCTGATCAATAGTGAGCCCACGCTTCTTCTTTATGTATTTAAACAGAGCGGCACCAACACCATTGCCGTGGCCAAGGCGATTCAGAAACGTGTGGGCGAACTCAATGAGGAACTGAAGGTCACGCATAAGGAGGCCAAAACAGATCTTCAAATCGTCAGTAACCAGGCCCGATATATTTCGCTCAACGTACTCGATGTACAAGAATCGATCGCGATCGGGATTTTGCTGACCATTCTGGTGGTTTACTTTTTTCTTGGTAGCATGCGCTCGACCTTAATTACTGGCGTAGCGATTCCGGTTTCACTTATCGGCGCCTTCGCTTTGATGGATGTCGCCGGATTCAGTATTAACATTATGAGCCTTCTCGCCTTCAGTCTGGCGGTGGGACTACTGATCGATGATGCGATCGTGGTGCGGGAGAATATTTTTCGCCATATGGAGATGGGTAAAAGCGCCCGCCGGGCCGCTCTTGAGGGCACGCTCGAGGTGACCATGGCGGTCATTGCCGTGACCGCAACTATTATTGCCGTGTTTATGCCCATCGGCTTCTTAAGCGGAGTGGTGGGGCAATTCTTTAAACAGTTTGGACTTACAGTCTGTTTTATTATGGCCATCAGCTTGTTTGACGCCCTCACCAACGCGCCCATGATGAGTGCCTATTTTGGTGGAAGTCACGACAAGGGGGAATCGCGAGGTCCGGTGATGCACGCTTTGCGCGCGCCAGTTCGCGCTTTTGAGCGCGGGTACACTTGGGTTCAAGACACTTACGTGGCTTTTTTGAAGCGCTTGATGTATCGGCCGTGGCTGGGCATCGTCGGCACTTTAGTGATCGCGTTGGCGAGCTGTGCGCCTTTGATGAAGGTGCCGAAAACATTTCTGCCGGCTCAGGACTCAGGTGAATTTTCCGTGGGACTCGATATGGCCCCCGGCACGAGTCTTGAGAAAATGCGCGACCGGGCGCTCGAGGTGGATAAAGTTCTGCACCAGAACCCGGAGGTGGTGAACACGGTGCTCACGGTCGGAAGCCGCCAGAACGAAAAGAACAAGGCTGAGTTTTACGTCTTCCTGCGGCCGTTTGGCACGCGTACAAAAAGCACCTCCGACGTCAAAGCCGAGATTCGTGAAGTTCTGAAACCCTTTCAAGACGCCAATCCGAACGTCAAAGATATCGATTACGTGGGCGGAGGTATGCGACCCTTCACGCTCAATATCGCGGGCCAGGACTTGGCTCAGGTGGAAGGCGTCGCGATGAAGGTGAAGGAAAAACTGAAGGACCACCCGGCGCTTCTGGATGTGGACACCAGTTTCAGGCCGGGCAAGCCGGAGTTTCAAGTGCAAGTGGATCTGGATTCGGCCCAGCGCCTCGGAGTCAGCTCCAGCGCCGTGGGCGCCGAGCTTCGCGCTCAGGTGGAAGGCCTGACTCCGGCTGTGTTCCGCCAAAATGGTCTGGAGTATGACATCCGTATTCGTCTGAAGCCCGAGCAGCGAGATCTTGAGAAAGATTATGCCAAGATTCTCGTGCCGAATATGAATGAGCGCTTGGTCGAACTCGATCGGGTGGCGAAAGCTTCGTCGACCACGGGTCCTGCCAGCATTGATCGTGAGAACCGGGGACGCTACGTGCAAATCGTGGCGGACTTAGCGCCAGACGGACCGGGAATGGGTGGGGCGATTGCCGATATCGAAAAATGGCTGGCGCCGGGTGGAGAACTGGAACTGCCGGCCGGTGTGACCTATCGTTTTGTCGGTCAAGCCGAAAACTTTCAGGAGCTGGTCACCAGCATGATGCTCGCGGCTCTCTTAGGCTTGATCTTTATCTATCTCGTGTTGGCTTCGCTTTACGAATCGTTTTTCACGCCACTCACGATTATGATGGTGATCCCTCTGGCGATGTGCGGAGCTTTCTTCGGCCTTTACGCCTGGGGCAAGTCGCTGGATCTCTATTCGATGATCGGCTGTATCATGTTGATGGGACTTGCGACCAAGAACTCAATTATTCTGGTCGACTATATCAATCAGCTGACCGATCGGGGTATGTCGCGGGTGGATGCGATTGTCGAGGCGGGTCGAACGCGATTGCGACCGATTCTAATGACAAGTTTGGCACTGGTGGCGGGTATGATTCCAATTGCGATCGGCTTGAATGAAGTTTCGAATCAACGCAGCTCTTTGGGAGCGGCGGTTATCGGTGGAGTTATTTTTTCGACTGTGCTGACGTTGATTATGATTCCCGCCGTGTTCAGCTATATGGAAAACATTCGCCACTGGTTGCTTAAGTTCGGGCGCAGGTTGGTTACTGCGGAGGTTCACTCCGCCAGTAATGGCAATTATAGCCATCGGGATTCTTTTGCAGATAATCCTGATGATACGTCTCCGCAGAGTAGAATTTCGTAAGCGGTTCGACGCTCGTGGTGATCGGGCGGCCCCAGCGGCCCGATCCTTCGATTCGACCGAAGATCGGAAGAGCA
>JALHOQ010000170.1 GCA_022842925.1 Bdellovibrionales bacterium
GATCATCTATGACGATTTGACCAAGCAGGCTCAGGCCTACCGTCAGTTGTCTCTCTTGCTTCGCCGCCCTCCCGGCCGAGAAGCCTATCCCGGCGACGTGTTCTATCTCCACAGCCGCCTGCTTGAGCGCGCGGCCAAGATGTCGGACAAAATGGGCGCCGGCTCTCTGACTGCCCTCCCCATCATCGAAACTCAGGCGGGCGACATTTCGGCTTACATTCCCACCAACGTGATTTCGATTACGGACGGCCAGATCTTTCTTGAGAGCAGTCTGTTTTATAAAGGCATCCGTCCCGCGGTTGATGTGGGTAAGTCGGTGTCTCGCGTGGGCGGTAACGCTCAAATTAAAGCCATGAAACAGGTGGCGGGAACTTTAAAACTCGAACTCGCCCAGTTCCGCGAACTCGAGGCGTTCGCCGCCTTCGCATCGGATCTAGACAAAGCGACGCAGGCTCAGCTCGCCCGCGGCCGCCGTCTGGTGGAAATGCTAAAACAGGCTCAATACAGCCCGTACACGGTTGAAAGACAGGTCGCGATGATCTGGGCTGCGACGAACGGATATTTGGATTGGATTCCGGAGGCGGACGTTCGCCGCTTTGAGAGGGAGATGGTCGAATTCTTGGAAAGTAAGTATGCGCGCATTCTCGCTGGTATTCGCGAGAAGAAACAGCTCGACGACGAAACGAAGCGTGAGCTGAAAAGCGCCTGCGAGGAATTTAAGGCCATCTTTAAACCGACGCAGAAAAAGTAACGGAAAAGATTAGAGGCTATGCCGAATTTAAAGGATATCCGAAACCGGATCCAGAGCGTTAAAAACACCCAGCAGATCACCCGAGCCATGAAAATGGTTTCGGCGGCGAAATTGCGTCGAGCGCAGAACAATATTACCAATCTGCGTCCGTACGCGAAACAGATGCTGGACGTGATCGCCCATGTGGCGGCCACTCAGCGGATCGAGCACCCCCTTCTAGCTGAAAACCACGAGCCAAAAAGGGTTTTGCTTGTCGTTTTGACCTCGGATCGGGGATTGGCGGGCGGTTTTAACAACAACATTAACCGATTCGCTTATAAGTTCTATCAGGAGAATAAAGAGAAGTATCCGCAGCTGGATTTCTTGTTTATCGGTCGCAAGGGCGCCGACTTTTTTCGCAATCGCAAAATTTCCGGTATCGATAACATTCAGAATCTCGCCCGCGAAATCTGCTTCACAATGGCTTCTGGCGTGGCCGGCCGTCTGATTGAGTCCTTTACGAGCGGCGGATACGATTCGGTTTTCTTAATTTACAATGAATTTAAATCGGCCATCGCCCAGGTGGTCACCTGTGAGCAGCTGTTGCCTGTGGACTTGTCCAAACTCGAAACTCCGGCCGAAAACAAGCCTGGCTTTTCGAAGGATTTGATTTTTGAACCCGCTCCGGAATTAATTATGGACGATTTGCTCCGCCGACACTTCTCGGTGCAAGTCTATCGCGCAATGTGCGAAAGCGTGGCGGCCGAACACGGCGCCCGCATGGCGGCGATGGAGAATGCGACCAAAAACGCCGGGGAAATGATCCGTTCCATGACTTTGACTTACAATAAACTTCGTCAGGCCTCCATCACCACTGAGTTGATTGAAATCACCAGCGGTGCTGAGGCGTTGAAAGGCTAGGAGAGAATAATGCAATTACAGAATGGTTTCGTCCGACAGGTGATGGGCCCCGTTATCGACGTTGAGTTCCCTGAAGGGGACATGCCCGAAATTTTCAACGCGTTGAAAATGACGAACAAAACCTTGGGTAACGAAGAGAACAACCTGACTCTCGAAGTCGCTCAACACTTGGGCGATCGCGTGGTGCGCACAATCGCCATGGATGCCACGGACGGTGTAGTTCGTGGAGACAAAGTCATGAACACCGGCGACACCATTAAGACCCCGGTGGGCAAAGAGGTTCTGGGCCGCATGCTCAACGTGATCGGTGAGCCGATTGACGAGCGCCCGCGCGTTCAAGCTAAAGAAAACTGGAGCATTCATCGTGCTGCTCCTAAATTTGAAGACCAATCGACCCAGGCTGAAATGCTAATGACCGGGATTAAGGTCGTGGACTTACTTGCCCCCTACGCCAAAGGCGGAAAGATCGGCTTGTTCGGTGGCGCCGGCGTGGGCAAGACGGTTTTGATTCAAGAGTTGATCCGCAACATCGCCACTGAGCATGGTGGTTACTCCGTGTTCGCGGGTGTGGGCGAGCGCTCCCGCGAAGGAAACGATCTGTTTATGGAAATGACCGAATCGGGCGTGATCTCGAAGACCGCTCTTGTATTCGGTCAGATGAACGAGCCGCCGGGAGCCCGTGCTCGTGTGGCCCTGACCGGTTTGACCATGGCCGAATACTTTCGCGATACCGAAGGACAAGACGTATTGTTCTTCGTAGACAACATTTTCCGCTTTACTCAAGCTGGAGCTGAAGTGTCGGCGTTGCTCGGTCGGATTCCCTCAGCCGTGGGCTATCAGCCGACGTTGGCGACTGAGATGGGGAATATGCAGGAGCGCATTACCTCAACCAAAAAGGGCTCGATTACCTCGGTGCAAGCGGTTTACGTCCCAGCGGATGACTATACCGATCCTGCTCCCGCAACGACTTTTACTCACTTGGATGCGACCACTAACTTGGATCGCGATATCGCCGCCAAAGCGATTTTTCCGGCGGTGCACCCGTTGAACTCAACCTCGCGTATTTTGGATCCGCAAATCGTGGGCGAAGAGCACTACAAGACGGCCCGCGATGTTCAGGCGTTGTTGCAGCGCTATCGCGAATTGCAAGACATCATCGCGATTTTGGGTATGGACGAATTGTCAGAAGACGACAAAACGGTTGTGACTCGCGCCCGTAAGGCCGAGCGCTTCTTGTCGCAACCGATGTTCGTGGCCGAGCAATTCACCGGTATGGCCGGAAAGTATGTCGACATCAAAGATACAGTGCGCGGCTTCCGGGAAATTCTCGATGGCAAACACGATTCGGTTCCCGAACAAGCCTTCTACATGGTCGGAACCATCGAAGAAGTGCTTGAGAAAGCCAAGAAACTGGCCGTTTAATCGGCCCCGTGAGGAGTTAGCGTGTTTACTTTGAATTTAGTCACGCCCGAAAAACGTCTGGTCACCGAGGCCGAAGTGGATGAAGTCCTCATCCCCGGCCACAACGGTCAGCTGGGAATTTTTCCCGGGCACTCGCCTCTGATCACCACTCTTTCGGTGGGTGTTTTAAAATACCGTCTCAAGGGAGCATCCGACTTCCAATCGGTCGTGGTCAGCTGGGGCTATTGCGAAGTGAATAAGAACGGCGTGATTGTGCTAGCCGAAACCGCCGAAACTCCGAGCGAGATCGACAAGGCCCGAGCTGAGGCCGCTCTTCGCAGCGCCCAGGAGAAGTTGGCCAATGCCGCCGCGATCGAACCGGATATGATGGTGAGCCTACAGCGGAAGTTGGATCGCGCCCAAACGCGCCTGAATGTTATCAGCGGCAACACGACCAACCACTAACTGAATTACAAATCGTCACCATCTCCCGCGGGAGTGCGAATGTCCGGCGGCGAGATGTCAGGAGTCGGTGGAATCGCATCTGGCTCGAGCTGCAGGTCAGGTTCAGGATCAGGCGTTGCGGGAGGCTTGTTCAGCTCTTGCGCGAGCCACAGACCGCTCTCCGGCGAATGACTATTGAGATTGAGTACCGACAGGAAATTTTCCTGATCTTCAACTTCGCCGGCGTGATTGCAGTTCACGACAATAATTTTAGCCTTTAGAGCCGGCGTCAGGCTGGCGAGCCATCGCGCGGTTCTTGTGCCCGAGGCATAGAAGACGGCCACATGAACTTTTTCGTTGGCCAGTTCGTCGGCGACACCGTCGATACTCTGAGGGGTCAAAGGATAGAGTTTGGCCTTGCCCTTGAACTCTCGTTGAAAATTGTAAAAGAATCCGCGAGTAGAGCTAAAAACCACCGCGCGAGTTTCGGGTTTAACTTCCGGCCACTCCTTACGGTGCTCGAGGGCGATCTTGAAGTTTTTCTGCATGACCTCTTTCGACATGATCTCTAACTTTCGAGCGGCGGTAATGGCCTTGCGCTCGTCAATTTTGAGAGAAGTCAGTTTGAGCTGGTTCTTCATTTCAAGAATGCGCACGACGCTCTCGTTTAACCGGTCGCGAGATATGCGACCATCGTTGACCGCGTCTAACATGGATTTAAAGGCCAGCCGCTGATTACGTGGCGAACCGGCTAACATCAGCATGTCGTTACCGGCGAGAAAGGCGCGCACCGCCCGTTCGCCGATGCTGGGACTTACGGCTGCGCCCAACATTTCCAGGTCATCCGTGATCACGACGCCCTTGAATCCTAGTTTTGTGCGAAGGTAATCTTGAATGACCACGCTCGAGTAGGTCGCGGGCAACCCTTGCGAATCTATGTTCGGCAAAGCCAGATGGGCCATCATGATAAAGCGCGGATAGCTCGACGAAGAAAAGCTTTTGAATGGCACAAAGTCTCGTCCTTCAAGCTCATCTTCGGTGGAAAGTTTTTTCGGCACAGCGTGGTGACTGTCGGTAATGGTCCCGCCGTGGCCGGGGAAGTGCTTGCCGGTTGGCACGATTCCCGCCGCGGTAAGGCCTTTGGCATACGCGAGCGAAAGTTCGGTTACGGATGCGGGGTCGTCGCCAAAGGTTCGATTGCCAATGAACGAGTCTTTGTCGGGATTTGAAATATCCATGACTGGCGCCAAGTTGACGTTGAAGCCAAGCGCGGCCAGCATTTCGCCTTTCACTCGAGCGAAGTTCTCGATCAGATTCGCATCGGAAACACGGCCGAGCGCGAGTGCGCTGGGGATAGGAGTGTTTACGCGGACGCGGGTCACCACTCCGCCCTCTTGGTCGATCATCAAGAACAATGGTGCCTTAAGGCGTTTCGCAGCGGACTTCTGCAACTCTCCGTTCAGCCGGGCCAGTTGTTGGTTATTGGCGATGTTGCGACGAAAGAGAATCAAGGCTCCTGGTTGATACCGGCTGATCGTCTCGTCGAGCTGAGTCGTCATTTCGGTGCCCAAAAAGCTCCAAATCATGACCTGGCCGACCTTCTGCTCGGTGTTCATCTTGTTGGCCAGATCTTGGGCCGACTGGGCGAAAGAAAACTGACAAAAGACCAGCATCACTAGCGACGCGACAAAGGAGGAGATCTTCGAGCAGCGCTCTCGTGCGCGTTTCGAATTGTGTATAATTGAGCCATGCATTGGCTAAATCTCCTCATCATCGTTTTCGGCATAATATTGAGCGGACTTGCCTATGCGGAGGACGAGGATCCCGACGAATTACAGAAAAAAGGGCTGGTTGTGGTCGAGCCCGTGAATGTAATTGTCTCGAGGGATAACGAAAATTACGCGCTTAAGCCCTATCGGGAGCGCCGTCCTAAGTGGGGCATCACCACCAGTATCGGCTATAGCACCTATGAGCCAATCAAATATGAACCGGACAATGTGGTCGCGGATTTTAACGACGTATATGGCAACCCGACGATACCGATGCTCGATGTTCTGTTTAGCGTGAAGCGAAACGTGGCTTTCGGCAGCCTCGGTGTAGAGTTCGGCGCGGGCTATTACGAGGTTTCAAGTTACAACAAAACGGTAAATGGTGATTCAACCTTGAACCTAATCCCGGCCCGACTGGGATTTATAATGGCGCTCGATACTTTAGGTCCCGATCCGATCTTCGTTCCCTACTTCGCGGGCGGCGCGTACACGATGATCTTTGACGAATCTCTTGGTGGGAACTCGCACAACGGCAATACCCAAGTGTCGGGGTATTTTCATGGGGGCGTCGCCTTTTCACTCCATTGGCTCGATCGGATGGGAGCGGTCGTCGCTTATCGTGAGTCCGGGGTAGAAGCGACTTACGCGTACCTTGAAGCGCAGAAGTATCTTCGAGCCGGCGCTGAGGCCGACGGCGACTTTAGCAATGAGATCAGCTACTCAGGCGGCATTCGCCTTGAGTTCTGAGTTTCACAGAAAGCGCAATAGCTGGGCCGCATCCTGTTCGGTGTTAAAGAAATGAAACGAAATTCTTAAAGCTCCTTCGCGGACGCTGACGTCGATATTGGCTTTCTCAAGTTTACTGAGCAGCTCTTTAGCGTTCAGCTCCTTTTGTTGGATGCAGATAATGTTCGACCGATGGTCTTTCGGAGCCACGACTTCAAACTTTTTCGGAAGTAATGAAAGGAATCCTTCCACCAATTTCGCGTTGTGTGACTCGATCGTCCTCAAATTCTTTTCTATGATGACATCCAAGGCCGCCTGCCAGCCCGAGGTAATGAGAAAACTGGCCGGTTGGCCGCGATCAAACTTACGGGCCCCTGGCATGGACTCGGTCGAGTATTGGAGGAGATTCTCGCTATTCTGAGATTTCGGGTTCTGCAGCCACGAAGCGTGGCAACGTTTGATTAACTTTAATGCGCGCTCAGAAAAATACCCAAAGGCCGACCCGTAGGGCGAGAGCAGCCACTTATAGCAAACGCCCGTGATGATATCGGCATTCTGAACCAGGGAAGGCGGAAGGGTCATTCCGCCAAAGGACTGCGAAACGTCAGTCAAATAAAGCAAATCCAAATCTTTGCACAGCTCGGCGATCTGCTCCGATGGTAGACGAATTCCCGTGTTAAACATGACATGGGAATTGCCTATCAGTTTTGTCTTCCGTGAGATGTGTTTTTTTAACTCGTGGGGCTCAAGGAAATCCTTGAGTGGAGCAAAGCGGATTTGAAAACCATTCCGCTCAGCGCGGACCATCCACGGCAGAACCATCGAAGGATAATCTCCTTCGAGAAGCAGAACTTCATCGCCTTCGCCGAGGTCCATTCCATCGGCGACAAAGCTAATCAACTCGGACACAGCGCTGTTGATCGACACGCGCTCCGCATCCGCCTCGGAGCCAAGTAGTCCTGCGATCTTGCCTCTTAGGGCGTCGGGTATCCCACGCCACTGAGGATGAAGGAAAAATGCCGGATCGAGCATGCGATCGGCCATTTTCGTGACGGCTTCATGGGCCTTAACAGGCATCGGTCCAAGATAGGCGGAATTCAGATAGGTAGAATTTAATTTAAACATTATATCAAACCCTTTAAATAAGAGAGCTCATCGTAAATTCGTTGCCAGCTAATTTCATTCATCCGAATTCGCAAGCGGTTGACCGGCGTAATGGAGTATATTTTATTTGAAAGCGAAGCGAGT
>JALHOQ010000171.1 GCA_022842925.1 Bdellovibrionales bacterium
ACATCCCGCATTTACTTACGCCATGGTAAACGCAGTCGCCGTTTTGATTATCGCCTGCCCCTGTGCCCTGGGCTTGGCAACTCCGATGTCGATTATGGTCGGCACCGGCAAAGGTGCGAGCTTGGGAGTATTAATCAAGAACGCCGAGGCTCTTGAGGTGATGGAAAAGATCACGACCCTCGTAGTCGATAAAACTGGAACTTTAACCGAGGGTAAACCCAAGCTAAGTGAAATTCGCACCGTAAACGGATTCGACGAATCCACTGTTCTCGGCGCCGCCGCGGCGCTGGAGAAAGGCAGTGAACACCCTCTCGCCCATGCCATTGTCAGCGGAGCGGAGGAACGCAAAATTGAACTTGCGCCGGTCTCCGACTTTCAGTCCATCACGGGAATGGGTCTTAAAGGACGCGTCGATGGCAAATGGGTTTTAATCGGCAATCGCAGGCTGCTCGAATCCGAAAAGGTTCCCACGTCGAGTTTGACCGAAACCGCAAGCGGATTTCAGAATCTCGGCCAAGGCGCCATGCTCGTCGCGATTGACGGAAAGGCGGCCGGAGTTCTTGCGGTCCGCGATCCGATCAAAGTTTCAGCCAAAGAGGCCCTTGAATATTTTCGAGAGCACAAAGTGGAAGTGGTCATGCTCACCGGCGACAATCCGCTCACCGCGGCCGCCGTCGCCCAGGAGCTCGGAATCAAGAACTTCCAAGCCGAGGTGTTACCAGCGGATAAGAATGAAAAAATCCGTAAACTTCGCGCCGATGGCAAAGTCGTGGCCATGGCCGGAGACGGCATAAACGACGCACCGGCCCTCGCGCAAGCCGACATCGGAATTGCCATGGGCACGGGTACCGATGTGGCCATGGAAAGCGCGGGAGTCACACTCGTTAAAGGCGATTTGAATGGCATCGTCCGCGCCCACAAGCTCTCGCAGAAAACCATGCGCAATATTCGGCAGAATCTTTTCTTCGCGTTCTTTTACAATGCGCTTGGCGTTCCACTTGCAGCGGGCATTCTTTATCCATTCTTTGGTCTGCTTCTCAGCCCGATGTTCGCCAGCCTGGCCATGAGCTTGAGTTCGGTCTCCGTAATTGCAAACGCGCTCAGGTTGAATCGTGAAAGCATTTAAAAAGGGTTCGAGAGTTCAATGGAAGTGGTTAGGTCGACCGATCCTCGGCGTGGTGAAAGAGGTCTTTCACCAGCCGGTGGAAAAATTAATTAAGGGCAAGCGTATCAAGCGCAATGGCTCGAAGGAAAAGCCGGCCTACTTGGTGGAATCCGAGGCCGGCAATCTGGCGTTAAAACTGCAATCCGAACTGAGCGAACCAGCGCTCAAATCAAAATTGCAGCCTCGGATGTTCGGGGATTAGTCTGTGAGACACTCGGGGCCGACGATATAGCGACCATCGAGCCACGCCAGCACTTCGGCCTCAAATGGTGATTCGGGATTGAGCGCACTTCGCAACTCGTTCACTGTTAATGGGTCAATTTGATCGAGACCGATCTCGTTCACCGCCATGGCGAATGCGGCCAACATGCGGCCGGACTGCGGTCCCGCTATTATCTCAAGAGCCGAAAGCAGAGCCGCGTCGGGATTGTCGTCGTGTTTTAAAACGGCGCCCGCGGAGGCAAAGACGATTTGCGACAACGCCGGTTGATTCATGAGGTTCAAAGCCCATCCCGAAGAGTTTTCGAACGCCGTCCGAGTGCGACCGCTGAACGGTTTGATTTTAAGAAATTTGCAATTCTTTGGCCCATCATTGGCGAAGAGATTGTCCCAAATAAATGGTTTCCTGCGCAGAACTTTGGCGACCTCCACCAATTCTTCCCCCTCAATCGTCGGCGAAATCACTTTTCTTCCGGTCCAGCAAATCTCCACGTCCAGATGCATATCACGACCGATTTCACTCAAATACCCGACCGGGCGAACACCGAAAACTTTGTCGAGGATTGGGTCGTCGGAATAGTAAGTCGGGCAAAAAATAATTTTAGTGGAGCTCAGACCGCGAGTAAACTCCACGATTTCGGCCTGCTTGGCCGCAAGATCGGGAGCGCCCTTCATGTCGTCGAAAAACAGTCCGAGATATGTGATTCCGAGATCATGAAGACGAAGGACCTTCTCTCGCAGAACGGCCTTCATTTCTGTGGTCCAGTGGGTATGGAGCTCGAAGGGACTTAAGGCCACCCCGAATTCCACTCCGGAGACTTCGCATTTTCGGCTCAGTTTCTTCAGCTCATTCCACCAATCGGCGGGGTGCTGCTCCGTCCAGTCTTTGCGCAAATAAGGGTCGCGCTTTGGAGCGTAAATATAAAAATCCCCACCGTACGAACGCAGGGCTTCGCAGAACTGATGCCGGTCGGTCCATGGCCATTCGGGTCCGAAGAAACCTTCTACGACGCCCACCCTCATAGAGGGTCGTCTTCGTCGAATAACAAATCCAATTCCTCGTCGCCTTCTTCGTACTCTTGGTCATGATCATGGTCATGACCATCCTCGTGTCCGTGGTCATGGCTATGGCCTTCGCCTTCGCCAAGTTGGAGAGTTGTTCCGAAAAGCGCGAGTGACTGCGTTTGTCGGTCGTATCCATTGATCAGCAGAATCGCGAACGCGGCCACAATTCCGATCATCAAGAAAGCAAAAGGGTTTTTCTCATCCGAGATTGTATCCACATCCGGCACGCCTTCTTTTTTACCTTCGAGCATGCTTCGGGCAATCCAGTCTTTATGACGAAAGGTATGCAGGGCAACGCCCGCTACATGTAAAATCGCGACCACTAAAAATGTGTTGGCAAAAATCTCGTGGATGTCCTCATAAGCCTCCACATCCACCGAAACCATCAGATAGCCCGTCGTACTGAGTCCCAGTGCCAGGGACATCATGATCAAGGCCGACCAGCTTGACGCTGGATTGTGCCCAGACCAACGCCTCTTATCCCCAGCCCAAATACCTTTGAAATAGGCGACCAGGTCTTTTGGGTTCAAGGCAAAGCCTGAGAAACGGGCATGGCGAGTGCCCACAAGTCCCCAGATAATTCGCATCACCACCAAGACACTGATCGTCATGCCGATCATCATGTGCACCGGAAACAGTTCGGAATCGTGATCAATTGTCTTAGCGATGATAATGGCGCAGACAAAAAAGGCAGAGAAAAGCGTATGAAAGACTCGCGTCGGGGCATCGTAGACTAGTTTTCGCATATAAAATCTTTTACCGCTTTTGCGCTGATCTGCGAACAGAATTTTCAAAAGAAGAAACATTCAAGTCTTGACTGGTGATCGTGTCGAGAGGCTGGCAAGCTTCTCCGATGAGCTCAACACGACCGCGGATTTTCTGCATTTTATCAGTTTTATTATTCTCCCAGGCAGCCCTGTCCTCATGGACGGCCACTCCATCCAGAGACTTCCCGCTGGGCCCTCCCCCAAACAAGAGTTCGGCGGAATACAAGAAAGATCTCCAGCTGCTTCAAAAGTACCAAGCGGAAAGATCCAAAGAAAGTTGCCGTTTGGGCAATCGCCAGGAGCATCCTACTTTCCAAGCCTTGTTTGCAGCGGCGCCATCTCCTCTGTCTGAGTACGAGGCACAGCTTGCGGAAGAACTTGTGGAAAAGGTAATGAAGCTGTCGGTGCGTGTCGCCGGTTATCATAAAGGCAAGTTTCGGCGTCCACGACCTTACGATGCAGACCCTGAGATCCGCCCCTGCGTAAAAAAACCAGGTGGCTCCCGTTCTTATCCCAGCTCCCATGCGGCGGCCAGCTCCGCGGGCTCCTGCATCCTGGCCCAAATGTTTCCTGAAAAAGCCGAGGAGATCTCCGTCTATGGTTCACATCTCGGGGAGCTGCGCACGATCGTTGGCGTGCACTATCCCTCGGATGTAAATGCAGGACAGGACCTGGGGACAAGAGTCTGCCAGCACCTGCTCCAAAATGAGGAGTTTCTCGAAGCGATGGCGGAGATTTTAAAAAAATAGACTACTGATCCCCCAACAGATCCGGAGGCCCGCAGCGCTCGCGATTCCACCGCGGCTCGGGCCGGCCGCTAAAGCCGGACATACTTTCACTCTCGAGATCATAAAGGCTGACGTCAAAGTAAGATGTGCTCCCATCAGGCATTACAAAGGGAAAGCATCCGTCTTTGCTCGCGGATATATTGAACCCGGCGCTCCACCAGGAGTACCCCGCTACATCACGCAGGGTATGTGCCTTCTCGTGATATCCAGCTTCCACGTGTACTTCTCCGCCTTCGCGATTTTCGCCGACTAAGTTTCGATTGAACATGCGCCACACTAGATGCAGGTCTCCTCCCGAAGTGTCGAGTTGCTCCGCCGTATGGTAGAGAAATCGAATCTCGGTATCGGCAAAAGCTTTCGCATAGAGCTCACTCAAACGATCGGCTGGAATTTTCTGATAATCCTTGAATTTATGCAGAGGGATTAACATATGAGAATGACCCATGTCCGAAAAGAAAACGGCATCCGTGTACTTTCGGCGCAGACCCTTTTCAATATGTGTCCGTAGTGCACCAATAAAAGTCGAATTGATCGGCACAGGTTGGCCGCCGCTCGAATGATAGGGCAAAAAGAACCCAGCCCGGACCGAATCCCAATACGCCCGCTTCTGCAGCCTCTTCCCCGATTCGTAAATTCGTTTATAAAGCTCCATCATAGTCGGCAACGGTTGGCCCCAGGCTAGGTCCGAACTATAGAGCTTCAGGTCGGTCGAAGATTCCGGCCGACAACGTTCACTTTCCATGGCTTGCGCTCCGCAACCAATTAAGGCCGCGGCAAGAATAAGAATCGGTTTCATTGGTATCCCCCTATCCTCGAATAGCATCCTTTGATATTTTGGCCAAATTCCCTTGCTCCCGGCACCTCCTTTGCTCTTAATTACAATCATGACTCACAAAAAACCGTGGATTATTTCCGCAAGCCTTATTGTCGTTCTGGCCGGCGCGGCCTTGGGACTGAATTACTACCGGCAGCAAAACTTCGAGACATTTCGGCCCAAGTCGGGGACGGTCACCGAAGCTGTCTACGGCCTAGGCAAAGTGAAGTCGGTGCATCGCTTCGAAGTCCGACTCGGGGTCGTCTCGACCGTTGAGAGGCTCCACGTTCATGAAGGTCAGGCGGTGAAAAAGGGCGAGAAGCTGATTGAATTCGATTCGGGCGCTATGTTCCGGGCGCCGTTCGATGGAACCATCACTCTGGTCGCCAATTACCAAGGCGAAACGGCCGTCCCCCAGGTCCCCGTGCTAAGGCTAGAGGATCTTCGCGATCGATTTATCGAGCTTTCGCTCGAGCAGGAAGGGGCCTTGCGCATTCGAGTCGGCCAACCGGCTAAAGTTTCGTTCGAGAGCCTGCGCGGGCAGGTTCTCGAAGGAAAGGTCCACGCACTGTTCTCCCGCGACGATGAATTCTTAACCCATATCAAGGTCGATCGGCTCGATGACAGCATTCTTCCGGGCATGTCGGCGGACGTAACAATTGAAATCGGCACTGTCCCGAACGCAATTCTGGTCCCGGTCAGTGCCATCAGTAACGGCATGCTCACCGTGCGCCGCAACGGCAAACTTGAAAAAATTCGAGCCGAGATCGGCAACGTCGACGGCGTGATGGCCGAGATCAAAGGCGATAGCTTAAAGCTCGACGACGAAGTTCTAGTGCGAAAGGCAAAAAAATAGATGCTTTTTCTCGCTTGGCGCCAACTCATGGCGCGAAAGAAGCAGACTTTCCTAATTTTACTGGGAATCAGTTTCGGCACGCTTCTATTCGTCAGCATTTCTGGCGTTCAGCTCGGAATGCGAGCCTATATGTCCGAACAACTTCTTAATAACACGGCCCACGTTCTAATCTCGGGCGATGAGAATGATATCGATCCAATCGAAGTCCGCACCCGCTTTTACGGCGAGGATTCCGTCGTAAAGTGGATATCACCCCCGGCTGGCAAAAGAGCGGAAGCTCGGTTGCAAAACTATCAAGGCTGGTATCAGCTCTTGGCCACAGATCCGAATGTGATCGATTTTTCTCCCCGACTGAGCACGAACGCACTGCTCTCTAACGGTGAGTTCACGGCTTCGGTCGGCTTAACCGGTACTCTCCCTGAGCGTCATGCCCGCATCTCTTCTGTTGAACGTTACATCAAGCAGGGGTCTTGGCAGGCATTGAAAGGCGGCGCCAACAACATCATCCTCGGCAGCAAGGCGGCCAAAAACTTAGGTGTTCAACTAGACGACTATGTAGGAGTCAGTTCGGGTGCCCGCGCACCAAAACCGTTTAAGGTGGTCGGAATTGTCCATTTCGGTAATGATCAAATCGACGAGTCTATCGCTTTCGCCCATCTTAAAAACGTGCAAACACTGACCCGCAGCCCAGGTCGTGTGAGCGCGATCGCCGTCGCCCTTACCGACATCGACGACGCTCCCGCCGTGGCGGATCTATGGCAGCTCCTCAGCACGGACAAAGTCGAAGACTGGCAAGAAGCGAACAAAATGTTCATGGAAATGATAAAGGTCCAGGACTTTACGCGGTACTTTATCACGACGGCCATTCTGATCGTCGCCGCGTTCGGCATTTATAATGTTCTCACCATCATGATCAATCAGAAGAAACGCGAAATCGCCATTCTGCGAGCCATCGGCTACGGCCCCAACCGCATCGTGGAGCTTATTCTTTATCAGGGCTTGATTCTTGGGATTGCGGGCGGCGTACTCGGAATCGCACTCGGATACTCGATGTCCGTTTGGATCGCTTCAATCGATTTCGGCTTTGAAATCGGAGGTCGCAATAATTTATGGGTTAGCTTTGACTGGAAAATCTATGCCACGGCCTTTGCTACAGCCAACGTCGCTTCCATAATCGCAAGCTACCTGCCAGCGTGGGAGGCCAGTCGGATGACCCCTATGGAAATCATCCGATCGGATTGATGTATGATTGAATGCACAAGCATAATAAAAGAATTCGGCCAGCCCGCTCAGCGGATTTTGCACGGGCTCACCTTCCAGATCGAAGACGGCGAATTCGTCGCCATCTCCGGCCGCTCAGGCAGCGGTAAATCGACTCTTCTTTACGTCATTTCCACGCTCGACAGTCCGACCCAGGGTACTGTGAGGTTTGACGGCCGCGATGTCGCCTCCATGTCGGTGGCCGAAGTTCATGCCTTTCGCAACTTGAACGTGGGTTTTATCTTTCAGTTTCACTACTTACTGCCCGAGCTCACCGCTCTTGAGAATG
>JALHOQ010000172.1 GCA_022842925.1 Bdellovibrionales bacterium
CTCGCTGTCCTCACCGACTGGCCGCTCAAACCGTAGGACAGGCTCATCGGCTTTTATCGCACCAAAGTAATTCGATTTCCCATTTCGCTGAGGAACAAACGTCAGGCTGAGCCCGGTCTGGCTCGAGCTATATTTGAAATACCGCACATCGAGCATCTCATTGAGTTGAGTCGCAATCGGCCGCTCTTGAGCGTCGATTTTATACAGAGTGACCACGAGCTTGGCCTGTTCGTATCCAATCATCCCCGCGCTATGTCCCTCGGAGGAAGCCGGTAGATGCGTCGGCGCCATTCGAGAATCTTGAAAAACCGAGATATATACGGCTGTCGCTTTTTCGAGATCCACGTAACGGCACCTCAGAACTGAGCCGTAGCCTCTTGGCGCCGGCACCAACCCACGCCAGTGCTCCCAGCTTTGGAACTCACCCTGTTTGGGTTCTTGGACTGCGGATCTCATCTTGGGGTCGCAGGCGATCATAAGGGTCGCCAGGAGTAATAGAGTTGAACCTAGTAGACATTTAGCCATATCGGGCCTCCGGCCGAGGTGTATTTGCAACTCGTATACCTTCACCATTGAGGGGCATTTGACGGGGCTGTTCTTGGGCGCCTGAGCCGCATTGCCGAATTCACAGACGCCAATCTTTCTACAGCGACTTAAACTCGTACCCGCCCAAAATTTCCCACAAAGAAACTGGTCGAGGCTTCGACTGCACAGGTATAGGCATGATCAATACAAGGCCCCAAATCAAAGCAAACACAGAAGCAATCACTTCCCCACCCGCCAGCGCGATCATAGGTCCTGGCACCACAATCAGTACAAAGCGCAAAATGCCAACCGCGATCACTCTTAGAACTCCGCCAATTCCAATCTTCCCTCCACCCCGCCGCTGAATCCGAATACGAGCCACCTTATGGCCAATCGTCTGACCACCCCGCGTGGTGTACGACCAAGTCATATAACTCACCATAAGAACGGCACCGGTGATCATCGTCCAAGTGAACACGATAAAGTCTTTTTGGGTGTAGAGTTGCATCGCGTCCTCACGCACATCACTGCCTGGCGCGAAAAAATTGAAGATGCGGATCAACACGAACATCACCGACAAGAAGAGAAGAGCGTCGATTAAAAAAGCGAAAGCGCGACTACGAAGCAGATTCAGGTTCATAACAAAACTCCAATAAGGACAGCGACGGTTTGCAGTGCTGAGATCAAGATAAGAGCCGGATCGTTAAGCTGGATTCCCTTTAAAGACCAAAAGAATGTTCCCAAGGCATAAAGCACAAGCCCGATCTTGGAGCCATTCCACCGCACTTTTCCCGAAGCGGCGCCGTAAGCCAGAAAAAGTACCGACGAAGTTACGAAGAGTCCGGCCAGTAAGGCATTCATGAGCGCACCCGAAACCGATACCAGCGAAAAAGCGTCGGCGATAGAAGGACCAGCTGAGCTGCGCTAGGAATAATTAAGGCCGGATCCTCAATGCGAATGCCCCATAACACCCACTGCAAAATGCCGGCAAAGTAGAGAGGCAGAAAAAAACTGTCGCGCACTATCGGGTGCTTATCTTTCTGCCGCAAAGCTTGAATGGCGATCCAGCCCATTCCGACCGCGCAGAGAGTGGATGCGATCCAAGTCATGCTAGAATCCATAAGTGCAAAATACATTCTTAGGGAGAATAACTATTTTCTGCTGGCCGGTACACCGTTAAAAATCAGCGAGATCATAAAGTAGGAACCGGTCAGGTCGATGACTTCGACATTATTGTTGACGGTTCCGCTGCGCTTAAAGCCGTCGACTTTGTTGTTCTCCATGCCGACTTCACCAGCGATAAAGAATTTGTCGTAGCCGAGTCCGAATGAGCCGCCGTAAGCCAACACCGGGCGGGCGAACCAGTCGTTCGCTTCTCGTTTGGACAACTCTCCGTCTTGCGTGGCCGATTTTATCTTGAAAGTCGTATTGGTTCCGCCAACTCCGCCAAAGGCGTCGATAAAGAAGAACTTGGTGCGAATAACGGGCAAGCGCGCGATGGCCATGACCGAATCCTGATCCAGCCGGGCGCTATAGTCCGTCCCAATTCCGGAGCCGACTTCATCGACGTCGACCATGCGCTTGGTGTAACGAAAGCCGACGTTTAAATAACGGGCGGCCACGTAGGTCGCCTCGGCGCCAAAAAAAGTGATCTTTTTCATCTGGTCAAGGCTCTGCGCCGTCAGTTCATCGTTCAGATCTTTGGGATCGGCGGCGGAGTTACCGGCAAAAAGCCGCGCCTGAACAGGGAATTCCTTCGCTAACGAGACTATGGGGAAGAAAAACGTGAGGGAAAGAGCGATCAATATATGCGCACGGTTCATATGTGCCCCCTATGATTTCAGCCTAGGGCACGCCACTCACGCTCTCAAGTCCAGCTGGCTGTTGGCCTATTGGACCACTCGCCAAGAGTGAAGCAGATCGCGCATAAGCAAAGCGTGATCGAACTCGACCGAACCCGGCGGAAAGAGGGCTGAGTCAGTGAAGAAGGTCGAGTGCACGTCTTCCACCTCGAAGGGTTCAACCTTCCACTGCTCGGTGATCAGCTGCAAACCCTGATATTCACCGGTCTTAAAGCCAGGCGAGTATCCTACTGACCCCGCCTTAAAAAATTCTGACGATTTTTGAACCGAGCTAAAAATCGAGGTCTTGGGTAGGTCTGTGACGGGCCGTCCCCGGACTCGAACTTCCATACCGTCATATCGACTTTTAAAGGCCACCGAAAAGTTTTCGCGACTCTCTTGCACCGAAAAATCCGCCCGGTGGTGCACGCCCGGGAAGAGTCGCCCGCCAATCAGCGTATTAAGCCAAAGCGAAGTATCACGTCGATGAATAAAGACACCGGCTTGAACACCCTCTGGCGAGTCCCACTCAACGGCGATTCGGTGGGCCGCGTTTTCTGAGTTCAAACCTAAGATTGCCGGTATTCCATACGGGCGCAGGGCTGAGAATCGAATCAAACAAATGCCCACCATGGCTTTGTTATTCACAACCTGGGGCCGAAATCTCTTGGGCAAAAGTTTCGCCACCACATGGGGATCCGCCCGGTAGTTCACGAGCAAGCGTCGATCGATCACTCCGTGGATTCGGCCGAGCCTCATGGTAGAAGCCTTTCCTTTTCTTCCGCCGTCGGCAGGCGGCAGGTGTCGCGCCGCCCGAAAACGGTGTAGCGAATGCGCGCGATAAAACGATAAACTAAGTCTCTAAGAAATCGCGGGATGATAAAGAGAACGGTAAAGATTCTCCACAGGCCGCCCAGGTCTTTTAGTACAAGTAGAATCGCGGTGGATCGCTCATAAATCGAACCATCGCGAAGATAGAGCACGGTATCCGGATCGCTCTCGCTTTGTCGCTCTGGCGGCAACAGTCGCCGCGCGGTTTCGCCTTGAAGGGATGCAAACTGGATTTCCTTTCGCTTATCCCAACGCATAAGCCGGTCGACTAATCCATTGCAAAGTGAACAGTAGCCGTCGAAAAAGATAATTCGCATTTACAACCTCATTCCGATCGCGATGCCAAGTCCCGTGTACAACGCGGTCATAGTTATAAAAAGAGTGGTCAAGCAGATATGCCCTACAGTGAACAGCGGACCTTGAGGCCAGTCCTCATGTTTCATGTAAAGGAAATCGATTCCCACCCGGGCCCACCAAAAGAGCGCGATAAACAAAATCCAAATCCACTCAGTCCACCCGTGGTTCGGTACATGGGCGAGATACAGGCTTACGCCGCCCATGAAAATTATAATGGTGAGAATGTAGGCGCCATAGGTCCAAAACGCCTTGCGATTCAAACTCCGCAGCTTTTTAAACTCCTCGCGCCAGCCGAGCTTCCCCGGCACTTGGACGCTGGCGCAGAGAACCAGGGCGTGAAACGCGGCGCCGAGCAGAAATCCGTAATACAAATAGTCCGCCAGGGAGCGAGTCAGAAGATTTTGATAAATCCATTCGGTCAGCGATCCCAGAAAAAGATCCACGAACTGCGGTGGGAAGAGAATCGGCAAGGGCATAAGGATCCAAGCGATCACGAGGGGGCGCGGCCATTTGATAAAGCGCTCACTGACTACGCCGATCCCTTGAAAAGCAAAGTAGAGCAAAGGCCAACCCCAGGGCCCGCCCGCCGGAAACGAGATCGCGACTTCATGTAAGACACCCGAGACCAGAAAAATTCCCAGTAAGAGCGCCACGCCGGGAACCCGGCCTCTTAATGGTTCGAGAAGAAATATTTTGTTCATATCCACAAACGCGCGATTCCAACGCTCACTCCAAAAGTCGCGAAGTGAATTCGCCAGGACCGGTCGATCAAAGAGACTCTTCGGATTGAAACCCACTAGGCGAAGGCCATCGGCCATAACTTCGATAAGGCCCATATGAATGATAAACAGAATGGAAACGAGAGCCACGTAATTCCAAACCGTGGATTCGCCTCGACCGAAATAGGCCGCAAGCGATAAGCCCGCGACTCCAGCGAGCATTTGCAACCAGGATTCAAGAAAGAGCCGGCCGGTGTGACGCGGAGGCTGCGCCGCCCGCTTTTCGAAACCGTCGTACTGGGTGCCCGGCCAGGTCAGCAGAAAGGCGGCAAGACCCAGCTTCGAGCCGATTTTTAATCCATCACTGAGCTGCCATAGCAGTGCCGCTACCTTGATGAACACTAGGAGTCCAAGGGAGGCCGCGGCCAATCTTGCCACTGGCCCCAGACTTGAACTCAACGGGAGGAGTGCAAATCCTACGAATATAATAATCAGGCCTGCAACCTTTAGCGCGAAAGATCGGCGCATGCTTCCTCCCATTGCGGAAAGCGAAACTGAAATCCAGAATCGAGCAAACGTTTGGGCACGACTCTTCGACTTTTCAGCAGAAGTTCAGCGTCGGTTCGCATAAAAACCGCGCCGATTTTCACCATCCAAGACGCGGCCGGAAGGCCGATCGGCATTCCAATCTGCCGACGCAACGTGCGCATCAATTCTTTCTGCGGCAGTGGATTCGGTGCGCAGATGTTAAACACCCCTTGCAGGTTCTGTTGTTCGACAAAAAAATCCAGGGCGCGCGCGAAGTCGTCTTCATGAATCCAAGACATATACATACCGCCACCCGCGATTGAACCTCCCAGTCCGAGACGGCTCATCTGGCTTAAAACTCCAAACACGCTATGGGGTGCGCGACCCATGACCATTGCGGTTCTTAAAGCCACCTTACGAGTGCGTGGTGTGGACGCCTCAGCCAGCGCTTTTTCCCAAGCTTGTGCGATATCGATGCTGATTTTCCAGTAGGCCGGCACGCCGGGTTCTTGGCCGCCGATCACCCCACTGTCTTCATTATGAGCGGGGCCAAAAGTGTGCGCGTAGATCGTGGCCGTGCTCATTTGCAGCCAAAGTGCGGGAGGATTCTTCGCCTGCGCAATCGCGCGTCCTATGGCTTGGGTGGAAAGAACGCGTGAGTCCATCATCTCTTTGAGATTCTCGGACGTGTAGCGGCAGTTGACGCTGCGACCGGCGTGATTCACCACTATGTCGGCGCCGTCGATCTCCTTCATCCACGGTCCGTCACTTTGTCCATCCCAATTCGCGATTTTAGTTTTGGATTTGCCGCCGCGACTGAGCACGACCACATCGTGGCGCATGGATTGCCAATGCTGGAACAGTTTTTCTCCTAAGAAGCCGGTTCCACCGGCAATCACGATCTTCAATTCGCCTCCTCTTTCAAGGCAGGCTCAAAACTCTTCAGGGTGGAGATGATTTTTCCGCGGAAAGGCGCCGACCAGGCCGAATTCAAACTGTCATTGAGCCAAGTGATTAAGGGCACTGTTTGATCAATGAGTTCGAAGGTCCGTTTGGAATTTTTAGACGTGTCGTAAATCCAAAAAAGAATAATCGCCATCTGGTACATCCACAGATATTTGGGCAAAAGACTCCGGATCTCTTTGTGAAAGCGCCCGTGACTGCCCTCCACTAATTGCTCAAAAATCTGGAGCGACTTCAAACGAAGTTCCTCGGACTCCTTGCTAAAGGGAGACAGCGGGCTTTCTGGATTGGCCGCCACGCGGTAAAGCGCGCGGGCCATGTCCTTGTGGGGCTCGGCGAGTTCAATTTTCAGCCTCACCACATGGCGCAGCCGTTTGGCGAAGTCTTTTTCGTTTTGGAGGAAGTCGATCAAGGCCTGCTCATGATCCACATGCAGTTTCTCGTAATAGGCCTGAATCAGGCTTTCCTTGCTCTTGTAGTGGTAGTAGCTCGCCCCGGGCGCGACACCGGCCTTGGCCGCAATGGCGCGCATCGTGGTTTGTTCAAAACCTTCCTTAGCGAAGAGTTTCATCGCCGTATCGAAGAGCAGCTGTTTGGTGAAATCCGCACGTCCCATAGCCCGGCCAGAATAACAGAGCCTTCGAGGCTTCTCACCTAATTTTTGAACATGTTCAAAAATAGATTATAAACTATTGTATTCACACACTTTTTGCCCATAAATTAGTTCTCAGATTTAAACAAGCGAAGTTGGCGCCGGTCTTGCTGTAACAGGCGCTATGACCCAGAGCCAAAGCCTATTCGGAATCGCCGCTCTGCTAGGGACCGTCTTGGTTCTCTCTATATGGACGTTCCGTCTTAAAAACGCGGTCGTAGCCATTCCTCGTGAGCCGCCCCCCGTCCAACAAACCACCGTCATTCCACAACCGGCGAGGCAAAATGCCCAGCCGCCACGGCCCACCCCTCCCGCCAATCCGAGTCGCGAGCAGGAGCGACTGCAGGACCTCAACCGAAGCCTCGCGCTGATCGCGGCCGATAATACGAGCCAGGAACTGGCGCAGTCGCGGACAAACGAACTGAACCGGGAAATGATGAACGTACAAAGAGAGATCGAAATTCTGCGTCGGCAGGAGCAGGTCCTTCAGTTCAATGCCGAGAGTTATAACCGAACTCAGAGCTACGATTTTCTTCGCCGTCAGAGCGAGTTGCAGGCCGAACTCATTCGCATTGGCCAGGCTCGGATCAATACTCAGCAGCAGATCGAAAATCTTGAGGTCCAGCCCAATGCCACGCCCGAAACACGTCAGGCCGTAACAAACCTAAATAATTACCTTGAAACTCTGAGTGCCTCCGTCGAACAGATAGAAAGTCAGATCGCGGCCCTGCAGACCTCCGCCGAAATGACGGATTT
>JALHOQ010000173.1 GCA_022842925.1 Bdellovibrionales bacterium
ACCGAGAGCTCGTGCGCCATTTTGACCTCCAGGCCACCGAAGTTGAATTTCAAAACCAGTGGGTAATTGTGTCGAAAGCCAACCCACAAAAGTGTCTGACCTGCCACGGAACGACGGCCAATGTGAACGGACGCATAGAGACGGTCGCCAAGTACATATGGGGGCCTTATCGCGGATGGAAGGGCGCCTATGGCGAACTGGAAGGCGACCGCCTTGGTTCTTCTATGAGCAAGGAGAACTCTGCAGTCATTGTGAGCGAATTTCTGAAGTTCAAGAAAAAGGTCGGTGGCGACCGACATCCTCGTTACGGATGGCTCGATGCTGGGAACTCCGAAGCATTTCCTTTCCATGCTTATGACCACGACTTTCGGAATGTCGACAAACTCACATCGGAACCCGCGCTTTTTCGTACGAAGCCGAACACACGGCTGACTTTTATGGTGGCCGCAAATTATGCGCGAATGGTGGCCGATATTATATTTCAGCATCCCAGCTTCCAGGCCGCCCCTCGGGCCCACTTACGCCGAATGCTTTGCGATCGTCCGGACGAGGATCCCTACCTCCTCAATAAAGGTGAGTATGATGTATTTCTGGATACGGGAAGTCTCGCGGTCTTCAGAGAAAAGGACCTCCAGCTCCCGACCTATTGGGCATCGCAGGATGATGTTCTCTCTCTAAAATCAGGACTGGGCGATCTAATCAAAACGCATTTGGCCTATCTAAGTCGCTCGCTCTTGCCGAAGATTGAGCTTCCCGAGCCGCCTGTGGCGGAGACAATGGCTGAACCTGAATTTGCGGGCACACCCGTTCGCACAGTCGATTTTTTAACTCGGGTGGGAAAGCTCGATATGCGCTGGTCCCACCCGCTGAAAACCCATTCCCCAAGCCCAGACGACTTAGTGATCGCCCTGTGCAAAAGTCTCACACTTCCATAGCGGCGCACGCGACCGGCCAACTGCAGCCTTGCTCCCTAGTGCGAAATGCGCCAGGCTACAATCATGGTAAAGATCATCCTAATCGCGGTGGTGGCCGCGACCTCTCAAGCTCAATCGCCCACCTGGACCTATCCCGGCGCCATGAAGTGCCTTAAAGCCTTCACTGCCAATCTTTCGGCGCAAGAGACGACAATCCCCTTTAGCAATACGTCCGTCGGAATCGTACGGGCGAGGTACAAAGAGCAGGATGGTTTTTTTGCGCTAACGCCCAAGACCGTGTTCTTTATCCCCGCCGCCGAAGGCGAAAAGAGCGCCGGGGAAACCGCGGGCGAATCGAAAGTGACGTTGCAGTTCTCCGGCGAGTCGGCGCCGCCACCGCTTAAATTTTTCTTTAAATCAGACTTGCAGGCCGGTGGGCTCGTTCACTTCGCTACCGCCAATGAGTTCGACCGCAAAATCCCGGGCCAGGAGGTTCCACCGGAAGCGGTGGAAAAGCTGACGAACTTGGCGATCGCGAAAGCCCTGGCCCACGTAGCAACGCGGGTCAAAACTCACACGGCCCAGGTGCGAAAGGCCATCGAAACTTGCGAAACGGCGCAACTGGACTTTCGAGTGACCGGCGCAAAGGGCGACGATTCCACCCTGCGCGCGGAAATGCTCAAAGTAAAAAACAAAGTCATGCCCAGCGTCTTCAGCAAGGAATACTGGTTGCCCAAAAAAGAGGGTGCCGGTTAATCTCAAGGGCATGTCCGCACCCCGTAAAATCTGCGTTCTCACTAGCGGCGGCGATGCGCCCGGAATGAATGCCGCCATTCGCTCCGTCGTGCGCACCGCGATCACGTCCAACATCGAAGTGGTTGGAGCGCTTGGCGGTTACGCCGGCTTGATTCAGAGCAAAATGATCAGCCTCAGCATGAATTCGGTGGCCAATATCATTCAGCGGGGCGGAACGATTTTAAAATCGGGACGCGCACCCGAATTTCATAAACCCGATGCCCGCGCGCAGGCCGCGCAGAATCTGAAAGCGGCCGGAATCGAGGGCCTGGTTGCGATTGGCGGCGACGGCACCTATATGGGCGCGCACCTCCTAAGCCAAGAGCACGGCGTCCGCGTGGTGGGTCTGCCGGGCACCATCGACAATGATATTTTTGGCACCGACGAAACTATCGGATTCGATACGGCGGTCAACACGGCGCTTGAAGCCATTGACCGAATTCGCGACACAGCCGCTTCTCACGATCGCCTGTTTATCGTGGAGGTGATGGGGCGCGACTCCGGCTTTATCGCCATCGAAGTCGGATTGGCGGGAGGGGCCGAGGAAGTTTTTATTCCCGAAACCATGGCGAACGTGGACCATGCCATTCAGTCGATCAAACGTGGCGTCGCGCGAGGGAAATCTTCCAGTATTTTAGTCGCGGCTGAAGGGCAGAAAGTCGGCCGCGCCTATGATCTGGCCGAGCAGATCCGCCGCAAGGCGGGCTTCGATGCAAAGGTCTGCGTGCTTGGTCATATTCAGCGCGGCGGCTCACCCACGGCGCGCGATCGCGTCCTCGCCAGCCGATTCGGCCATGCCGCGGTGGAGGCCCTGAAAAAAGGCTCAAGCGGCGTAATGGTCGGCGTTCAAGCCGACCGGATTGTGACTCTCGATTTTAAAGAGACCGTGGGCAAAAAGCGCGTGGTGCCGAACGAGCTGATTGAGCTCGCCCAGCTTCTTGCACATTAGATTTACCATTCGATAAAAACAAAACCAAAAACAGGAGTCCCGCCTCTCTCCTTGCGGGACTCCCATGGGAGTTTAAATCAACTGACTATTAGCGCTTCAACTGGATCACTTCGCCGAGCAGTTCGTCGGTCGTCGTGATGGTTTTGGCGTTGGCCTGGAACCCGCGCTGATTCTGAATCAGGTTCACGAACTCGAGGGCAAGATCCACCGTCGATCGTTCGAGCGACTTAGCGAAGATCTTTCCGCGGCCGGCACGGCCCGGAGCACCGAGCGCCGGGGCGCCGGAGTCGCGAGCTTCTTTCAATCGGTTGTTACCGACTTTAAACATCGCTTCGGGATTCTCGAACTTGGCGAGCGCGATCTGGGCGATATCCTGAGTTTCACCGTTTGAGTACAGTGCGGTCAGAACACCCTCATCGTTAAACGAGAGGTTGTTAATCGTGCCCGCGGCCGCACCATCTTGTCTCCAGCTGATTAGGTCGGATTCTTTACCGTACTGTTTGGAGCCGTCGATACCCAGACCCTTATCGGTGGTGAGCGAGTCACCAAAGTCGATCTTGACCTGTTGGTTCTGTAAGCTTCCGCCCTTGAAGTTAAAGGCGCTGAGGGTCTGAACTTCCGTGTCCAGTTTACCGTCTACCGTAAAAGTAACGGTACCGGCGGTAACCTGAGCCATTTCATCTTCTTTTGCTCCGGTGACTTCTTTACCATCGACCAGACCGTAGTAGTTCCAAGTTCGGTCCGCGCTCTTCACAAAGAACATATTCACCAGGTGTTTGTTGCCCTGGGAGTCATACATCTCGATACCGGTCGAGTAATGAGAGGAGTCGTAAGGATTTTTGGGATCAAATACCTTGAGATTCTGCACCCGTGAATCGAGGTTTAGATCCAGACGAATTTCTTTTGTGGGCTTGGCTGGTACGAGGGCGCGAGGGAACTTAATGTCGGCGACTCGGTTTTGGATGATACCTTTGTCATCGGCCTGAAAGCCTTGCACGCGCTGATAATCGTTGGTGACCAGGTAGCCTTCTTTGTCGAACTTAAAGCTCCCGTCGCGAGTGAACGATTCGCCGTCGGAGCCGCGCAGAGTGTAGTAACCGTCGCCCGCGATGGCGAGATCGGTCACCTTCTCCGTGCTATCGACGTTACCTTGAACCAGAATCGGGTTTACCGCGCCGATTTTCACACCGCGGCCAATCTGGTTTCCGCCGAGAATCCCTTTTAAGGACTTCGCGACAATGTCTTGGAATTCCGCACGCGAGGCTTTGAAGCCCGTTGTGTTGGCGTTGGCGATGTTATCGCCGATGACGCCTAAGGCTTCACCTTGCGAAGCCAAACCGGATACACCGGTGTAGAGAGACGAGAGAACTCCCATTTAAGACCTCCATGTCTTATGTCGAATAGCCATCCTAGCTACTCGAGTTCAGTACTTTTGAAGGGCCCCCTCAACGAGGACCAGCCCTTAGTTAAATTACAACGGTCGAATCGATATTGGTGAAGACGTTCTCCTTGAGGTTCGCCTTATCCATCACTGTTACAACCGTTTTATCTTTCACACTCACAATCAATGCCGCCTCATCTGAAAGCAGCAAGCAGTTCTTCGAGCCTTTGTCCGCGGCCCGTCCCACTGCGTTTTCGATTCTCGCCATCTGCTCGGGCGAAAACCGCACTCCGCGTGCCTGCATTCGGTCCACCGCGTGGTTCGAAAACTTAAGCGGTGCCGCATCGCTTCTGGAAAAAGAACCTGGTACCTTTTCCGCGGCTTGGCCGAGCGCATCTTTGAACAGGGTGGCATTCGCCTTACCCGCCGGCGTGTTGAGCGACGGAGTGGAAGAATTTAATCCCCCTACCGTCTGCGCCGTGTTCAAGTTTACGCTCAGATCTTTCATGAACCCATTCCCGCCTTAGCGCCTTCTTTATTTAATTTATTGATCAGCCCCTGCGCCATGGCCGCATCATTTAGATCGCCTTTTTTCATCTTAGCCGCTTTGTCGGCGTTTTCTTTAGTTTCTGGTTTGACCCCGACTTGTTTTGGACCGGAGGCTGGAGCATTCGGAGCCGCGGTCGGAACCTGCAACATCTGCGTCGGTGCTTGCTCCATAATGGTCGGGTCACTGATCGATTTCACGTCCGCCATATTGATGACCTGTTTGCCGATCAAAAGCTGCGGTCCTTTGGGCGTGAAATTTACGCCGGAGATTATGCCTTCGCTCTTCAGATCCACTTGCAGCTTTCGACCATTCGAACCGATGGCCTCGATACTGGCTGTGTAGTCGCCAGGGGGTGCCGGACGGCTATCGTCGGTGAGGCCATTCCAGGCCAGTTCATTTTTGCCGGTCTTCAGATTTTTGATCTCCATCGTGCGGACCACCGCGCCGCTGGCATCCTTGATCGTCATCGTCACATTCTGCGCGTCGTTGCCGAGGATAAAACGAATGTCGTGCTTTTCGTCGGCGTCAACTCGGCCGATCTTGCTGTTATCGGCGAGTATTGATTTGCCGATGAAATTTAAAGCCTGGAAGTTATGATCCGGCTTCTGATCCTTACGCAGACCTTCGATCGCATCGTTGATATTATGCAGCTTTTCAAGCGAAGTGAACTGCGCCAGCTGAGCGGCCATTTCATGGGACTTCAGCGGATTGGTCGGATCCTGATTTTTCATTTGCGTCAGCAGCAAGGACATAAACGCGTCTTTGCCGAGCTGATTGTTGCCGACCATGCGCAATTTTTTGGATTCATCGGTGTAGTTCGGATCGGCTACCTTGTTTAGGATTTCACCGATGTCTTGATCGTCGCCGCCGACCTTGGCGCGATCTAAGGCGCTCACGGTTTGCGTGTTGTCAGACTTAAAGTCCGTGCGCTGAGGCGAACTGGACCAAGTTTGAGTACCCGTTTTTACACCGATCATTTACGCCACCAAATCCAATCGCCGCGAACCGCCCCGGTTGCGAGAGCCCACGGAAGTCGGGGCCTGAACGTCGCGGGGGGCGTCGGCTTGGTTTTTATAAACTTTTGCTCCTGGAACTTCGAAATGACTGCGGCGCCAACCCTGATGGTCTTGGCGGAACTGCTCAAGCGTTTGCTGCGCCATCTGGCGCTGAGCATCGTTGTACTGTTGTTCGAGCTGCTTGCCGAGGTTGCTGGCGGTGTCGATCTTGATGTCCGTGACCTGCAACTGGTTCTGCGCCAGCTGCGATTTCAGATCGCCCAGACTGCGCTCGATCATGCGCTTGGCCTCGTCGCTTTCTGTAATCATTTGCACATTCACTTTACCGTCTTTGACGGAGACCTTCATCGCGACTTCGCCCAGCCCCTCGGGCGTCAAAGTCACTTTCATTTCGCCGCCGCCATCTTGAACCATGACTTGGGCGTTTTTAACGAGATCGGGAACCGCCATCGGCTGATTCGGCGCGGCCGAGCTCAACTGTTGCTGAAATTCACTCGGTTGACCCTGAACCAAGCTCTGTCCATCGGCCCCAAGGCTCGGGCTGAGGTACGAGGCATCCTGAGTAAAGCGCTGGTCATCCGTCAATTCGGCGTCCGTATTTTGATTATTTGCGCCCTGACCGAAAATGGCGTTGATCGCGGCCATGGCTTCGGCGCCCGAAGTGGTCGCAGTTCGGGCTGCCGTGACTCCGGATTCAGCCGAGCTGGCCGTCTGCAGTTGTGGGACGGCCGGCATTATCATTTGTGGGTTCAACGCAGTTTTTGTTGCGGACGCGTGTTGCGCCGTTACTTGTTCGGATTGCCCCTGACCCTCAGTGAACCTCTTGATCAAAGCGTCGATGTCGACCTTGGGAGCCGGAGCGGCACTCTTAGCGACAGGGGCCTGCAGTTCTTTAGGCAAAGCGAATCCGGTTTGAGACGAGGCGGATGGCGAGGCGCCCTCATTCGGCACGACAAACGGGGTATCGAGTTTATTGGCATCGGTTAAAGGTGCCGGCGCTTCCATTCGCGGCGTGGCCTGAGGCGCAGCCGGCGGACGCTCGAAGGGGCCCTTCATAAAGAAGTTCTGATTTAAATTATCAATCGCCTTGTTCTGGTTTTTACGTTCGACTTCACGCTGACTCATGAGGGTCAGTGAAATCTGTTTTTCGGAGTGAGAGAGTTCCTCGCCGATTGAGCGGGCCTGGGTCCGGTCGATCAACTCCATGAAATACTGCTTCGCCTGTTGCGTCTGCTGCGGCTCTAAACCGAGTGCCATAACCACTTTGTCGACCGTTTGTTGTGGTGGCTTGGCGAGATCTTCTGCGGATAGAGAGTCGAATGCGCCAAGAACGTCCTCGGCGGACACGCCCAGCTCATCTTTCATCTTCTTAAGAAAACTGCTCCACACTGCCCGGCGCGTGAGAGCATCCACCGACTCGTCATCTTTGACGGAGGAAACCACCGGCTTCGTCATGGGATTGACCATTGGAACTTCGTTCGGCGCCGGCATCAGACGTTCGGTAATAACCGGCTTGTCGAGAA
>JALHOQ010000174.1 GCA_022842925.1 Bdellovibrionales bacterium
AGCTGATTTCGATACTGCTGTTTAGAACTTGAGTGAATTGTCCGGGTGCTAAGCGCTTGGGGTTCCAGGCGATTTGGTATGTGGCCTGATTGGTCGAATCTTTTTTGAGCAGGCGAAAGGCGCCGTTGTCGATCACTTCGCTTTTAAATTTGGCTTCGAACTCATCGCCCAGGCGATTGATCAGTGTAATCTCATAACGGGTTTGTGAATCTTCGGGAAACTTTAAGAGTCGGGTGCCGGAAACACCATTGACCGAAACCGCGATGGGCGCGGTACAGATGGTCTGAGAATTATCCGGCGCCGGTTTCGGCGGCTCTTGATCCCGATTAAAGGGAACCAGGCCCGTCTTGGTGCGGATCGATTCGCTGACCTTGGGGTACTTGCGAACCGGATTGCTCTCGCGCTTTAAAGGATTTTGTCCTTGGCAGGCTGTGAGCAGAACGGCCGCCGCGAGAGTAAAGGTTGTGAGATTCAAGAACTTCATGTTCATTCTCCTACTGACTAATTCGCTTCAAGACGAAGGGATAAGAAACTTTAACGTTTACGCCGCCCACGGGTTTCGGGAACGGCCACGAACGCAGACGATTCATAATGCAGCCCTCGACTTGGGCGCTGTTAAGGGAGCTCGAGCCCACCGAGGCGGTCGACACGCGGCCGCCGGCGTTGATGTTGAACTTAACGCCGACCCGGCCACTCAGGTCGGGGCGCACTTGTAGGCCTTTTTCATAGCAGTAAATGACTTCGCCGATATGTTTGTTAATTACGGCGGCGATTTGATCTTTGGTCAGTCCACCCTCAACCAGGGCTTCTTCGGTGATTGGCTCAAAATAGGCAGCCGCGGTTCCGCCCATATTCATTTCGCCGTAACCGGGGCGCCCGCCGCCGGCTTTGCCGCGAGTGCCGTAGCCCCCGCCGCCTTCGACCTTACCGCCTTGACCACTGGCCGAGGCGATAAGTCCTTTGCCACGAACGGCGCGTTCCATGCCGCCCACGCCGCCTTCGCCTGCACCGTTCCAGCTGGTGCCTTTGGAGTCATTGAGCGCGTTTAGGTTGAAGCCGGCCGAATTTTTCGAGCCATTGCGCATTCCACCCAAAGCGCCAAGGGCGCCGACGTTTTCAACTTTGATCTTGGTGCGAAGGGGAGCGTTCTCTCGGCGCTTAGCTGTGACTTTGGCGGTGAGAATTTTTGAGACTGGTTTCTTGGGGGCCTCTACTTTTCGATCAGCGTACTTTTTAATGGGCTGAATTTTTTCGGCGGGAGCCACAGTGGCGCGAGGTACAGTTTGAGTAAACTGTTGCGGCATTACCAGCACGACTTCTTCGACTTGTTCTTTATTGAAGAGCGGCTCGATCAGAAGGCCGACAATCAGGGTGAAGAGCATCAGGCCGAGTTGCGTGAGCGCGGTGTACTTGTAAATGGCCTTTTCTTGCTCTTCGGAGTCGTCTTGAACCGTGATCAGTCGAGCGGTCTTGTCGATGCTGTCGGTAAACTTGAAGCGGCCGCCATTGGCGAGGGGGATCGAGCGATCGGCGACGGCTCGGGCGGAGGTCTTTTTGAGAACGTCGAACGAGATTCCTTGATTTTTAAGGGATTCGATTTCAGAGACAACCTCCACGCGACGGAGGTCATGGCGATAGATGAGCACGAGCTCATCACCGGCCAAGGCGAATGTTCTTACGACTTCGCCCTTTTCATTTTCGAGTACAAAGCGTCCCGCTCTCATACCCATCCCCTTACTCTTGCTCACGCGCCTCAAAGAGGCGGTCTTTAAAGTGTTTGCGGACCCCCAAAAGATCGCTCAACACTTTTTCGTTTTCCACTTTGGCGAGAGCTTCGTCGGGCACCTGATACTGGCCGTGTAAAACCGAGTCATCAAATTTGACATCGGTTTTGAGCTCGCTCTTCGCCGGAGCGGATTTGGCTGGGCGTTTGGCTTTCGCCTTAGCTGCCAGCGCATGAGGCGCTGCAACTACCAAACCAAATGTAAATATTAGAAGTAACCGGCTCATAAACTCTTTCCCTTCTTGAGTTGTGAGATCCGTTCGTCGAGGTAAACCACCATCGCGGAGCGCCCTCCTTGGGCTTCAAGTTCGCGAAGGTTCTGGGCTTTTGAAATATCAAACGGGTGGGCCTGTAGGTCGCGGCGGGCGAGGAGGATATCTTTTTGTGAAGGTTTTCTATAGGGGGTGTTCAGGAGGTTGCGCAGCCGTTTTTCGGCATTCGAAGGCGCGTTTGCGGCCAAATTGGTGATCTCACTCCGATACAGTTTCTGCAATTCGGGCGAGGCTGTCATGTAAGTGGCCTGCAGATTTTGTACGCTGTTCGAGCCGTTCCACATCTGATTCAGTTCGGTTTCGATTTTTTCGGCGCGTGCGAGATACGGGTCAGACTGAGTTTTAAGAAGCTGGGCGTACTGCTTCTTTTGTTCTGCATCTAGGCGGGCCGGTACGGGGAGAGCGAGAATGTCGCGGTAGAAACGACGGTTCTCTCGCGCCACCAGCGAGAGATTCAGGATCTGAAGAGTCCAGTCTTGTTTTTTGATGGCGGTGTGGGCATTGCGTTCGGCGGTCGCAATCAGCTTCTGCCGCTCTTTGATGGTCTTTCTCATGGCGGCGTCGCTAAAGCCCCATAGGCGATGCGCGCGGATCTTACGGTCAAAAGCGTGGAAGTCTTTAAGTTCGATGTGGCGGGCAAGAGTCTTGCCGGCGGGATACTGACCGATTCGTGAGGTTTTCAGAATGCCTTTGGCGCGATTGAAATCCGAGCGGGCGGCGAAGACTTCTAACGTGATTCCCGCGAGAAGGTCGGGCGAGGAGCGGAGCGAGGGTAGATACTTCTCAAGTTCGCGCCATTGGTTGCGTGCGTTTTTGATTAAGGTGACTTGCACCAAATTCGAAGCGCGTCGGCTGTTTGAAAATTTCAGAAAGTTTTCGTTGTGGCGGCGCGAATCGAGGCCGGCGAGATCGGCGAGAAGCGCGAAGCGCAGTTCCCGATCGGCGGGGCTTAGGTGCGCCAGTCTCATCTTCTGGCTGAGCTCATAGGCCTCACGGAAATTCAGTTGCAGCTCGGCGGCCCAAACTTTTTGCGCCAGCGCCCATTCGCGATCCGTGGAGGAAAGTGAGCGGATATCGAGTAAGTCGTTGGCTGCGGCGCGTACGGTATCGAGCTCCAGGGCTTTCTGCGCCAGGATGACTTTATTTTTGTAGAACTTGATCTGCTCGTTTTCATCGGCCCCTTCGAGGCTGACTTGCGAAAGCGCAGTCAGGTTGGCCTTAAAATCGGCCCGTTCGTTCTTCATGTTGCCGGCTACGATGTTCATGGTCGCGCGGCGATTGATCTTAATATATTCGCTTTTGCGTTCGGGAAAGAGGCGGGCGTACTCGAGGCTGCGCACTTGAATGGCCTGATCATCTTTTAAAGTGACAAGGCCATCCAGGGCCAAGTCGGCAGATTTGATTTTTAGATCGCGATCGTTTTTACCGTGCTGGGAAGCGAGATAGTGGAATTCGTTAAAGGCATCTTTGCTACGGCCGGTGGAGTAGAAGAGTTGCGCGCGTTGATAGCGAACCTGAAAGGCCATGGCGCCGTTCGGGTTTTGGCCAAGATAGTGGTTGTAGGCGGCCTCTCTCGCCTTTACATCCTTGCTCGCTTCGGCCATCTCGATTTCGCCAAGCAATGAACCTTCAAAAATATTTTGTTTATTATCTGTCTTAGCTCGCTCGCCCGCGGCGCGAAACAGGGCGATCGCTTCTCTATGCTTGTTGAGCTCAGAGGCGACTTGCGCTCCCCAGTAAAGCATTTCGGTGTCATTAAAGACTCGAGAATAGGCGACGTAAGCGCGGAGCAGGTTCACGGTTGGCTTTTGGCCGAGAGCTTTATGCCAAGTGGTCACGAAGCGGCGGAGACGGCTTTTCAGCTCCTCGCAGAGCTCGGCATTCTGACAGCCGTTCTTTTTCCATAGCTCTAGGGCTTTTTCATAAGCGGCGGCGGCCTCGGCCGGATTGCTGGTGTCGTACTGCAGCTGCGCCACGCGGGTCTGCACTTCGAGTTTTTCGTCGTTGTTGACTTGGCCTTCATCCACATAGGCGGCCCATACAGCCATGGCGGCCTTCTTTTTGCCCAGGCGATCGGTTTCAGTGGCAAGAGTTTTGAGATTGTTTTTGCGGGAAGCTTCGGGGCTTAGACTTTTCAGCAGCTCGATTTGAACGGTAGTCACTTTATCGAGGCGGGCGATAAAGCGCGCGAGATCGCTTGAGATATCGCTTACGAAGGTGGGATCGACCGTCTTGCCGTTGGTATTCTGGGTGGCGAGTTTACTGGGATCGCGCAGGAGGCCGATCAATGTGTTGACGGCCTTTTGTACGTTGCCCAGGTTCAGTTCACACCAGGCGAGGCGGTATTCAACAAAAGCGGGATTGCGCAGATCTTCGCGCCGAGCGGATTCGAAAAGGCTTTTGGCCTTTTTAAAGTCGCCTTTTTTAAATGCGATCTCGCCTTGCGAAGAGAAGGCGAGGGCCCGCACGTCCGAGGCATAGGCCTTGGGACCGGCGGCGATGATTTTCTTATAGAGCTGGTTCGATTTGCTGGGTTCTTCGTTCAGATTATAAAGGTGAGCGATTTGCAGAACGATTTTGCCTTGCGCGGCCTTTTCGACTTTAGGTAGCGCCTCTTGATAAAGCGCGATGGCGGTGCGACGGTCGATGCGAGAGGCTTTGCAGTTGTCGGTGCAGTGGCCAGAGAGTTCATTTAAGGCCTTGAGTCGGGCGCGGTCAGCGTAAAGGTCAGCTAGGCGATTGAGAATGCCCGGGCGCTCGCCGTCGGACTTTTCCATATCGTTCACGCCGAGTTCGAGACGACGAATGACTTCGTCATGAGTCGTCTCATCCATTTTAACGGCATTGGCCGGCGTTGATATAATGGCCAGCTGGGCTATAAATATTGATGCAACCCACACTGTACGGCACACGTTCATTGATTCACCCCACGAACTGGGGTCTCGAAGTTCAATGTTTATGCCGGGTTGAGCTGGAAAGTATCGCTTAAGAGGGCATCGGAGCGACAATTTTCGTCACTTTAGACCGCATTTGGTTACGAGGTAAAATTTATGCGAGATGGGCGAGGGTCTTGCAACCTAGGCCTCTCGAAATGGTGATTTCTCGTGGCCTTGCCTTCATCCTTATTGTGGGCGCTTTCAACCTCTATGCGGTGACGGAGCCTGGCTCCAATGTGCCCAACCTCGTCTGCGAGTCGGCTCTGTTTGAGGATCCGTTTTATCGACTGATTGAGAAGGCCGTGGAGCAGGAGCTTATCGGTTCCATGGAACTCCACCAACTGGTCATGGCCGAAACCCCCTATAATCCACTGGCGATGCGACTCAAAAAAAACCCGGCGCTTTTACAGGCTCTTAGCGCCCAGTTAAAGATGATGACCCCGGAGCGCTGGACTCGCCTCCGTAACGCGATCAAGGGGTTGAGCGCGCGGAGACAGGTTGTGGTGGCGGCTCAGGCTGAGTCGTACAAGAACACGGCTCGGCTACTCAGTTTAGAAGAGATGGCGAAAACTCCGGTGTATTTAACACATCTTGATCTGAGCAAAACGCGGTGGCATTGGGATGGTGCAAAGACGACGGTTATATTGCGATCTTCTGAAGGCAGCCAAATGCTTGTGGATACCGATGGCTTTGCAGCAGTGAACCTGCAGGGGCAAGCTTCCGGATTCGGCACACCGACAGCCTCAGTTCAGTATGTCCGATTCGGAGAAAAAACAGGGCTGATCAATCCGTTCACCTTAGAGCGTGTGCGCGAGCTTCTTCCCCGCGACATTGGCGTGGTTCGGGCCGCAAATCGGGACTACGTTTTGAATTTGAGTGGATTCAATAAGAACCATCTGACGGCGTACCCGCTCGAAGGCTGGTCCTTTAAGTTCTGGCGTCCGAGAATTCAAATTGACGGATTTTTATGGGGCCAGGCGATGCAGGTTCAAGATGTCACGTACCTGGCTGTGGATCGGGTGGAAGTTGGCTTAAAACTTTATCGCTTCGACGGAAAGCGATTTAAAAATATCGAGATAGGGGGGGATTCGAACTGTTACCCGACTCAAACCTCGATGCGGTTGGGACTCGACGGCTCTTTAAATCTTCTCACCTTCTGCGGCGGAAGGGGCCATCGCCATGGTATTCTACGACGAATAGTCGATGAGAAATTGGTGGAAACGGAGGACCTAAGAGAGAGCTTTGATAATGTTCCCGAATTTTGGACGGATGTCGATGGTCGATTGGCGGTTTTGGGGGAGACGAAGTCGGAAGCCATCCTTCGTTTCTTGGACAAAGATGTTCAAGGGGAGTATCGAGCTCTTTTGCCACAGGGTTATGTTAGCGTAGTCGGTGCATTTCGTTATCAGGGCGGTTATGCCGCCGTTCTTTATGATTTAGATGGAAAGATCAAGATTTTGGATATGAATCGAGGCCAAGTGGCGGCGAGTTTTGATATTAAGGTGAATCGAAACGACGCGGGATTCAGCGTTTTCGATTCGCCGGATGGTCAAGTCTACTTACTGGGGCTCCAAGATCGTAACGTCCTGGGCTTTTACACGCTGACCAAAGAGCCTGTCCGGTCTCGGCGCGAAGACTGATTGGAAGGACAATTGCTACTTCTGAGCCTCGTTATAAATCTGAAAAATCCGCATAATGGAATCCTCGCCAACCGTGGCCAGATAGACTTGGTCGTCAACGACTCGCCAGCTCATAGATTGAGGTACGGGCAAGGGAAATCTGAGAATCGGGCTTCGCGACTCTAGGTCATAAAACAGAATGGACTTGTAACCCTTTATGGCCATGACGAGTCGGCCCGTCATGGGATCGCGCCATAATTTAGCCGTATCCATGCTAAATCCCATCTCGCCCTTAGATTCAAAGATACGAGTTTCACCTGGACGAAACGGGTCATGCAGCTCAAGCGCAGCATTATCGTTATCGTCATAATAAAAGGTGAGCAGGTAGCTTGCTGTGTCGGTCTGAAGGACTTGGGAGTTAAAGGTCGTCGTCTTCCCCCTCACATTCAGAGTGCGACCCAGAACGGCTGGGCTTGTCACGCACTCCACCCGTAATCCATCAGGCGGGACCTC
>JALHOQ010000175.1 GCA_022842925.1 Bdellovibrionales bacterium
TGAAGGTTTTGCTTCTCGTCCATCCTTATTTTCGTCCCGATCGCAAGGGGCCTCCGCGTTCCCCATCCGAGCGCCACGTTTGGCTGGGATTGCGGCGCCTGGGCCACAGCTGCGAAGTCTCGGTGGCGCAGAACAGCCTGCGTGAACTCGAGAGCGATTTAAAACGTTGCAAGCCCGATGTGGTCTTTAATTTACTCGAAGAGTTTGCGGATGAAGGCGTGTTTGACTTTCACCCGATCAGCTTTCTGCAAAAGCGTGGGGTACCGTTCACGGGATGTGGTCGCTGGGATTGATTCACTCCCGGCATAAACTTTGGTCCGCTTTGGCAGTCCGATCCGCGGGCATCGCGGTACCTGAATGCGGATTATGGGGCGATGAGGCGGTGAGGAAACTCAAGTTTCCTGTTTTTCTTAAGTACAACAGTGAACATGCGAGTCTGGGAATCACCGAACGCAATCGGGCCACCACGTGGGCCGCCCTTCGCCGTAGGGCTCGACAGTTGAGAGAGCGGCACACCGATGAGATTCTAGTACAAGAGTTCATACCGGGTCGCGAGTACAATGTCAGCGTGTGGGGGAATTCGAAGCCGCAAACCTTTGCCCCTTGGGAACTTTACTTAGGTGGGGAATCCGCCTTTGCAACTGAACGAATTAAGTTTAGCCAGAACCTTCAGCGTCGCCGCTGGATCCTGGCCCGGCGCTTTCGCGGCGACACGCAGCTCGCGCGTGCGCTGCGAGCCGCCGCACAAAGCGCCTATTCCGCGTTGGGTTTGAGCGGGTATGCGCGTATGGATTTTCGCGTCAATCCTGAGGGGAAAATGTTTTTAATTGATGCCAATGCCAATCCGAACTTGGCGAAAAGCGAAGACTTTGTTCTCGCGGCCCGGCACTCGGGCTGGGATTATGAGGATGTCCTGCAGAAAATCATCCGGTTGGGCCGTGAGGCCGGACCTAAGTCGGTGGGGCCCTAGCGGGCATTTGCCGAAAAGACAGGTATGGCTAATGCTCGAAACATGTCGACACAAACGATCCCGGCGGACACAGGATTTTCCAACAGTTACTTGAGTCGAGACGTGCTGTTAATGGGCGGACTTTCGATCGTGGTTTCGATCGGGTTCTGGCTAATGATGCGCAAAAATGCGTCGCTTTTTCAGGTCGCCCATGTCGCTTTCGCGCTGGCGTTTGTGATCAATCATCCGCACTTCCTTTCGAGCTACGTTTTACTTTACGGCGACTTTCGCAAACGTATTTTTAAAAACGGCCGCTACTTTTGGGCGGCGGTGATCGTACCTTTGATCTTGCTTGGTCTTCTCGTGACTGCAATGGCCACGGCGAATACCGGGTTGATGGCTCACATCGTCACGTCGATGTTCTTTTTTGTCGGTTGGCACTACGTAAAACAAGTTTTCGGCTGCGTGATCGTGACGTCGGCCCAAAGAAAAATGTTTTATACTCCCGGCGAGCGCCGGTTAATGCTAGGCAACCTGTTCGCCGTTTGGGGCATGTCCTGGTTGCACAGTCAGGTTTACCAACCGGGGGATCCCAGCACCGCGTTTGCGTTCTATGGAATTCCGCACTATCGATTGAATCTCCCCGTTTGGACTCAACAGGGAACGTACATTGTGTTGGCTCTATCGGCGCTGGCCGTGATTGCGATGCACGTTCGCCGCTACATGCGCACCGGTGTTAAGCCCTCGGCTCCTGGTGTGGCCGCCTATTTGTCGCTCTATGCCTGGTATATCCCGGCGGCGACGCATCCGGCGTTCGGATATTTTATTCCGGCGTTTCACTCGTTGCAGTACATGGCTTTTGTTTGGACTTTGAAGCGCAACCAAGTCGGCGCCGAGGTGCGAAGTTTTAAAGATCCCAAAGAGCGCCGTAAAGAGTGGTTGAATCGCTTCGGTGGTTTTTTTGCCAATGCCGCGGTTTTGGGGGCACTCACGTTTGAGTTCATTCCCAAAGCGCTCGATGGCCGCGGATGGTTAAGTCCCGAACTTGGGCCGACGCCGTTTATGGCGGCGTTTCTGCTGTTCATTAACATCCATCACTACTTTATCGACAACGTGATCTGGCGCTCGGACAATCCAACGGTCCGCGAGCACCTCTTTCATCCGGTCACTAGTCCGGCGGCAGCGAAAAGCTACCGTCAGGCTGGATAGCCAGATTCTTTCGCACGACAAAGCCGGGCTCGGTTTCGACCAGCTCGGGTTCACCGGTAAAAATGGGCTCAGTCGGCGTAGGTGCAGCGGAGTGATTGAACTTTACCGCCACAATCTTGGGATGTTGCGCGCTCAGGCTCTCATCGAGCTCAGCAGAAAATCGGCGCCGTTCGCTCTCGGAAGCGATTAGAGAATGGACCCATTCGTGCATTCGGTCCGGATCGTAGACTGTGATATCCATACTTGGCCGACCTGCGCTAGCCCACGTCTGGGCGTCGGCATGGCCAAGAATATCTTGAACTGTGAGGCGCGATTCCTGCCCGAGGACTGTCATTAGCGATAGAGGAACTTGAACCCGGGTTTGCCACGCGCGACGCACGTCCGCATTCAAGATTCCACCGACCTCTAAAAAGCTAGCGGCGAAGGCGGAGCAACCTGCGCCCTCGTGCCGGCGCGGGCGGGCGGCAAATCCGTAGTAACGATTTGAGCCTCGCGATTCTGTTTCCCGATAGTAGCGGACCAAGCGGGAGCAGGTTGCAGGCGAGATGGCGAAGGTGGCGGCCGATAGCATTCCATTGCGAATGCCACGGTACTGGAGCGAATCGAGAATTTCTTGCTTTTGCTCCAGCCGACCGGGCCAGGCGCCGGCCATAATTGAGAGTCCGACATGGTCTTCAAACAAGAGCTTGATGCTGTGATTCTTGTCCGCGCTCACCGCGCCGGCGAGAACATGTTCGTTCGCGGAGGCGCAGCGGATTTCGACATTGACGTGGCTAATGGCGTGGTTCCGATTGGAAAAGCCAGCTGCGATGGTGCTATCGACTAGATTTTTAGGGTTGTCCCACTCAATCCGCACCGGGGAGCTGGGCATGAAATAGAGCCGCAGAAAATTTTCGGCAGCCTGTACTGGCAACGACACAAACAGAAAAAGAAATACGATCCCTCGCATAAATAGGCCTCCATGGCAGTTCTAAAACGCTAAGCGAGTCTGCTTAAAATTTCAAATCTTGACTGCGGATTGGGGAATCAAAACTGACGGCGACCGCCTTTTGCGCGGAACGCACAACCTGTCCTTCGATATGTTTGCCGGTTGGAAGCGCGAAGGTGAGGTGGGCGTGAAGTGGGAAGTTGCCGATCTGAGCTTCCGGTACCTCCAATAAAGCGCCGGACGTGGAAATATTAATCAACATGGCCGTTATCTTAACCGGGCGGACGATTTGAATCTGGGTTGTGACGGGCAGCCGATCGTTTTTACTGAACCAGCGGTCGCGGCGATCCAGGTGTGGATAGCGAAAGTAAAACAGGATGCCGAGCATGGCGGCTGACCCAATGCTGGTCAAAATAAACAATCCCGTGTTTAACCCTTCGATGCGGCCGAAGTACCAATTATAGAAATTCGCAACAAGCGCGAAAAAGATCGCGGCGACCGCGGTCGCCCACGCCAGCTTCCTTTTAAAGAGCAACAGGCAGCCACTAATCAGGAGCAAGCTGTTCCAGGTCAGATCGAAGGCCGACACTTGGGCGGAATAGCGCACAAAATTCCACGGGTAATACCAGTGCGGAACTCCGAGAGTGGAGAAGGTAGCGGCGAAGTTGCCGATCGGCGCCAGAATGAGCCCGAGAATGATGGCCTTAATAAACAGGGGTAGCGAGCGGAAGCTGTGCACCCTTTAATGATGCGCGATGGGTTCGGCGCTGACAACATCGCCGCGGATCTGGTCGGCCCACCATGTCAGGCGACTGCGCGGTCTTAGATCAAGGAATGATCGGCAAGAATTTTTGACGGGGCCTTGGTTTAAACGCTACCCAGGCCGACCCCCTGTGGTTTGCGGGTTGCAATGCCGGTGCTGTGGGATGCGTTCCCATCAAAAAGGAGAAAAGTATGTTTAAGAAAGCTTTGTTGTTCGTATTGGTTTTAGCGGCCCCGGTGGCCTCGGCCAGTGAGCAGCTGAAGTCAGTTTTACAAGACATTCAGGTCGCGGCCTGGAATGGTCGCTATGAGAAGCTCTCACCGCAAGACCAAGCCACGGTTACCGCCCAATTGCTAAATGTTCGCGATCTGCTTTATGGCAACAAGGTCGCGACCAAGAAGACCTACACTTGCATTAAAGGTGCGAACGACGGATGGCAGGTCGCCATTCTTCCCGAAGGAAAACTTGTAGGCGGCGAGACCGATTACCAGTCGCACTGCAAACAAACTCTTCCTCCAGCCGGCGCTAAGTACGCCTGCTTTTTCAGCGAGAATAAAGAATACGCTCTTTTTTCGCTTGAGAGCGAACGTTTTATCGGCGGGGGTTCCGAGTACTATTCGCATTGTCAGACCAGCTTGCCTAAGTGAGGACATCTAAAACTGGCCGACTTGCCGACAGGCAAGTCGGCCAGTTTTTGCGCGATATGCCGTTTTTGTTCGATATGCCGGGTCCCAAACCGTAACGCCTCAAGATGAGATTTCGCCTAAGCGCCTGACAGGCGTCAGTCCGGCTGTCACGTCCCTAAAGCCTGGACCAACCTGCCCGCGTCCGACCGGCACCCAAGTTGAATTCTTAAAGCATCAGACATGAGGAAAATCGTCTCAATCTTACTCACCAATTTGCTCCTTCTCGCCCCGGCGGGCGCCGCGGAACTCGCCATTACGGACGAGGATGCTCCGGTTCGACTCATGCACAATGTGATATTCCAATCGCCGGAAGAAGGACTGGATACATGACGGCCATATACCTATTTTTGACTTTGATCCTCACCAGCCCTGCCTCGGCTCAGTATCTGCCCGGAAATCATGCTCTCGATCCCCATTACTTGGATTCATGCGAAAGAAGTAAAGTGCAGCTCAAGGCTGTGCAACAGGTCCTGGCCACGAATGGAGGCCGTCCACTCACGAAAACCAGCGCACTGCTCAATCAAAGCGTTGAGGAATGCTTCACTCAACCTCGCGACATAAAGCTCTCGGAGGAAGAAGTGCAACAAGCTCGCGGGAGCGGAGGAATGGTCGGCATCGTTCGAACAGGGCTTGCGCGTTCCCGTCTGGGCCAAGAAAAAATGCAGGCGCGACATGAACGCTGCACTAAGGATCAAGCGGCCATTCAACAGGCCATTAAAGACGACCGTGAGGAACTCAACGATCACCTGAACGAGCGCCGGGCGGGACTTAAGCATTTTGAAGATTACGCGCTCAGAACCAATATGCCGGCCAGTGAGCAACAACCGCACTTGGAACTATTCCACAAACAGGTTCGCGAGGCCGAACTAGATTTAAGTAAAACCGGCCAAGTCAGCAGCTATGCAAGAGATGCCTATAGAGAAGCCGTGGGCTGCTACGCCCGCCTAAAGAGCGTATACGACAAGGCCGCAGCAGATTATGAAGATGGACTAGCCAGGGTTTCTGCCGAGGAAACCACCATGGCTTCGAACGCCCCAAAGATCGCGCCGCCGACTCCGGTTCGTAATATGACTGCCGAGGAAGTGAAAAATTTAACCGGGAACCAGATCAGGATTATGCGCGCGATCAGGCAATATCCAAGCCCATTGAACAGGGCGTGACCCAATCCGCAAAAGGTGTGGGCCGAGTCTTTGCAACGGAAGTACCGAAAGCCGCGGTCAAGCGGATCGCCGGCGCGTTGTCCGACGTCGTAATCCCAGCTGAGAATCCAGGTGGCGCTTGTTCCTACGCCCCCTTAGACGATCCCTGGAAGCGCTACACTTTCGGCTGTTTCCGCGTCAATTCGGTGGGAAGCGCCATCGATATTTTGCAGCGCCCTTAAGCGCGCGGGCGCGCTCTGCGCCGCGCTCTCTGACGATTTTTAACCGATTATCGAAGACGCACTGGCCTTGCTACTCCGTATCATTCAGTAGGAATGACGTCCCGACTTGCCAACAGGCAAGTCGGCCAGTTTTTAATTTTTAATGTCGTTTTTCATTTTCACGGCGCGATCTGGAAAATCGGAAAATAGACCATCCACTCCGAGTCGGAATGCCTCTTTTAGTTCCTGATCAGGGTCGCTGTTAAAGCCAGCGGCAACAAAATTCTTCTCGTCGCGAAAGGTCCAAGCATGAACCAAAAGACCCGCGGCTTTCGCTTTTTCGACAAACTTCAAGGCGTCATCAAAAACCAGAGCCTTGTTGGGCCCCACGCCGACCGCATAGGTGGCAATACGGCGAAATAGATCGGGATCCTCGGCTATCTGTTTGCGCCAAGAGGTGTCCATCAATTGCACCAGCCGCACCTTTGTTTTTTTCTTTAGAGCCTTCAAGTTCTCCGTTTCAAAACTCTGAATAAAAATCGGAGATTTGTCGGAATCGAGCCGAGCACGCTTAAGTTCCGCTAACAGCTTTTCCTCAATCCCGAGGCCGATGGCCCTGAAATAAGCGGGGTGTTTGGTTTCCGGATAGACCCCAATGGGAAGTCCGCGCTTTTTAGATTGCTGCGCCACTAAATCGAGAACTTCGGCCAATGTTGGTACGGGGTATAGGCCGTTGTTGGACTGGCCTCTAAACGGCAGCCGCTCCCGTGCCTTAAGTTTTTTGATTTCCTTTAATGTAAGATCCTCGGTGAACCAGCCGGTGACGGGCTCGCCGTCGATCACCTTAGTTGTTTTGCGCTCAGGAAATACCGTGGCCACATCCGTTGTGCCTGAAATTTCATTCTCATGGCGGGCGATCAAGACGCCGTCTCTGGTCATGACTAAATCGGGTTCGATATAATCGGCTCCCTGCTCGATCGCCAACTGGTACGCGGCCAACGTGTGTTCGGGGAGATAACCGGAAGCTCCGCGGTGGGCGATGATCAAGGGTTTGGGCGTGGCCGAGGCCGATGCGACGCTAGTTAAAAAAAAGGGGAAGAGTAAATTCACAAGCATAATCAATGAGCGACTCAGCACAGGGGTAGACCGTCAAAGTTCCAAAATTAAATTTTGGTCGGGGAGACAGGATTCGAACCTGCGACC
>JALHOQ010000176.1 GCA_022842925.1 Bdellovibrionales bacterium
TGCGGCACTGTGGTGCCGCACAGCCCTGCAAAAAGTCGACGGGCACCTTGAGCCCAACGCAAATTAATCCGAATAGAAATCAGTAGTTATGAGAACGTCCAGCGCCAGAAGGCTGCACAGTCTAGAAGACTACAGCACCTTCGACCAACTTGATGGCCGACACCCCTGGGCAGAGCAAGTGCCCGAAGGCCTTATTTTATATCCTGTCCGCACCCTTCCCGGTGGCAAAGTTTCCTATTTCAACTTCGAACTCGCCAAAGAAATGGGTTTGATTCCCAAGGATCATCCGCAAAAGCTAACTAAGAAACTTACAGATAAGATTCTCGAAACGTTCTGCGTGCGCATCATCAATGAATACGACCAGCAGAAGGGCACGCGCTTTCCCGAAAATACGATCAAAAAAAACAAGTTCATGGCCACGCGCTACCTACAGCTGCAGCACGCCGATAAGTCGGGCCGCACCAGCGGCGATGGCCGCTGCATTTGGAACGGCATCGTCGTGCACAACAAACAGATCTGGGATGTCTCCAGCCGGGGCACCGGCGTGACCGCGCTCGCACCGGGCGCCGTTGAGGCCGGGCAACCCTTACGCTCGGGCAACTTCGATCACGGCTACGGCTGCGGCATGGCTGAGATCGACGAACTGTTCGGCGCTGCCATTATGGCCGAAATTTTTCATCGCAACGCCATCCCCACCGAACGCGTTCTCGCCATTGTCGACCTCGGCCGCGGGATCGGCATCGGTGTCCGCGCGGCGCCGAACTTGATTCGCCCAGCGCATATGTTCCTGTATCTGAAACAAGCTAAACTCGAGCCCCTCAAGCGAGCTGTGGATTATCTGATCGACCGCCAGCACGTCAACAAGGCCTGGAATATCCGTCTCGAGGACAAGGACCGCTATCATAAGCTCAGTCAAGAAGTGACCCGCTCCTTTGCGCGGTTCGCCGCCCGCCTCGATCGCGATTATGTTTTCGCCTGGCTCGACTGGGATGGCGACAATGTTTTGGCCGAAGCCGGCATTATCGACTACGGCAGCGTCCGCCAATTCGGCCTCCGCCACGATCAGTATCGCTACGACGATGTTGAGCGCTGGTCGACCAATTTGAACGAGCAAAAAATGAAGGCGCGCGAACTTGTGCGCACCTTCGCGCAGATGGTGGACTTCCTCTCCACCGGCGTAAAAAGTCCTTACGGACATTTCGATTCCAGTCCCTCGCTCAGAGAATTCGACCGAGAGTTCGAGCAAGCCTCTCTCGAACACTTTCTTTATCAAATGGGATTTCCTGAACCGCACCGCCGCCTGCTTATGAACAAACACAAGAAGGACGTGGAGCGATTCTTCGCCGTTCACTGTGAATTCGAACGGATGAAAACTCACAAAAAACTTCACCGCGTAGCCGACGGCGTGCACCGGCCGGCGATCTTCAATATGCGCCGGGCCCTCGCGCTGATGCCGGAGTACCTGCAGGATCTGCCGATGGATCTGATTCCGCTGGTCGACTCGCGCGAGTTCTTCAGCTGGATTATTTCGGTAGCCGCGACCCGTAAAGATCGGCGGCTCACTCCCAATCGCCGGCAAAAGATGGCGCGCTGGCAGCAGTGCTATATTGGTCTTTTACGCAAGATCGCCACGCCCTCCACTTGGGAGAAGACCGTAAAGGCCGTTTGCGAGCGCTCCCAACAGATCAACAATGAATCCCGCCTCACGGGCAACGGATTGATCCATATCGTGGATGTAATCCTGCGTTACCGGCGCAAGGGCTTATCTGACGCCGAGATTCAAATGGCGATTGAGGACCTGATTCAAAGCCAATCCCTTAACCCAGATTTTAAGGGTATTTCCGCCCCCTCTACGCGCAAAGAACCCGAGACAGTAAAGAATATCATGCGCAATTTCTTGTCCGTCGTTCACGGCTATCGAGAAGACATTTAACTCTTGGCGTAAGCCTGCAAATCCCCTATTTTACGGCTCATGTGGATCATCACCGGAGCCACCGGTTTCATTGGCAGCGCCTTAGTTTGGGAACTGAATCAGCACGGCGAAAACGACTTGCTGTTGGTCGACCATATTCGGCCCGAAGAACGGCCGGGACTTTTGCGCAAACGCGGTTTTACCGAATTTATTCTGGCGGATCACCTCTTCGACTATCTGGCGGATCCTAAGAAAGCCGCACGAATCGAAGGCGTTTATCACATGGGCGCATGCTCCAACACCACGGAGACCGATGAGGCCTACCTGCAACGGAACAATGTGGAGTATTCGCAGAAAATATTTCAGTTCTGCGAACGACTGCAGATCCCGCTGGTCCATGCCTCCAGCGCGGCTACCTACGGCGACGGCAAACTGGGCTTTGACGACGCCACCGCTTCGGCTCTGCTTAAGCCGTTGAATCTATATGGCTGGTCGAAAGTGAAATTCGATATCTGGGCCTTACAACAGAAAACCGCACCGAAACGTTGGTATGCCCTCCGCTTTTTTAATGTGTACGGACCGAACGAGTATCATAAAGGTGATCAGGCCAGTGTCGTGTTTAAGGCGTTTAATCAGATTCAAGCCACCGACTCGCTTAAGCTGTTTAGGTCGCATGATCCCAAATACAAAGACGGCGAACAGCTGCGCGATTTCGTCTACGTCAAAGACGTCACACGGTGGATGCGCGAGATCATGCACCGACCGTCGGTTCGCTCGGGAATTTACAATATGGGCTTCGGCCGGGCGCGCACTTGGCTGGATTTGGCACAGAATACGTTCTTAAGCATGAATCGCGACGTGAAAGTCGACTGGATCGAAATCCCGGCGAATATTCGCAATCAATACCAGTATTTCACTGAAGCGAAAATGGACCGGCTTTTCAAGGAGGGCGTAACCCACCCGCAGTGGTCGCTCGAAGCCGGCGTTCAAGATTATGTGGTCAAACATTTGCAGCAACAGGATCCTTACCTATGACCGCGTCCACGCAGTCCCGCTTACCTCTGCACCTGCGCAAATATATTGTGGACCAAGATTACCAGCGTTACACGCCCGAAGATCAATCGGTATGGCGCTTTATTATGCGCCAGCTGAAAGACTTCCTCGGGAAGTACGCCCACTCGAGTTATCTCGATGGCTTGAAACGCACCGGCATCACGATCGACCGCATTCCTTCGATCAAAGAGGTCGACGAACATTTGGAGAAATTCGGCTGGGGCGCCGTCGCCGTAAGTGGATTTATTCCACCGGCCGCCTTTATGGAGTTTCAATCGCTGGGAATTCTTCCGATCGCGAGCGATATGCGTTCGATCGATCATCTCCTCTATACACCGGCGCCCGATATCGTGCATGAGGCCGCGGGACACGCGCCCATTCTGGCCAATCCCGATTACGCCGCCTATCTTCGCCAGTACGGCGAGATTGCCCGGCGGGCCATTATCAGTCGTGAGGATTTGGACCAGTACGAAGCCATCCGCGTCTTAAGCGACGTCAAAGAGAATCCCGAATCGACGCCGGCCGATATCGCCGCCGCCGAGAAGCGTTTGAACGATGTAAACGAGCGCATCTCATTTATTAGCGAGGCCGCGCTTTTATCGCGAATGAATTGGTGGACGGCGGAGTACGGCCTGATTGGTGAACCCTCTGGCCCAAGCATTTTCGGCGCCGGGCTTTTATCGTCGGTTGGTGAGTCGCGCTTTTGCCTGAGTGAGAAAGTGAAGAAGATTCCTCTTACTGTGGAGTGCATCAACTACTCCTACGATATTACCGAACCGCAACCCCAGCTCTTTGTGACCCGCGATTTTGCCCAACTCGGGGATGTGCTCGAACAGATGACAGAGCAGCTCAGCTATAAACGCGGAGGCGAATTCGGACTCAAGCGCGCGATTGAAGCAGAGACGGTCAATACGGTGCAACTGGATTCCGGCATTCAGATCAGTGGGCGCCTGCGCAATTACATAAATGATTCCCACGGCCGCTCCATTTATCTGCAGTTCGAAGGCCCCAGCCAGTTGGCGCTGGACGGTCGCGAAATTCCGGGCCAGGGCCTGGCCCGTCATGCCCACGGCTATTCATGCCCGGTCGGCAGTTTGAAAAACACATCGTACTCGGAGCTTTTTCAGATGAAGGGCCGCTCGGTCGAGTTCGAATTCGAATCCGGCGTGCGCGTAAAGGGTAATTTGCTTCAGACCCTGACCCATCATGGCAAACCTGTGTTGATGACCCTTAAAGACTGTAAAGTGATGCTTGGCGATCAGATTTTGTTCGACCCTTCTTGGGGCGAATACGATATGGCCATTGGCAGTTCGGTTCCCTCGGTGTTCGGCGGACCAGCGGATCGCGAAACCTATAAAGAGACGGAAGACTTCGGCGCCCAATTCGTACCCCAGCGCCGCTACACCTCCGAGCAACTCGGCCGCCACGCCCTCTTCGCCGAGATTCGCGATCTGCGGGAACGCCCGCGCACGCGCGAGTTATCGCAAACGCTGTTCCGCGAACTGAGCGGACGTTTTTTAAAAATGTCGCGAAATGAGTGGCTGCCCGGTATGGAGTTGCTCGAAGTCAGTTATCAACTTGAACTCGATCAAGCGGACCGCGCGCCTCTACTCGAGCGCCTGCGGCCCGAGAATTTTGCAATTGAAAGCGTTCGGATGGCCGTTTCCGACGGGCTGCTGTTGGCGAATAAGACTGTATGAACCTCCACGTCGTACTCGTACGCAGCGAGCACTCTTCCAATGTCGGCTCTGTCGCGCGGGCCATGGCCAATATGGGCGCGCATCGACTGATTCTGGTTGATCCTCGCTGCCGTATCGATTCGGCGGCACGGGCCAATGCAGCCGGTGCCCAAGACTCGCTTAACGGGGTAGTATCGTATAAATCTTGGAGTGAATTTTATGAGAATGAGGGCGACGGCATTCGCATCGCCCTTAGCCGCCGGGCCGGCCGCAACCGGCGAGTGACCGCATTAAAGGCCGAGTTGGATCAGCTCGCCGACGTCAAATCCGCGGACGAGAATCTCTACCTCATCTTTGGCCCTGAAAGCGATGGCCTCGATGCCGACGACCTGGCCTTCGTGAATTACACTTGCCACCTTCCCATCCATGGCGAGTTCGCAAGCCTGAACCTGGCCCAAGCGGTTCTACTCACCCTGTTTATGGTGCGGGAGAGGTTTCCGCCGGAGAAAATGCCCAAACAAATGACCGGTGAGATCGCCAAGGCCGCCAAACCCTTCTACTTTCCCGATCAGCAGATTAAAGACTGGCTCGAGGCCATGGGCTTTGACGTCGAAGCGCGTAAATCCAGCGCTTACCTGACCCTGCGTCGATTGTTTTTACAGAATCGGCCCACGCAACATGAGCTGCAAGTGCTGGAATCGGTTTTGCGGCAAAATATTCGGAAACTACAGGAGCGCGGTGGAGACGCGAGCGAAAACTCACTCCGCCTTACGCTTGAAAAGCTGACTGATGACTTGGGTGATATCGCCGGTCAGTAAGTCCACTTTCTTCGTAGCGGTGTCTTCTTTAACGGTCGACATCACGCTCAGTTCACGACGGGCTTCGGTAAACGAAGTATCGGCTGAGACCGCCTTCTCAAAAAACGAAGCCGCGGTCTGATCGCCCAACTGTTTCTTGATCAGACCCATGGCCATATACCAATAGGCCGAACGACGGTCATCTGGGGGCAAGGCTTCCAGTTTTCGTAGCGTCTCGAACAGCGCCGGCTTGGCCTGACCGACGCCGGCTTTAACCTCGGCCCAAACCCGAATCATAAATGTCAGCGAAGTCGAATATTGCTTTTCAGATTCAAGGATCGTCTCATGGGCCTTTTGGAACTGTCCCTTGCGGAGGAGATCCAGACCCTTCGATACGAGTTCGTTGGCTCGTCTCTGCTTTTCCGCCCCTTCGGTTTTCTTCTTCTCGACCAAATCGGAACGGGCCATCTCGTCGGTCATCACATCCTTCGCCTTGCGTACGAGATCGTAACATTTCTTACAAATCTCGATCAGCTGAGGTGAAGACTCGCGGGGGAGTCGATCCGGATGGTTGGACTTCATGTATTCCTCGAAAATTCCTTCGACCACCTTAGGTTGAGCCATGGGTGGAGCGCCGAAGTATTCGAATATTTTATCAGGCGAGCGATCTTTGAGCTCTTCTAAAACCTTGTTATAGCGTTCCATCATGGCGCTCATGTCTTTGGCGCGACTCACGTCATCGAACATCACGTCGTTGCGCAGAACCAAAAAGTGCACACAGTGAAAGATGCGAGCGCGCGATTCCTCATGACCGGCGATGCACTCCTCAATCGTTCCACCCCGGCGGATCACCTCTTTCATATGATCCATGCCTTCAAACAGGGGGTCACTCCAGCGTTTCTCCATTACGTCCCAGCCCGATACATTCTGAATCGAGGATTTAAAGACCGCCGAGTAAAACTGGGTCAGGTACTCATCGGTGAAATGCTCAGCCATGTTCTCACCCAACAAACCCAGAATCTCGTCCATATGCACGGCGTGCTTGGGTAGTGAATCCTCGCCGTCGTTCAAGCTGAAATTCAAGCGCAGAGAGTCAGCTGAGCAGATGACTTTGAAGTCCGCCAGAATTTGCTCGTGCTTGGCCACGGTTATGGCATGAGGGCTGATCAACCCTTCCTGCACTAGTCGTTCAAGCGTGAACTTTTTGTTGCCTACGCGCTGAAATTCGTCCCAATCTTCCTGGTTCAAAAAGCCCTTCGAGATCAACGCCAACACGCCCGTGGCCTGCGACTCGGCACTGTCCACGTCCGCTATGGAACCCTTCATGATATTGACGCCGAAAATTTCTCCAGCTTCGTTGACGATATTGAGATGGCCCGAAATCGTGGGATCCCAAAGGAGCCGGAGCACGAACGGGAAATCAGCTCCACGAATCTGCTCTAGGTGCTCGATGGCTTTCGATTTCTCACGGGCCGTGGAAAGGCGGCGCGTGAGCAACGCCTGAACGGTCCACCTTTCGACGCTAATCGCGTCTTTGAACGCATTCTTAAGCGCGCTCATCAACTCGTCGACGCCGAAGGGCTTGA
>JALHOQ010000177.1 GCA_022842925.1 Bdellovibrionales bacterium
TTTTTTCGAACATTATAAACACCAAGTATTTGTCCGCGCAGGTTCATCATACCTTCGAAGTGCGAAGGCATATTTGGCACCTGGGTCACTTCAGGTTTTTGAATGACTTCCTTCACCGCCAAAAGCGGCACAGCGAAAAGCTGCGCGCCTAATCGAAATTCCATAAAACGATTGTCGATTCTTTCGGCCGTCATGCGGCTCCCCCCATTAAACGGTTTTCCAGCAAATCTGTTGGACTCAAGATCAAAGTCGGCAATCCGTCCCCGAGAATGCAGCTGCCGATCCATCCCTTCTGGGCCTTAACTCCGTTCCCAAGCGGTTTAATTACGATTTGTTGCGATCTCAGGATGTCTTTCACCACTAGGGCCATTGGCTGCTGACCGACGTTCACAATCAGGCCCGTGTCGTCGCTGCTAATGGCTTCTTTTTTAGCCCCAACGGCATCGTCAATATTGATCAACGGCACCACCGTGCCTCGAAGGTCAAAGCAAGTACCAATCCCTACCTTGTCCGTGTGGATTTTATGGGCATTCAAGTTGATGGTTTCCTGCACTTGGCTCAGTGGAATGACGTAGCGGTTTGTCGCCGAGGTCACGACCAGCCCTTCGATTACTGCGAGCGAAAGTGGGATTTGCATTCGGAATGTGCTGCCCTTGCCAACCTCGCTTATCACCTCGACCTGACCACCAACTCGCTCAATATTTGTTTTCACCACGTCCATGCCAACGCCACGGCCGCTGATTTCACTCGCCTCCGACTTCGTACTAAAGCCCGGATGAAAAACGAGATGAATCAGTTGTTTCTCAGAAAGATTCGCGCTCACCGAAATCACGCCCTTTTCAACCGCCTTGGTTCGGATAACTTCCGGATTGATCCCTTTGCCGTCGTCGCGCGCTTCCACGACCAGATTGTTGCCCTCATTGCTGAATGAGAGCCGTACCGTTCCCTGTCTAGTCTTTCCGGTTTGAGCTCGGTCTTCGGGCATCTCAAGACCATGGTCGACGGCATTGCGTAGAACATGAATGAGTGGATCGGCCAACCGATCAAGCACGGTTTTATCTACATCCATTTGGTCGCCTTCGACTTCAAAGGCGACCTCCTTACCCAGTGTGCGGGCAGTGTCTCGCACAACCCGCTGTAGCTTTTGTACGAGCGGTTTGACCGGCAGCATTCGTAAACTCATTGAGATGCTTTGGATGTCTTTCGATAGCTTCACCATCTGTCGCATCAGACCCTGGAATGCGGGAGATTGATTTTGGGCCTGAGCTTGGATGACCGACTGAAGGACGATGAGCTCGCCAACGTAGTCATTCAGATTGTCAATGCGAGAGAGATTGACCCGAACAACCTCATCCTCACCACCCTGCGATTTTACTTTCTGCGCAGGACCAGGAGCAGGAGCAGGAGCAGGAGCGGGAGCGGTCTCGGGAGCCGGCGCGGAGGCAATTGGCGCGAGTTCGACCAATGTGGCAGGTGTAGGCGCAACAATCGGCGTCGATTCCGAAAAGAACTCAGTCGCATTCGGGACAACCGGCGGCGGTTCACTCGCTTCGACTGTGGCAGGTTCGACCTCCGCGGGAGAAGTGCCGCCATCTAAATAGGACTGAATTTCTTTGAGTAAGTCCGCGTTTTCAAAGGTCGCCTTAAGATTGCCCTTCAACTCAGACAGCATTTCAACCAGACGATCATTCGAGCGCAAGAGAACGGTCACTAGGTCGGGCGTTAACGGAACGCCACCCTTTTGAATCTTTGAAACCAAGTTCTCTAACTGATGAGTGAATTCAGCCACATCCCCAAAGCCGACCGCGCGGGCCCCACCCTTAAGGTTGTGTGCAAGACGGAAGATCTTCTCAAGCAAGGGCTTGGAATTGGCTGCTGATTCTAGTTCCATGAAAGAGCTTTCCGCCTCTTCCAAGTTCATCAGCGCCTCGTTTATAAATTCCGTCTGAATTTCCAGATCGAAGGAGTCCATACCCCACTAAACTCGACGTATTTGGCTCGATCCCCAAGGCTCAGCATGAGACAGTTCCCTAAGTCGACACGAGTTTCGAGCGGGCGCTGGCTGTTTTGGCTGGTTTGGGGTCTCCATGTTTCAAAAAATTAATCTCAAGCTGCGGCGCGGTAATGCGCGCTTGGATGGTGCTTCTTTTGATTCTGACAAACTTTTGAACAAGCTAAGTGGCGGGTTATCTATAAAACTAGACCCTCTCAAATCGCTAAAACGTGAGTAATCGCGACAATTTCACTTTTGTTTATATAAACAAACGAATGTTTATGTCGTGCTTCTCGCGCCTTTGTACTTTGATCTTCAAGACTGTCTTGAAATGAGAATTCTCTATCGATGTCAAGCGCTCTGCCATGGAATGGTTGATATAATGTCGACGGACTTGAGCAATATGCACAAGCGGGTCGCACGGTCGCCTTCGTGGGCTCCTCCGGCGTGGGCAAGAGTTCCCTGACCAACGCTCTCAGTGATGGCCGCTCTCGAGAGCGACAATCTGATACCGGAACGCTGGGAGAACTTTGTGAGAATGGGCAAGGAACTCGCGTATGAGCGAAGAAGAGGCAACAAAGACCTACAAGCTGAGGAAAAAAAGCGCTGGGCCAAAATCGCCATGGCCATACGCAAACGTATGCGGTAATCAACAGTTCAATGAACCTTGTACAGATTGTGCTCAGTTTTTTTGTCACCTCTGCGGCCTGGGCTGCGCCTCAGCAGCAGATGGACGTGCGCCAAGAACTGGGCCGGTTTTTTGCGCTTGAGCCAATGCAGGGCCGTTGGGCGTTTAAGTCGGCCGACGCCCGCTGTGATTTTATGATCGATTATTGGGATGACACCGGTGTTGTGCAAATCACGGTTCAAGACGATAAGCTGGCGCTAAGAACATCGTTCCGCGCCGTCACTCATCGCGAGGAAACGGTTCCCTTGTTCAACGACAAGACTTACTTCTCCTATTACTCGGATTTTTCGGCTTCCGAAGATCATATGTTCGTGGTGGAAGGCGTTTACGAATTCCTCGGCGTCCCGGGCGATCAATCGACGCGCAAAGTTTTGTATCATACCCGAGCCCTACAGATTCTGCGGCAAGGCGACCATCGCTACGTCACATACACCGCCTCGGATCGTTCGGGCACCGACTCCAAATCTTGTGTTTTCTAATGGCACTGCACTTGCTAAAAGACCTCCCTGTGTCTGGTTAAACCCGTCTAGGAGGCTCTTCGTGCGTTTTTTTGTGATCGCTCTAGCATTTTTTTCCTTAATCGGCTGCGATAGCGGCAGCTCCAGTTCCCCCATAGGTTTACCAGTCCCCGGGCCTGGTCCCGGCCCCGGCGGAGGTCGCCTGCCCGGCCCGGATGAGTTCAAATTCCCCATAAATTCGCAAAGTTGCATCAACTCTTTCTTCGGGACAGACGACTGGCAGGAGGAGCTGGGACGGCGGATTCAGTTTGGCGACGGAGCCTGCGTCAAGAAGGTGATCCAGCTCGGAGCTAAGGCGAACGAACCGATCGATATCGATCCCTTCTCCAGCCGCGATATGGTGCTGCCGATTCACTACGCCCTCTACGATAGCCCTCTGTTTTTTTCTAAGACCAAGGACCTAGGAGTTGGAGTGCTCAAGGCTTTGATTGAAGCCGGCGCCGACGTGAACGCCCGTGATCGGCAAGGCCGCCCGACCCTAGAGATCGCCCTTTCGCCCGCTGTTTTGAAGGATTATGTAAACCCGGCCGCCTTTTTGATTCAAAACACATCGGCCGATCTGAATGTAGTCTTTCAAGACGGCGACACCGCCCTCCTCACCACGCTCGCACGTAAAGAGCGGCAACTCGCCGAGCTGTTGATCACGCGCGGGGCCGATGTAAATGCCCGCACGCGATCGGGCCTAAACTCTCTGCATATTGCGATCAGGAGCGAATTCGAAGACATCGCCATGACCTTGTTGCAAAGAGGCGTGAACCCGACCGCCTTGGATCACTCGGACAATACAGCTTTGCATCGCGCAGCAGCCAGTCGGATGGAGAAACTAGGTGCCGCGATTTCAGACAAGATGAGTCTCGAGGCCCTGAACGCACGCAATAAGAGTCGCGAGACCGCGCTTTTGCTCGCTACCCAGGTTCAAAGTGTTCCATTAGTGCGACAGCTCCTTGCCAAGGGTGCTGATGCCAATTTGGCTTCAGATTCCGAAATGCCCCTGCATGCCGCCCTTCGCGTCAATGCCGATGAGATTATCAATCTTCTCTTGCCCAAGACCGCGGATGTGAATGCCCTGAATGCGGACAAAAAATCTCCGCTACATCTCGCCGTCGAGCACGCTTCTACGGCGCAGGTGCAAGCGCTGCTGAACCGAAATGCGGCAACAAATGTTTTGGACCGCAGCGGTCACACTCCCTTGATGCGAGCCTTGTCGGCCAAAGACTCGACAAAATCTTCCCTTCTGATTCCCCGTTCGAATTTGAACCTTAAGGGAGTCGGCGGTGTAACCGCGATTTTCTATGCCGGCACAGTGGCCGACTTGAAGGCCTTGATCGCCGCTGGCGCCGACCTGAATAGCAAAACCGACAACGGCCAAACGCCGATGGTAAATTTTATTTCTCTCAGAAATCCTGATCTGGCCGATGAGCTGATTTCTGCTGGGGCCGATTTAAGCTGGCAGGACCGGGTCGGCAGGGAGACTCTTCTCCATCTGGCGATTGATCGTGATCTGGTGGGTTTGGCTGAAACGCTCATCCGCCGCGGCCTCAAAGTGGACGCGACCGATTCGACCAATCGCACGCCACTCTTTTTTGCCGAGAGCGTCGCCGCGATCAATCTACTCGCCTCCAACCAGGCGAACATAAATCAAAAGTCCACCAGTGGTGTGAACCCGCTTATGGTTAAGGTCCACGAATATTTGCAGTCGAGAGGTTCAGGTTCGCCTGCGCTGGTCCAACGTTTGTTGGAGTTAAAGGCCGATCCCAACGTCAAGAATAAGGAAGGACTGAGCCTGCTCCATATCACCGTAATGGGCATCATATGGCAGGACTCGTCCCAGCCCGATTTACTGCGGATGTTGTTGAATCACGGCGCCGACGTGAACGCCATTGATCCGGAACGCGCCACCCCTCTGCACCGGGCCGACACAGAAGAAGAAGTTAAAATCCTGCTGGAAGCGGGAGCCAATCGCGACCTCAAGAACATCGAAGGTAAAACCACCTTACAGATTCGCGAAGGTCAGCAGGTCGTTCTCAGACTTGAAGTCGACCGACTGGTCGATCGGATCGCCGAACTTGAAGCGAAACTGGCGCAAGCCAAAGGCGAGACCGAGAAGAAGATTCTCGAGCGCCACCTCGCCGACTCGCGAACCGAGCTGACTCGTAAAAGCGAACGGCTCGATAAGGTTCGCCGAATTGTGGCTCTGTTAAAGCAATAAGCCTGGTGTCGGCTATCGTTGGCGGAGAGGGGGGGATTCGAACCCCCGTGAGCCGTTTTAGCGACTCGACGGTTTAGCAAACCGTTGGTTTAAGCCACTCACCCACCTCTCCAGCGGGAATATCTTAGCCCTGATCGGCCAAACTGCCATACGCCCCCACTAATTTCAAGCCCGTCTACCGTCTAAAGCGCTTGCCATATGCCGCACCGTTGTCTACAAAGGGCCTTCCCTTTTTTAAACTGGGACGGGCGCCCGTAGCTCAGCTGGATAGAGTACATGACTACGAATCATGTGGTCGGAGGTTCGACTCCTTCCGGGCGCGCCAATTTTTTCTGAGTTAATTCAGTACATTCGTAATAAAAGTGTCTGATGGCGCAAAGGTCAGCATCAGAAATACTCCGTAGCCATCGGTTTGGCTGTGAGAGGTCATTTGATTGTTTCGTTTGATACCGTTTACCTGAGCCATTGTTAAAAAATGAATAAATACGGTTTCCATAAGGGGAATTTCAACTCCCATTTGCGCGAAATAGTATTGGTTGGTCCCGCTCGACTCCCCGCCGGAAACTTTCAGCGTTTGGTGCGCCACGCCCATGCCCCCACCGAAGTAAAGCCAATCCATTGTAAACACCTTAAGGCCACCCGCATAGACTTGAGAGTTGAACTCGTTCTCCGCGATGAGCTTGGACGTGGATGAAGATCTCTTGGCCATTCCGAACAAGCGAAACTCGCCCGGCCCGCCCTTGCCAAGCCGTAAATCCAAGTTAAAAATTAGGCCATTGCCCCGATATCCCGCCTCTGTACCCGAGGCGTTCAAGATCTTATTTTCTTCCATCCCATATCCGAAATGAACAGAGAACGGGCCGCGAGCAGTCGAACTTGACGAAGAGCTCACGCTCGACGAGCCACCACCAACTCTTCCCATAGCCCCAGCCGAAAACAAGAGAATGAGAAGGACAAGGGCGGTTCTCATGGCACCACCAGTATCGAGCTGACATTTTGCGCATGAACAGAAGGCCCGACCAATGGTCCCGGCAATGCGCGAGAAGCCGTGCCCGTTCCACTGTAGTACAATTTTTCAACGGTATCGGTGCCCGCACTGCTGACATATAAATATCCGGCGGCATCAGACGTGATGGCTCTCGGAGTATTGATAATCGTAGAGTTAAGATAGATTTGAAACGGGTTCGTACCGTCGATGTTCATCGACCAAATAGAGTGGTCAGTTGCTCTAGTAATAACCAATTTGTTGGATAGGCTATGGTAAGTGATTCCGCTCGGAGTACCCGCATTCATCGGCGCCGTGGTTTGATGACGGATGCAATTGCCATCCTTATCATATATCGAAAGCCGACCAGAAACCGCGCTACTCACGACTGCTATGTACTCGACGGTGGGAATAAACGCGATTCCATACGGAGTCGCGAGAGCGCAGCTCCCTGTCGTTGCGCCTATAAACGGGTTGCCGACCCGTTGGTAATCCGAAGTGAACTTTTCAACCTGGGCGGGGTTTGCCTCAACGATATAAATAGATCCGTCCACAGTCGATCGGGTCAGTTGACGAAGCGGGCCCGACGCCAGGTTGGTATTGGTTATTGTTCGAATGGTGGCCGCTCC
>JALHOQ010000178.1 GCA_022842925.1 Bdellovibrionales bacterium
AAGAACCCAATCCTCAAAAAAAACAACCTCTCACTGTCGTAAGATATTGAAATCATTAAAGATTTTTTAATTGGTGGAGGCGCCGGGAATCGAACCCGGGTCCGTAAGTGATCCGCACACAGGCGCTACATGCTTATTCACTGATTTGCTTAAGGCTTTGAGGCGTCCGGTGACAAACTCCTCTAACCCGACCCCCAGCTTATCTCGGTCACCGGCCCTGGAGATACCAACCGGCAACCTTAGCGACTAAGTGACGTCTCTATCCCCAACATCGCCGATCAAGGTAGAAACGAAGCTACGCTAAATAATTAGGCAGCTTGGAGTTGATAATCGTTGCCGAATATCAGTTGCCCATTTTTAAGAGGACCTTGGGCGCCTCTGCATGCTCCTGAAGTTTCACAGCCCACGTCGAAGCCATGTCGCCCCCAAAACCGTTTATAAATAGCACATCCAGCCTTCCAGCGATACCCCAATCACGCTAGGCTATTAGTCATGTTTATCCTCTTCTTACTCGCCGCATTGCCTGTGGCCCCAGCCGCGGAGACGGCCAATAGCCAGACGACGTTTATTCAAGGCGGGATCCCCGCCGCTCCAGCCGAGACCCGCGAGTCCCTGCTCGCCAATCCGGCCTTTAAGACGTGCATCGAGGGCTACACCCGCAAGTCTAAACCTCCCGACTGCAGTAAGAAACCCCCCGCTCCTGGCCAAAAGGAGCCCGCGCCCGACCTCTTTGCCAAAGTCGAGCCGACCCAACTCCCTGAGACGCTGATGGAAGGCAATCTTAAGGAAATGAAAACAGCCCTTCAGCGCCAGATCGCCAATTGCCAGAAGCAGAAGCAAGACCAGAACTATACCCTCGGCGGGCAGACCTACACCCGCAAGCAGATCTGTCTCGAAGCCAACCAAAAGCTGCTCGAGCTCGCCAACTCGTCCAGCGACTACGCCGCCTTTATGACCAAAGCCAAAGAGCAAATGGATTTTTACCAGTACAAATGTGACAACGGAAAAGGCCAGATCACCTTCACCGGCTACTACTCGCCCGTCATCGAAGGCAGTGCAGTTCCCACCGACCGCTTTAAATATCCTGTTTACAAATCTCCGCCCGATCTGGTGGTCAGCGAGGAGACCGTGATCGAATGCCCTGGCACGCCCGCCGAACGCAAAGTTAAGAACACGGTCATGCGCCGCAAAAATCCTGACGGCTCCCTTGGCCCCCATTTTACCCGCGAAGAGATCAACTCGAAAGGGGCCCTGAAAGGCAAAGGCCTCGAACTGGTTTATCTCGACTCCGCTTGGGCCGTGCATTCATTGCATATTCAAGGATCCGGTATCGTGGTGGAAAAAGACTCCGACGGCCGTGTGACGAAAACCCATTACCTGAACTATGGCAATCGCAACGGCTTCCGCTGGCTCGGAACCGGCGCCGTACTGAAATGCCTGAACGTAAAAGCCCTCTCCATGGATGCCATCGGCAAATGGCTCGAGGACAATCCGCAAATGGCGGACGCCGCACTGAACATGGATGAAAGCTACGTGTTTTTTAAAGACGACGGACAGCCGCCGAAAGGCGTGGAGAATATCCATCTGACTCCCGGCCACTCTCTCGCCGTGGACTCGTCTAAAATTCCAATCGGCACCCCGGTTCTCTACTCCACCAAACGGCCCGTCGTGCAAAACGGCAAAGATCAAGGCTCCCGAGAGTTTCAATCACTGGCGATCGCGCAAGATGTGGGCGGCGCCATCAAAGGCTGCCGCATTGATATTTATTTTGGCGAGGGCGACGACGCGGGCGCCGCCGGCGGCAGGATGAAGCAACCCGGACCGGTGTTTTTGGCCGTACCCAAGACCAACTGATTCCTCAAAACGAAGAGGCGGTTTCCGTTCGCTGAATTTAACCGCCCGTCGGATCTGGGACCTTCAAGATATCTTGAATGGCGCGCTTGAACTCGCTTTTCGGCAAGGCACCGGCGACCATCGAAGGACTTCCGTCCTTTGGCACAAAAAGAAGGCTCGGGATACTGCGGATTCCAAATAAAGCGGACAGCTGCTGGCTCTGTTCCGTGTTTACCTTATATATATTCACCTTGCCCTGATACTCGTCGGCTAGCTCCTGCAAGACCGGCGCAAGAGCCCGGCACGGCCCGCACCAATCCGCATAAAAGTCGACAATGACCGGAAGATCGCCATCGAACTTCCACTCTTGATGTTTGTCGAAATCGAAGACTTTGGTTTTAAACGTCGTTTCGTTGAGAACTTCCATATGAGCACCTTCCTTATTTATATTAATATATTATTATATTGTAATATGTCAAGGCGCCCGATAATCTGATACTCTATGTATCCGAAAACCATATCGATTCCCAAAATGGAGCGAAAATGCGATCGAGTCAGCTCGCTTTTACGAGGGCTATCTCACCCCGGGCGGCTTATGATCATGGGACATCTCTGTCACGGCGAAAAGACCGTGTCGGAGCTTGTGGCTTTGTGTGAATTGTCACAGTCCCAACTCTCGCAGTTTCTAAACCGCATGAAATTGGAGGGGCTGGTCAGCTGTCAACGCAGGGGACGTTTTCAATATTACTCCCCAGCCGATCCTAAAATCGTGAAGCTGATCCAGGCGGTGCAGGCCATTTTCTGTTAGGAATGGTCCGGGCGTCCGAATTTTTCGACCGTGCTGACAAGTGCTTTTACATTGATCGGTTTTGTTAAGTGGTCGGAACAGCCCACTTGCAAACACTTCTTTCGAGCCTCTCCCATGGCGTGGGCGGTTAGCGCTACAATCGGTTTATTGTAACCCGACTCACGAAGCTTCATGGTCGCGGTGTAACCATCCATCTCCGGCATCTGGATATCCATCAAGACCACATCAAACGCGCCCGTAAGGGCTTTACGACAGCCTTCCAGGCCATTGCGGGCGAAATCAACCTCGGCGCCGACACCTTTTAAAAAATGCCCAATCAACATCCGATTGTCCTCTGAATCATCCACAACCAAAGTGCGTATGCCCTTCAAAGCCTCTTTTCCATGCTCGCCATTCTTGGCCATTTTAGACTGTTGCTTTCGATCCTGCGGGATTTTTTCCGGTTGATCCGCCACTGAAATCAGAAAGCGGGTTCCCTTTCCCACATCCGAATCCGTTATCACGACATCGCCACCCATGCTGCGCGCGAGCTGCCGTGAAAGTGCAAGCCCGAGACCCGTACCACCATATTTGCGCGAGAGTGTGACGTCGGCCTGAACAAAGGCATCGAAAACGCGCTCTCGCGCTTCTGGTGGAATGCCGATTCCGGTGTCCACCACCTCTATGCATGTTAGTCCGTCTTTACCAAAGCTCCGCACCTGAACGCTGCCGGCTGAGGTGAATTTGATCGCGTTGCCGATGACGTTGGTCAAAATCTGCCGCAAACGGGTGGGGTCCGTGGCGACGGATTTCGGCGTGGTCGCGTCGCTCATGAACTGGAGCTTCAATTCCTTCACATCGGCGTTCACCTGCAAAAGAGAGGTCACGTCGACGGCAATCGCCGTAGGATCGGCGTCTGAGAATTCGAGACTTATATGACCGGCTTCCACTTTAGAAAGGTCGAGAATGTCATTGATGACGGCCGAAAGCTGTTCCCCGTTGCGATTCACAATATCCGCGAAATCTTCCCGTTCCTGCGCCGAGAGATTCGGGTCCCGCATTAAATCGGTAAAGCCCAAAATGGCCCCCAACGGAGTGCGGATCTCATGCGACATATTGGCCAAGAAAGCCGATTTCAACCGATTCGCTCGCTCCGCTTCTTCTTTCGCCGCCTTTAATTCTACCTCGACAATTTTTTGATCGTGAATATCAGTGGCCGTGCCGAACCAACGAGTTCCCTCACTATCCGACAGTGGAGTGCCCCGGCTCAGATGCCAATGGTAAGAACCATCTTTCATCAAAATCCGATGTTCACACTGATAATCGGCTTTGGTCATGGCAGCCTTAGTCCACGCCTCCACCGTTCTTTGCACGTCTTCAGGATGGACCATCGGCTCCCACCGCCAACCATAGGTCTCTCGCTTGACGCCGCTGTAATGAGCGATTCGGTCGTTGTAGTAGTCGACCAGGCCTTCCGCTGTGGCCGTCCATACGAGTTGCGGCAAAGATTCGGCGATCTTGCGAAAACGCTCTTCACTAGCCGCCAGCTTCCGCTCCGCTTTTTTCAATTCAGTTAAATCGGAAACTGAGGCTACAAAGCCCCGCACATTTCCCTCGGAATCAAGGTCGGGAGTGTAAGATCCTCGAACGTGACGAACCATCCCGTCCTCATAACTGAGTTCTTGGTCAAAAAGGACCGTCTCGCCGCTTAACGCCCGATCGGCGTAACCCTTGATAGATGCGAAGGCCCGTTTACCCAACACGGCCCGAGCCGGCCGGTTTACAATTTCCTCAATGGGCCGTTTGAACCAAGTGGCATAGGCTTCATTCACATACCGGTAGAAATAGTCGCGATCGAGGTACGAAATCAACACCGGCACGGAGTCGGTCACGAGCTTCAACTGCACCTGACTTCGCCTCAGCTCCTGCTGGACCTGCATTTGCTCCGTGATATTTCGGACCGCAAGAACGGCCAGCTTCGGCGTGCCATTTTCATCCAATGCCGGATTTCCCGAATAGCTAAAGATCCATTTCCGGTTTAAATCTTTACGCGAGACCTGCAGAATCCAACCCGAAAATCTTTCGCCTGCGATGACTCGACTGATCGGCCATTCTTCGCCAGGAATAAAAACACCATCAAGGGTATGTAACTCGAAAACTTTGGCCAATTCGGTCAAGTCGCTAGGAACAGATTCGACATCGGGATAACCGTGGGTCACAGCAGCGGCATGATTCATCCGTACCAAGCGACCATTCAGGTCAAATACAAAAACCCCGTCGGCTAATGATTGAAAGATGGCTTCCAGCTGCGCTTGCATTTTTACTCGCTCCCGGATCAGGGGTAAACCCGTCGCTGGTCCGAGTCAAAACGGATAGCCTGGGGGTGAAAAAATATCTGGGGCAGAAACGGATAATGGTGCGCAAAATTGAAGGTGCCGATGAGTAGTCACAATGATAAGCCTTACTCCTCAATCTGATAGGGGGTCACAAATGAAACTGGTTTTGATATTATGCTTTCTTATCACGGGGTGCGCTTCGGGCTTTAACCGCGGCCAATTGAAACAGCAAATCGGCGTCATTCACGCTCGATTTGACGACGGCGATATTCAAGCGGCCTACAATAAAAAGGCCGCCCTGCCCAAGCCGTTTAAACTTGGAATTTTCTTTAAATCCCCGGCCAACGAAAAGTGGCGCTGGTCGGAACAAGACAAAGCCTACGTGACCGAAGAACTGGTTAAAGAACTGAAGGCCGACGGCCTTGTTGCGGACGTTTTTCCCATTTCGAATACGCTGGTCGCCGATGAAGACCTGAAATCACTGCGGCTGGCCGCCGCCAAACATCAAGCCGATGCACTCCTTATCGTGGGCGGCGGAGCGCAAGTCGACCGATATATGAACAACTGGGGCTGGACCTACGCTCTTCTCCTCCCGGCGTTTTTCGTTCCCGGATCAAAAGCGGACACTCTTTTTGTGGCGAATGCGAGCCTCTGGGATGTGCGCAATGAATTCCTTTATCTCACGGCCGAAGCGGAAGCCACCCGCTCGAAAACTTATGTCGCCGCTTTTGGAACAAAGGATAAGGATCTGATTGTCGAAGCCAAACTCGAGGCCATGAGCGGACTTCAAACCGAGCTCCGAAAGATGATCAAAGGTGTAAAGCTCTAGTATGCGTGCTCTGATCCTTGCCACTCTCCTATGGCCGACCACCACGGCCTTTGCTATCGATAAATTCATCGCACTTGGCTATGCCAGCGGGGGAACGAACCTTGCCACCCGTACCAGCAATGCAGGTTATAAACTACACGCAGGCGCGGGATTTTATCTGAGCGGCGGGATTATGGTTCCAATCTCCGACACGGCTCCACATGCCTTCGAACTGCAGCTTGGCCTCGGATACAGTTTCACGGATTCCGGTAAGGACGACAACGTGGTGACTTTCTCTCGCGTTCCCTTGGAGGCGATCTACTATTACCGCAACACCGACAATCGGTTTCGCTTGGGCTGGGGGGCGATCTATCATGTTGAAAATCGCGTTCGCGGCAAGGGTGTTCACGCCGGTGTGGAAGCCGACGTGGATCCGGCCTGGGGATGGACGCTTTCCGCGCAAAAATATTTAAGCGAGCACCAAGAAGACGCGGCGTTTGCAATCGGTTTGCGCTACAACTCAATCCGGTACCGCTCGCCGAGCTTTAATGCTTCTGCCGACGGCAGTGCGCTACTCGTAACCGTCGAAGGCCATTGGTTGGATCACTAGGCGGAGTGCGGTCCCGCCCTTGCAAAACGGTGAGTAGACATTGGGGTTTAATTGCGAATATTTGTCCTCATACTTAGTTTAATCACATCTGACGCGGTTTGGGCGAAGGCAACCGACCTTTGTGAAGACCCATTAACGGCTACAACCGAGAAAAAAACGGATGGTGACCTCCTTGAGGCTGCCCGCATCTGGGGCCTGCTTGAGGCCTTTTGGGCTCAGAAATTAGGGCCCCGCTTCAGACCGACCACGCTGGTGCTCTTTACGGACGCCATCCCCTCCGAATGTGGATTTGTCGATTCCAGCAAGGGTTTGGTCTACTGCGGAGCCGACGAAAAAACCTACCTGGACCCTTCATTTTGGCGAGAACTCGAATATAAACACAAATCACCCGGAGTGGGCGCGCGAGTGTACGCCCTGGCGCACGAGTACGGCCATCACATCCAAAACCTGCTGCAAGTCCTCTCGCCCACGATTCGGCTCGTGCGCCGTGCACGTAAGACGGAAGGCCTGGCTATTTCGCGTCTCAACGAGATATGGGCCGACGCACTGGCCGGCTACTTTATTCGTGAAATGTATCGGACTCAGCGCATGTCCGAAGACGAAATCATTCAAGCTGTGACCTGTACCGGC
>JALHOQ010000179.1 GCA_022842925.1 Bdellovibrionales bacterium
ATCCCTGTAGCAAACCCTACCAGGCCCTCACCAAAGACGGCGCGCTCAGCATCGTCGTCGCCTTCGGTTATAAGGACTCGCGCCCTTTACGCTTTGTGGGCGACCGCTATGAGCGCGCGCAGTTCGTGGATCTGATTCTTAGACCCTGCCCGCCGTTCGAGGTCGTCTGCGGTTTTGAACAAGAGAAAGGGAATCCAGAATTTTTCTCTAAAAAACTCACCTGGTACGATCGCAAAGTGCGGGTGATTCAGATTCAAGTGCTGGCCAGTTCGGTCGGTCCCGACGATGAATGGAATCGCGAAAGCCATTTGCAGAAGTGGCACAGTGACCGCACCTTCCGACTGTTTCGCCGAGCGCTGGTGAAATCCGATATTGTTTTTTACAACGGCCATTCGCGCACCGGCGGCGGACCGGACTTCTCCCCGCCCCGCTTGCAAAGCAACAAACAGGTCGACTACGCCCACTATCAAAAATTAAAACCGGGTGTGAAATTCTTGTTAGAGGATTTGGAGCGCGCCAAAGGCGCACGTCAGCCACGACTGCTCGGCTTATTTAGCTGTGATTCCAGCGAGCACTTTCAAAAATCCTTACTGAAGGCGAAACCGAAAATGGGATTGATCGCGAGCGCCGCTCTGCTTCATCAATCCGATGCGATGGACAATATGGTGGCGGCGCTAACGGCCGTGCTCAAGGGCGAATGCCTGGAGAGATTCAATTTGCGCTTGCGCGCCGGGGACCCCATGCGGGGCACCCAGATCACTGGCTTTTTTTAAAACTAGCGGCCTAAACCGCTCGAGCTGGCGCCCAAAGATTCCTGCGCCATGGGCTCAGGCTGGCTTTGAACAGGCTCAGGCTCAACAGGCGGAAGTTCGGCTGGAGGTGGCGGAGACATTTCTGCGGCGACTTGATCGACCGGCTGTTGTTCCACCGGCTGCTCGATTTGCGCCTGTGTATCAGTTTCAGACTCTTTGCTTACATACATAATCAGGCCCGAAAGCAAAACTACGATTAGGGCACCGATAGCGAGATTCTTATTGTTCATGTCATTCTCCTCACATCCCTCCTATTTGCCAGCGGCATGCCCGGTGATATCGGCAATACCGCTTTTAAAGTGAGGGATTCGGGAGTTTCTATAGGTCAGTGACCAAAATCGGCACAGTTTGTTGAAGATTCAGCCGTTTCCAGCCTACTCGGCCATACGCAGGCCGCCGTTGCCGTCGACAAAGAAATGGACCGAGTTGTCGCTCTCCTTCACTACGGTTTTCACATTCCAGTGAAGATTCAGTTCAAGTCCGGCTACCGGGTCCCGGCGTGAACCGAGGTTCACCGCTTTCGCCACTTCGACGCGGGAATTGAAAGTGTATCCCCAGATGACATCGGTCTGCCCGTTGAGCACGGTCACGTTCGAGAGATAGCGGCCCCGCCCATTGTTACGTCCACCGGCGGTGTACTGAAGGCGAAAGCGAAACTTTACGACTTCAATCCCGAATTTATTTTTGTAAACCACTTCGTATGTCTTGGTGACGGGTGCGCTCCACTGTTCCAAATCCGTCCAGCAGCCGAGCCCGCGAGGCAGAGCGTGGGCAACGGGCGCGGTGCTGTGAAGTACAGGCTGATTGTCGACGATGATTTTCCACACCTGAGAGCCGATATTCACAATCTCGTCCCAGCTGATGGCCGCGGGCGAAAGGAGCAGATTCATTTCACAGCTTTCGTCGAACGGTGTGAACGGAACCGGACTTAGCTCCGCGATCTCCCGGATCTCGGGCGCCTCCATCTCATAATATTCTCTGTGCTCTTCCGCGCGAAACGCGTGAACTTGAAGCGACAACATCCCTATAACGAATAAGATACACTTACTCATGACTTCCCCTTCCGTGAGGAATTTTGAATTTACAAAACGTTAGCAAAAAGAAGTGGGAAATTGCGAACTAAATTTCTGCGCCGTCGTCCGGAGTACGCTCACCTGAGTATAGATATGTGTACTGCCAAACCGAACTCTCAAAAAAGCGGAAGGCATAACCGCGCTCAGATGATCCTGGCGAAAAAAAATAGCCGTTTAATATTTCAATCAAAGGAAAATAAAACAGTTCCGCCTGGGAGTTTCTTTTGAGCGCGGCCCCGACGAGATAATCCCGTTCCAATCTTTCGGCAAATCGAATTAACTCCCGCGATACTCCCGGCGGTCGCCAGCGCCTACAGCGAAAATAGGTCACATCATCGCCATAGGCTTCGAAGAATTTATCGGGATGAGTGATCTCAAGCTCGCTTTCGTAGGAATAGCTGTGCTTCGAGATCGCGTAGTCAGGAGTGAGATAAAGAAAGGCATGCACCTCTTCGGCGCGACCATCGTCATGGTGTTGCCGAATCGCACCGATATCTCCGGCTTGCGGAATCTGAACCGGATGACAGGCCTGCTCGAGCACATAGGTAAATTCACTGTCGTGGGCGTAGTAAAGATGCTCTCGGAGCCCACGCAAATACAAAGTGCTGCCCCAGCAGTTCAGGCCGTCGACCTTATGCTTGCGGTCGGTGAGCTGGGCGATGGGCTCCGAAACCCAATCGCGAAGATTTACAGAGCAAGTGGTCCGCGAGGAAACCAGAAGGGGGCGCAGGCGCGCGCGCAGCTCCGGGACTATGGCATTCTTCAAGGCGAGTTCGAGCTGCGGGAGATCGTCGCATGGAACCGTCAAGGCGCCCGTGCATGGCGCAAAGAAAATCAAAGTCGCTAATGATAAAAAATAGTATCGAATGTATGCCCCCCACGTTCTACTAGCAAATTTGCACGACGGAGTCTTTGATAATTTCAGCCGATTCGCTCTCATTTTGAGGCGAAATCGCGACAATTATCTAAGGTCATTGTTCGAGATGGAAACCTTAATATCCTAGTAAGGGGAGGGGATTCTATGACTAAAGCGATACGCATATTTTTGGGGCTGACGATTTGGATGGTGGGTGTAAACGGGGCAAGAGCCCAGGGGTTAGAGCCCCTTTCCTATAGCATCACCCCGAACCAGAACCGGGCCCTCAATATCCCATACATTACAGGAAACACATCCACTGAAACTAAATTGGATCTTGTTTATGACGCGAACAATGTTCGACCGCTGGTCGTCTACATTCACGGCGGCGGCTGGCATGATGGTGACAAAGGCGCTTCTCATTACACGCTCGGCGAAGTGTTCTTCAATGCTGGCTTCGCCTTTGCGTCCATCAATTATCGCCGCCTCGTGCGCGATTCCAAAACCTTCGTGCCCTTGGCCAATCCAGTCGATCAAATTCCCAAAGATATTGCCAGCGCTCTGCTTCACCTCCGGAACTTGCCGGGCTCTTACAAACTCAATACCAATAAAATTATTTTGGTCGGGCACTCAGCTGGTGCCCACCTGGCTGCTTTGACCGTGGCCAATCCCACTTTTTTAAACACGGTGGGCATCCCGCGCGCGGCTATCGCCGGCCTGGTTTTACTCGACGGACATGTTTACTCCATCGACCATGCAGATTTCAATCGCACCACCATTAAGACCATGGTGGGCGATATAAATGCACAGCGAAACGCCTCGCCGGTTTTCCACATCGAGGCCAATCCCGATCTAAAAATGCCTCCGACCTTTGTTCTGTACGGACCCACCAATGGCGTAAATCACGTAGATCCGCCGTTGACCGACCAGCAGGGCCTGCTGCTCCGAAACGCGCTCGTTCAGAACGGCACCAGCTATGTCTGGGCAAAAAAAATGGATATCGCTCATGGCGAGTTTCTGACTTTGCTCTTTAATGCCACCCACCCGTTCACCGAAAATGTGCGGGACTTTATGTTGCGAGCCCTGGGCGCCACGGGAACGACTCTTCTAAATTCGGCTATCTTTGACTGGCAAGCCTACTTGGCCTTCAATCCGGCCTTGATCACGCAAGGAAAAGGGTCCAAGCGTCTGGCCGAGCAGCATTGGATCAACAATGGCCTAGCGGCCGGCCGCCAAGGCAGTCCGAATTTTAGCGCATCTGTTTATCTAGAACAGGAGATGCCGTCGGGCCTTAAGATTTCCGACCTTTTCTCAAACGACCGGGTCGGAGCCGCCCTTCATTACCTACAAACCGGAAAAAGCCTGGGGCTACAGGGAACGCCCGCAGTCCGCGCGTACGGCGTGCCCCTTCCCGACGCCGCCGGACTGAGTTCGGGCGATGCCGTAATGGGCAATCAGAAATTGAAAATCGTGACGTCGTCCAAATACTCCGGCGCGATTGAACAGCTCTGGTACGGCAATACTCAACTGATCGATGATGGCGCCTATGCCTATGGCCGACTATTTCAGATGGCCGGTTGGAAGTTCGGACTCGGCAAATGCTTTAACCCAATCGAGGCCGGAAGCCGCTACTATGACGGCGATGGCAAACCGAAGTCGGCCATACTGCAAAATATATCGGCCAGCGCCAACGGTCTCACCACGCTCGCGACCCCCGCTCTGTTCCGTCGGCGTCAAGATGACGACTGCGCCACCACGCCGGCTCCGCTCAACCGTTATCTGCCCCCGGCCGGCCAGGTGCGCGATGATAAAATCCAGTTCGAAAAACGCCTGTCGTTTGTCGAAGGGCATCCCGGCGTAATCAAGTTCGACGGGATCATTCGAAATCCGATTGAATCCATTGACGTCACCGAGTCGAGCACAAACAAAGCCCCGTTTATTGTTCAGCTCTACGCGGCTTTGAAAACAGGTCCGGGCGGCTTCAATAATATTCAGACGGTGGACTTCGCGGCCTGCAACCCCAGCCGACCCATCGACTCGGGCAGCTGCAAACTGATTCCGCGTGTCGTGACCGACAACGTTCAAGGCTACTCGCCCACCATGCCCGCCATCACCTCGCGACCCGACGGCCTCGCTTTTGCCATGTATTCGACCGACAATAATGTCCCGGCCACCAGCGCTGAGTCTTCGGCGCCTCCGGTTTACATCGGCAAGTATCACACCGATGTCATGGATACCGCCGTTAACTTCTCGGCCAAAGAAAAATTGGAACCGGGAACGTATGGTTTCACGATTTATGTGTTGGTGGGTCCACGGGAGGAAGTGCGCAAGAATCTGATCCGCCTAGTGCAACCATCACGCGCCGATTAGAGCGAATCGATGTGTCGCCGCGGTTACAAAGCCGCGGCGAAAAAATCGCCAAGCCAGCGCATGCGCGCGCCAGGCGCGGCCAAATAGCCGACATGACCGCCGCGCGGAACAATCTTCAGCTCAACGTTGGATGGATAAGGCGCACTCAGAAAAGTTTCGCCGGGAATAAAGGGATCATCTTCGCTATGTAAAATCAGAGTCGGAATCGACACGTTCGCCGCATATCGCAGGCTCGAGCAGCGTGTGTAGTAATCTTCGCGCGAGGCAAAACCGCCGAGCGGGGCCGTCACCAAAGAGTCGATATCAACTAGACGACAGAAGCGCGGAAGCTCCGGGACCTTCTCCATCATTCCCGCTCGCACTCGATTCGCAAAAATCCGGCGCAGGTCGCGGACAAACTTTTGGTCGTAAACAAAATTCTCGGGCGCCAGCAGCCGCCGCGCGGTCAAATGCAAATCTATCGGCGGGTTTACCGCTATGATCTCATCGGGCAGATCTCGATCCAACAAACCGGCCGCGTTTAGCAGCAGATTCGCGCTTAACGAAAATCCCACCGCCACCACTCGCGCTCCCGGAAGCTGCGCGCGCACAAAACGCATCACCGCCGCTACATCCTCCACCACGCCGGAATGATAAATCCCGCGGGCGAAGGCCAAACCCTCGCCACTGCCGCGATGATTCACTAGCAACACTGAATGGCCTTTACTCAAAGCCGTCCGGCCACTCACTTGCATGTACTTGGAATCGGCGCAGCCACCCAAACCGTGAAAGAAGACGTTCACGACCTGAGCGGACCGTCGGTAAAAGCGTGCGACCAGCCGATCGCCCTCGCCGACTGGGATCAGCCAGCGCTCATATTCCACCGGCATGGATTTGACTGGCAGCAAATGGCCGACGATGGTTTGCAAGTGTCCGCCGCCGATCAGGCGGAACGGCACGAAGGAAGGCAACTGACGTGGATTCATGTTCACCGCTTATCGATTCGCTCGATCAACTGAGTCGTACTATGGCCAGGGTGAAACGGCAAAGATTTGACCTCGCCGCCGCGGGCGAGCACGAACTTGGAGCCTTCGATCTTCTCCACGGGCCAGTCGCCGCCTTTTACTAAAACATCAGGCGCGAGCTGTTCAATCAATTCCCGCGGCGTTTCCTCATCAAACAAAGTTACATAGTCGACACAGCCGAGAGCTGCGAGCAGCTCTGACCGGTCGCGTTCGTTTTGAATGGGCCGCTCTGGACCCTTTAAGAGCTTCACGCTGGCGTCGGTGTTCACGCCCACCACAAGCACATCACCCAAAGCCCGCGCGTCGCGCAAATAACGGGCGTGCCCAACGTGCAAAATATCAAAGCAGCCGTTGGTGAACACGACCCTCGGCGGCCGGCGCGGCGACATGCTTTTCCGTTTTTCAAGTTCGCTCAGAAGCTGTGCGAGCGGGAGGACCTGACCCATTACATCTTTTGCCGATAGAGTTTCACACCCGTCACTTGGCCCGCGATATCACGACCGAGAATGACCGAAATCAACGGCAAGAGCACAAGGCCCGTGACCGTGGTCAATAAGCTCCGGAGTGCCACCTTGATTGGATAGGATTCCTTCACCTGCTGTTCGTCTTCACCAATTTGCAGATCAAACGTCCACTCACCCAGAGTCCGGCCAAAGAAGGAACGGGAAATCACGACATACATTTGCATCACGGCCAAGAACAGTACACCTAAACTGATTTGAGTCATCACGTCGGTGCTTAGGTTTTTATAAACAATATTTAGATCCACCTTGGTGACCATTAACAAGGCCACCATAAAGACCAGAGACAGACC
>JALHOQ010000180.1 GCA_022842925.1 Bdellovibrionales bacterium
ATCACTTTGGTCAACCCGGCGGTGAATCCGGTGCCGGCACTGAAGTCGAAGTCGCGATGGGTGAAGGGACTTTAGTAGCCGATGCCAGTGGCGCCGCTCCTGTTCCGGAAGTGAAGCCTTTGCCCGAAGTGAAAGAAGTCGCCAAAGAAGAGCCCGTAAAGCTACTTCCCAAAAAGAAAGTCGCACCAGCCAAGAAAGTTGTTAAAAGCCCACCTAAAATCGCAACCGAACTGCCGGCCAAAGAAAAAATCGCCGAGACCGAACTGCCGGAAAATATGAACCCCGTAATCGAGGATTCACAGGCCGTAACTGTCGCCCAAGAAGACGAAAAAGTAGAATTGATTCCGGTGAAGGATGCCGCTCCCGCCGGTGTGCAAGCCGCCTCGTCCGCCGAAGCGGAAGATAAAGCCACTGAAGCCACGAGCCCCGAAGTGAATGAAACCAAAGACCCGGCTCCGGTCGGTGGCGATGGTCAAGGCGCATCCAAGGAGCCCCTTAATAAGGGTGGCGAAACCAAGTCCGCAGCCGTTTCGTATCTTGAACTTAAACAATACAGCGGAAACAAACCGCCGACTTACCCTCTCAGCGCGCGCAAGGATCAGCGCCAGGGGCAAGTCGAGCTTCTGTATCGCGTGGCCAAGGATGGTCGCGTGACTGAAGTACAAGTGGCTAAGAGCTCGGGTCATCCCGATCTCGACGAAGCCGCGGTTAAAGCCATCGCTAAATTCAAATTTGTTCCCGGCCAGGAAGGCTGGGCAAGTCACCCGGTGATTTTCTCGATCAAGGGTGTCGCGACTGCGTTGCCCTCGAAGCTTCGCGGCTCGTCCGCGGCTGCGGAGTAACTCTAACCCGAACCGTAGGTTCGGGTGGTTGCCAAATGCAAAATGCGCGCTCATTAGGCGCGCATTTCGTGGCAGGGACTTTTATTTGCATCAGCCGCAGATCGGCTGATAACTATTCATCGCCAAACAATTGAGCGGCCGACTTGGTCGTGCCTTTATTGCGATTGGCGGCTTTACGCTTCTTGCCGGCCTTGGATTGCTTACGCTCACGGCGGAATTCAGTGATTTTGGTTTTGGATGCCATTTCTATCTCCTCAGATTCAGTGCGAAACGGCGCAAGCTATCAAAAGGGTACCCGCATGTCAACGCTGTGCACCGCTCCCTCAGCGCCTTCCGCGTTCTTCTCAAATCCGTAGTCGATCTTTAACCGAGGGCCGGTAAAACCGATCCCAGCGGTATAGAAGCGCTCGTCCCGCAGGTCGTCCCGGCGAAAGCCAGCCCGAAACAGGAAATAATCGCTCAACATCGACTCAATCCCCACCATATAGGCCATTTTCTTATCGGGATTAAACCGCTCTTGCCGGGTCAAGTCGACCCGAAGCCGGGCGATCTCCGCGATCGCCCCGTAAACACCTATTCCTTGATTCATATCCTCACGAAGGCCGCGCGGCACATCCGACCCTGGCCCGGCCACGTTATTTAACACGTATGCGAAACCCATGTTCTCCGTTATCAACACCAGCGCGCCGAGCGAGCCGTTCCATTGCGTGTACTCGCGATCACCCGAAACCTTGTATTTTAAGTGATATCCCGAAAAACCTATCGCCAGGCGTTCGGAGATGTTCTTTCCTAACGCCAGATGAAACATTTCGCCGTCGGCCGCGGTCAGTGCACGTCCAGTATCTCGGGTGCGCACATAATGGAATGCCGCCGGAAAGTAAACTTCCTTACCTGAATCCACCGCGCCGACTGCCCAGGCATTCCTATGTTGGCCACGGCCATACTGCCCGTCGCGGAAGTAACCGATGACTTCCGTCATTTGAATCAAGGGCACGAGTGCCGGGTTCAAAAACACCGACTCGGCGCCCGAGAGACCCGCCCGACCCGCGCCTCCCAACGAAGAGGCCGATGGACCGATAAAGACTTCGGCGTGGACATGTGAAGTAAAAGTAATGATCGCAAGAAAAGATAAAAATCGCATTGACCCTAAAATAGGGTGTTCTGCGGACGAACGCAAATGGTGACGAAGTGCGGACACACGGTATTCGCATCATTCACGCACGAGGTGGTTCCGTAGGAGATGGTGCGAGTACCGAGCTGGTCGCCGTAGCAGTAGTCGCCGGTGCGCTTAGGTACGATGCAATGTCGAGTCATATCGACGAACCAGTCTTCGACACGCAGAACGCGTCGGAGGGCCTGCAGTTCAGCCGCATCATTGGTGCCGGCGCGAACCCGATCGGGAATTCGCGCGCACGTGGCGCGGCCATTTACGATGTCTTCGGGACGAACAATGATAAATTGATTGCCCGTCGGGCAGGACCACTGGTTCTGTGAGAGTTCCCGAGGAGGATAGGCTGTCAGATCAAATTCTCGTATGGCCCCCAAGGCGCGGCGATCGGAGCTTCCGGAATAGCCCACAGGTTGGGTGAACCCAAACAGAAATCCGCGACCATAAATGGGAACGGCGCCACCAGGAGGCGCGGACGATCCACTCGGACTGCGCAGGCCAAGATTGAGTTCGTCACTCGACGATGAAAATCCGGCCACCATAAACGCGGCATCAGAACCAGAAGAAGTTTCGAGCTTCTGCCGGGTTCGAACCATGTTGTCTTCAAATTTATAGTAGCGCAGCGAAGCCTCGACCAACCGTTTGTCACCACTGCCCGGGAAGTAGTTGATCCACGCTCCAGACCTGGCGGCGGCAACCGGGCCGGCAATAAAAGCGGAATCGAGCGGCGGCAAAAACGAGTCGACGTCCTCGCCGGCCCGCAAGTCATCGGCAACCCATGGTGATTGGTAATTTCCGGCGGAACGGATCGACAAATTCAGTCGGGTGTCACCATTGGCGGCACTGCTGGCAAATAATTTCGCACGATCAGTTGCGCCATAATACTCGGTTGCTTTGCGGAAATCCTCGCGCATTTGGAGGCCCGATTTACCGGGCGTATAAGCGCCCGCTCGAATTGTAAAATAAGCGCGCTTTTCTACCGGATCCTTGATGTTGGAGCACGACATATAGGCGATGGTGTCGAGCTGAACATCCACCGCAATCGGCAATTTGTCGGCAAACGACGATACGGCCGAATTGTTTTCTGGAGGTTGGGCGCAGTTTTGAAATAATAGAAGAACGCCGCATATGACAGCAAAGAAGGCGTGTCTCAATTTGAGACTGGGGGACATAGCAATTCACCTCTTAGACTTAGAAGTGTATCGGAATACTGCACCAAAGTATTAAGCAATTTATCAGAGGCCTGCATTGACGTCTCATATTGGGGCACATAATCTGGCCCGATGAAGATTCGCAAGGCCGTAATACCGGCGGCGGGTTTAGGCACCCGATTTATGCCGGCCACCAAGACCATTCCCAAAGAACTTTTTCCGTTAGTGGATCGACCCATTCTTCTCTACAACATCGACGAAATCGTAGCGGCTGGATTTGATGAAGTAATACTGGTTATCGGCCCGACCAAACAGGCCATCGAAAAATTCTTCGACCCTTCGTTCAAAGACATCAAAGTCACATTCGTCCGCCAGGAAAAAGCTCTCGGGCTGGGTCATGCCGTTCTCACGGCCGCCGAAGCCGTGGGCAACGAACCTTTCGCTGTCTTACTCGGCGACGAGCTTATGTTGAGCAAACCGGGTCAACCGTCAGGCATCGCTCAGTTGGCGAACGTCTTTGCGGAAACCGGCCTCTCGGCCGTGGCCGTGATGGAGGTCCCCGAGCGGGATGTGATCAAGTACGGCATTGTCGATGTCGAGGAAAAAGGCCCCAACCTATGGAAGGTCCTCACCGTTGTGGAAAAACCCGCAGTGGCCGACGCCCCTTCACGCTTGGCCCTACCGGGCCGCTATGTATTTACGCCGGAGATTTTCGAGTATCTGCGTCACACTCCGCCAGGTAAAAATGGCGAGATTCAGCTGACCGATGGAATGACTCAGGTGGCGAAAAAACAGGGCATGCTGGCACTGAAGTTAGACGCGATTCGTTTCGACGCCGGCGATAAACTGGGTTATTTGCAAGCCGGAATCGAAATCGGCCTAAACCATCCAGAAATCGGACCGGCGTTGAAAAAGTATCTGCACGAGCGTTTTGGGAGGGATAAATGAAAATAGTTTGGCTTTCGACCCTATTGGCGTGGACCGTTTCAGCCGCTGCGTACATTCCTGAATATTCGATGATCGCGACGCGAGCAGCCGAGACGCATGGCAAAGGGACCTATCAGATTGAGCAGGATGTCACGATCAAAAAGGAAACCGACTCGTTCACAGTCCGCGAAACCTGGCTGGTGAATGGCGAGAATTCCATGCGTGTGTCCTTTGAAGGACGCGGCCCGCTTAAAGGCCTTGTCTCCGGAACAGTTATTTACGACGGCAATACCCGCTCGTTTTACGATGGGTCAGGAGTCAAAACGCAAAAACTCGGTGAAGAATGGCTTGAACCGCTTTTTCATTTTCGCAACAGCCGCTACTTTCGCTCCCGACTGGTGAACTTGAAAGTGGCGCCCCAAGAATCTTTAAAGGACCGGCCGCCGCTGTCGTCGGAAGTGGATCCAAAAGAGGTCAAATACGAGCCGCCGTCATTTATTCGACTCTCGCGCGTCGGAGGCTCCGTGACCTGGGCCATCGGGCAGAATCCCTCCGCTGGCGATTCGCCCACCCTTTGGTTGGAGCAGGATCAGTTTGTCCTGCGAAAGTACAAAAGCCTAAATCAGGTGGTGCTGAACGCCGGTGATTACTCGAAATATGATGATAACTTCTTCTATCCTCGCACTCGCACCTATCAGTTCAGCGGCTTCACGGTGCAAGTGCAGACGGTAAAAGTGCAGCCCGCGCTCAAGCCGGCAGGTCGCGACACTCGGTTTCAAAATGCGACTTTGGCCGCCAGCAAAGAATCTCTTAAACTGCCCGATGTCGATGGCCTGCGCGATTTTTTCCTAAGGTTTAGATGAGTTCGAACGGGTTTTACCTGGTCGCGGTCGATGCGCCCTTAAGGGGGCCATTGACCTATTTGGCGCCTTCGGACGGCGTTCCGCTTGAACGCGGCCGCTCTGTCCGAGTACCGCTAGGCAAACGAACGGCGGCGGGGGTCGTTCTAAAGTCGACTACGGAGGTCGACCAGGATCTCAAATTGAAAGCCATACTGGAAGCCAATCCCGGACGCCCGATGTTACCGGCGGCTTATATGGATTGGCTTGAGTGGCTGGCTCAATACTACATCCATCCGGTCGGACAGATTGTCGAAAGCGTTTTTCCACCCCTAGCAAAGGGCGGGCGCGGTCCGCGAAAAAGCGCCGTCGTAAATGATCAGTTGGTTCCCACCTCACCCCCACCCCTCACCGGGGAGCAAAGCTCAGTCGTGTCCGCGATCGAAAGCCATTCCGGTTTCGCGGTCCATCTGGTTCACGGCGTGACCGGATCCGGAAAAACGGAAGTGTATCTGCGCTTGCTCGCGCGCATTCTGGAGAGCGGCAAGCGCGGTCTCTTGCTCGTGCCCGAAATCGCGCTCACTCCCCAGCTGATTGATCGTTTTTCGCGACGGTTTCCGGGTCAGATCGCTGTTTTGCATTCGCATCTCACCGAGCGTGAAAAGACCAATCAATGGTGGAGCGTGGTCGACGGCGAGCGAAAAATTCTCGTCGGCGCGCGGTCCGCCCTGTTCTGCCCGATCGACGACCTCGGCCTGATCATTCTCGATGAGGAGCACGAGCCGAGCTACAAGCAAGATGAGAAACTGAAGTATCACGCTCGGGACGCCGCCATCGTTCTGGCCAAAAATCTAAATATTCCGATCGTTCTCGGGTCGGCCACGCCATCGATGGAATCGTGGAGCAATGCCCTACAGGGAAAATTCCGCCTGCATACAATGGCGGAAAGAGTAAACGCCCGGCCTTTGCCCGAAATTCAGATCGTGGACCTGAAGGCCGTTCACGCTCAGCGCAAGGACGTCCCCTCGCCACTGCCGTTCTGGCTTTCGGACGAGCTATATGCGGGCTTAGAAGACGTGTTTGCAAAGGGCGAACAGGCGGCTTTGTTTTTAAATCGGCGCGGTATGGCCCAAACCGCGCAATGCCATGCCTGCGGCTATGTGGCTGAGTGCCCGAACTGCTCTGTTTCGCTTACGCTGCACGCGCATTCCTATTTGGTTTGCCATTACTGCGATTACAGTGAGCGGGCGAGCAAGACCTGCCCCGACTGCAAAGAGAATGATTTAAGTCCGCTTGGCCTCGGCACCGAAAAAATCGAGACCGACATACAGGTGCTTTTTCCCGAGGCACGTGTCGCGCGCGCCGACCGCGACGAAATTCAGACTCGCGAACAGCTGGAGAAGCTCATCGCCGACTTTGAGGGCGAACACACCAACCTTTTGATCGGCACGCAGATGATCGCCAAAGGGCTCGACTTTCCAAAATTAAATTTTGTGGGCTTGGTGTTGGCCGACGTGGGATTTCATTGGCCGGATTTTCGGGCCAGTGAACGCAGCTTTCAGCTCCTCACGCAAATGAGCGGCCGCTCAGGTCGACAAACCGCGGGACGCGTCTTGATTCAAACCTATGACCCTTCCCATCCGAGCATCACCTTTACCCTGTCGGCAGATTTTCGCGGTTTTTCGGAGTTTGAACTCAGTGAACGGCGAGAAATGAATTACCCGCCTTCGGGCCGCATGGCGATGTTCCGCATTCAGTCGGGTGACGCCGAGAGTGGCCGCGCGACGGGAATGAAGTTGGTCCAGCGGGCCAAACAGCTCCAAGCCCAGTCTTCCCGCTACGCCGACGGAATCAGTGTGCTGGGTCCAGCTCCAGCTCCACTTTCAAAACTCCGCGGCAAATTCCGCTTTCAAGTGATCGTGAAATGTGATTCCTCGCAGAAACTGAATTCATTTTGCCGGCAGCTGCTAGGAACTTTGG
>JALHOQ010000181.1 GCA_022842925.1 Bdellovibrionales bacterium
TCTCTCCGCTGATTGCGTTGATGAATGATCAGGTCGCAGCCCTCACCCGGGTGGGCGTACCGGCTGGCTGTCTTCATTCCGGGCAATCGATGGACGAGAAACGCGAGGTCTTTCGCCGCCTCAATCTGGGCGGACCTTTCGTCCTTTATGTCTCGCCTGAGCGGACGCAGAAGGATGGGTTTAAGAATTGGATATGCGGTTTCCGAATCGCACTTTTTGCCATAGATGAGGCCCATTGTGTGTCGCAATGGGGGCACGATTTTCGTGAAGAGTACTCGCAGCTGAAAAGCTTGAAAGCGGCTCGGCCGGAGGTTCCCGTTTTGGCGTTAACCGCGTCGGCAACACCTTTTGTGCTCAATGATATCGCCAAGCAATTGGGTTTGAAGTCTCCCGCTCGCCACGTTCATGGCTTTTATCGGCCCAATCTCTACTACCAAGTGGAGAGTTGCGTGGATGAGGCGGAAAAAATGCGCGTGCTAAAACAGGCTCTGCGGCAGTTTCCCGAAGGACGCGTGATCGTCTACTGCGGAACTCGCAAGAGCACGGAAGAGTTGGCGGAGGAGCTGGGTCGGGAATTCGATCGAGTCGGTTTTTATCACGCCGGGATGGGCGCGCAGATGCGGACCGAACGGCAGGACGCCTATGGGGCGGGGGACCTAAGAATCCTTGTGGCCACCAATGCTTTCGGCATGGGGATTGATCATCCGAATGTGCGTCTGGTCGTGCATTATCACATGCCGGGCACCATAGATTCGCTTTATCAAGAAATGGGACGCGGAGGCCGCGACGGAGCCCACTCCACATGTCTTTTGCTCTATGCAAAAAAAGACAAAGGCCTGCAATCCTACTTTATTCAGAATACACGGGCTCCGGCTCATATCGTAAGTTCCCGGTGGCAAGCGTTGGATAACTTGATCGACTACGCCGAGGGCGGCGAGTGCCGGCATGCGGAAATTCTGACGTATTACCAAGACGCCAAGCGAATTGAAAAATGCGGTCACTGTGATGTTTGTGATCCCAGTTCTGCTCGTCGGGTCGAAAAACCCCCAGCACCGGTAATCACTCAGCGTAGCGTCCGCAAAAAGCGCAAAACTGCCGACCAGGCTGGGGAGTCGAGCCCGCTCAATCCCGATCAGTCCCGCATATATGAAGTCCTGCGTGCGTGGCGTAAAGATAAGAGCCGGGAGTTGGACGTACCGGCCTTCGTGATTTTTAGCGACCGGACGCTACGCGAGTTGGCACAGAAGCAGCCGACTTCTACGGGAGAGCTGTTCGAAATTTACGGTATGGGCGAGGCCAAGGTGGAGCGGTTTGGGTCTGAGGTTCTGGGCGCACTAAAGTGAGGGGTCCTTTCGTCGCGGTTGTCTCAAAATAGGACGCGCGCGCGCATTGTGGAAGTGCTAAAATAGACAAGTGAAAATCACAGTACTCAATCAACGGGGATCGGCTCTGATTCAAGTCATGGTCGCGGTGGCGATCATGGGCGTGGTCATCGCGGGTATTACGACCGTGATGGACAACGGGAACCGTGAGGCCAAAAGCCTCCAGCAAAAAATCGAAATTCTGCAAGCCGAACAGGACATCATGCGGGATCTCTCCGACCCCAGCATCTGCGGCTGCAATTTCGATGCGACCAAGAACACAGCCAATGGCTCACCACTCACTTTTGATATTGGGTCGTCGGCCTCGCAGATCAATCTCACTCGTCTTTATGCCTCTTGCATAAATGACGTTCCCGGCTTGCCGGTGGCCATTGCCGGAGCAACTCTTCCTGGAACGCAAACGGGGGTGGCCGTGAGCACCATTCGGCTGCGGAATTTTCAGTCCACCGGCACGGGTCGTTTTCGCGCTGAACTCGAGATGGCTTTTGATCACAACAGTCTAGAGCTTTCGCGCCGACCAGCTTCAGTTAACGTTACGCTCAATGCTGATGTTACCAATCCTTCGGCCGCGCGGGTTACGTCCTGTTCGACATCCAGGGATCCCTCCGGAGCCGGGGGTGGCGTAGGTAACTTTTCTTGCCCCAGTGTTCCGTTGTCGTTAGGGTACGGACTCACTTCACTGCCCGAGGCCCCCGCCGGGATGTATTACGCCTACGGCTCCTTTAGCATGGTTCAGCCCAGTTGCGGTGATTACCATGTGTGCGAAATAGCCACGACCAATCCCGTTACGTTCGCTTGGAAATCGGTTTATTCACAATGTCCAGTCACAAGCGACGGTCCTTAATTACAGACGAATCGATTGCGAATTCCTTTTCCACTCGGTGTAAAGGCCACTCGCACGAGCCGAGTTCCGTTTGGACACTTCACGGCTTTTGAAACCGGGTCACACTTGGCGGCGCCCGTAACTTCAATACATTCCCGTTTCGTCCATTCTGGATAATGGACTTCAACTCCACCTCCGTCGACCGGCGCCGCGCTCGGCGCTCGGGTCAAAGCGGGACGTGCGGATGTGACTGATACCGGGGCGGAGCTAGTCGTCTGAGGCAGGTCGCAAAAAAGTCTCTGACCGGAGCCGGTAAGACGGCCTCGAAGAGAAGCGCAAACTTGGCGAAGAGTTTGGCTGTCGTCGCGAGAGACGACCGAGCTCGCCTCCGACTTTCGCGCGTTTTTAGCTATTCCGGATTCGACGATCAATATTCGGGTCGACAGCGAGGAGTTACGAGACCACGAAAAGAGAGTCACGATTCCAAGCACGACAATCAAGGTCCGGTTGAGCAGAATTTCTTTGTCCATCACTTTTTTCCTTTAGTTTTTTTGGTCGAAGAGGGCTTGCGCTTGGCCTTTGCAGCCGCTTCGGCCTGGGATTTTTTCTGTTGCTGGATGGCCTTGGGACTGATGGGTTTTGGCGCGCTGGCGAGAGGTGGACCCGCGCGCGAGGCGAGACTTAAAATCGCCTTGGCGTAGTCTTCACTGTTGTTGTAGCGCATCAGCGCGCGTTTGTGTGAGCGGTGCTGAACGTTGCGCCAGCCGTGCTGTTTGAGATAATTCGCGACGCTAACAATCGCATCGGGCGCTTTGTTGAGATCCGGAGAGTGGCCCTTTTTGTAGGCGCGAGCGAAGTTTAGATAACTCGACGGGAGAAACTGAGCCATGCCGAAAGCGCCGGCAAAGGAGCCTTTTAATTCGCGCAGCACGGTTGGATGCTTTTTATGAATTCCGTGCATGGCTTTGACTTCGGATAAGGCCCAATCGGCCTTGGTTTTGGTGCGCTTGGTGATTTTGGCCTGGGTGCCTTTGTCGTAGTTGGAAGTGTATTTGGGCAGTGTGGCCTTAAGATAGCGCTGGACCGTGGGCCGATCCGCTTGCACCAGGTGCAGGTAAACGCTGGCGACATGAAACGAGCCCTTGTTGGCGCCATGCCGAGACTCGAGCCATAGCAGCGAAGAGATAGTCGCCGGTGAAACTCCGTACTTTTTCTCGGCCTCTTTAAAAGGGCCCTGATTCACCCAAAGAAAACGTTTAATATCGTCGACTGCGTTCGGCGACACCTGGGGCTGGTGATAGTCGGTCTTGCGCAGATACAACAGGACATTCAGCTCAAGCGTTTTTATAAAGTCTTTAGGATTATAAATACGGCGCATTTCCTTGATAAAGACCGCGGGGAGTTTGGCTTGTGAAAGTTTTTTCTCTACGTATGCCCAATCCGGCTCGGGCAGACGCGAATGGTTTCCGGCCGCGTTCACCGTAAGCGGTAAAAGCAGAAGCGCGAAAAATGGGCCTAGACCTCGCGTGAGGATATACATCAATATCCTATCGCGAAAAGCGGCCTTGAGATTCACTCGACCTTGGTTGGGACTTTGGGAGCGAAGGCGGAACTAAGGTCTAAATCGTAGTTCCTACAACCTGAGGTCGCTGGTCCGCCCGGCCCATGGCCAATAAAACCGGATCACTCGACTGCCGCTCGGAGAAGGCCTGTTTCGAATCGATTTTCCACCAATCGTTCGCCACTAAAATCTGGCCGAGCGATCCACCAAGGCTGCTGCCAGGCCCAAGTAAGATCAATTTATCGGGTGCGAATTCTTTGATTGCGACAGAAACCGCGGTCGTAAAGTCGTAGGGTTCAACCACTTGGTGGCCAAGCGTGTAGTGATAGAGGTCTTCGATGTTTGTGGAGTAGGGTTGCCAAATACACCCGCGCCCGTCGATAAGCGGGATTTCGGGGCGCTTAAACAACTCTGGACCTAGCTCGCGAAAAGCCTTTTCAGCAATCGGTCTTAAAATCGGAGTATGGAAAGCCGCGTGATTGATCAGTTGAAAGGGGTAGTTCTCGTAGCTCGGAAGCTCTTTAAGCAAAGCATTGATTCCCGCCTGCTCCGCTCCGAGCACGACAAAACCGCCGAGATAGATCGACATATGAATATCGCAGCCGCTCTTTTCGCGGGCTTGAAAAACCGCCTGCTCGACCGCGGCGATCTTTTGCGGCGAGCGGCGCCATTGGTCGTCGACGATGGGGTAGATGACCTGGCCGCCCAGGATTTCTTTTTTCATCATTCCACCCATGGTGTTGATCACGCTAAAGGCGCCCGCCCAATCGAGAGAACCGCCATAGGCGAGCGTCAGGTACCAACCCATGGAATTGCCGGTGATGGCGACGATGTCGTACTTTTCGCGATCGATCGACATAAAGTCGATGTAAGAGCAAGCGTAAATCAGCGGCGAGGCATTCTCACCGCGGGTGTGGAGCTGGGGCGAGAATGTGGTGGCATTGTCGAGCTCCGAGATAGTCGGCTCACCCAATTCCGCGCGTCGGGCATCTAGATCGGCGATAAACTCGCGGTGATGAGCTCCATACTGGCGGATATAGCCGAGCGTTTCTTTGGTGTAGCTTCCCCGGCCGGGACAAATTACAACAGCACGTTTTTTCATTCCGATCACACCTTGTTCATCAATTTCAACGCTCCGTCGACGATTTCATCGCGGGAGGGAAGTCCCGCCGCGGCCGCGCGACCGAGGGGAATAAAACAATCGTCCGCCGTGATCACCTTCACGCGCGGCACCTGACCGCCGGCGGAATGCGCTTCTAAAATCGCACCGCACATCCACTCGCTCCAGGATCCGGTTTTGCGGCACTCGTCGACGATCAAAACATTTGGGCACTCCCCGATCTCCTTGAGCAGGGAATCTTTGTCGATCGGCGCCAGCCAGCGCAGGTCTATAATCTTACTTCGCACTTTATGCCGGTCTTCCAGAATCTTCGCCGCCTGGCGCGAGAAGTAGCAACCGTTGCCGTAGGTCACAATGGTGAGATCGCGTGACTCACCCCAAACTCCGAACTCACCGAGATTGCTTTCTCCGGTCAGTGGGTAGCCACCAGCCCATTGTTTGTCGTTGGCTTCGTGCAAGTCACGGGTCATGTAGAGCGCGATGGGTTCGACAAATACGACCACGCGGCCGTTCTCCCATGCTTCACGGGCGCAGGTGCGCAGCATCTTAACCGCATCTTCGCCATTTGATGGAACGGCGACGATCACGCCCGGGATATCGCGGAAAATCGCGAGAGAATTGTCATTATGAAAATGCCCACCAAAACCTTTTTGATAGGGCAGGCCGGCGATACGAATGATCATGCCGTTGGTGAATTGTCCTTGCGAAAAAAACGCCAGCGTCGCCGCTTCACCGCGGATTTGATCTTCGGCATTGTGGACGTAGGCTAAGAACTGAATTTCGGGGATCGGCAAGAAGCCGTTATGAGCGAAACCGATCGCGTTGCCGAGGATGGTTTGCTCGTCGAGGGGCGAATTAAACACGCGGCGGGGACCGAATTTCTTCCATAGCCCTTCGGTCACATTGTAAACGCCGCCCTTCTGCGCCACATCTTCGCCGAAGATCACGGCGCCGTTATAGCGATCCAAAATTTCCGCCAGACCCATATTGATCAGTTTGGCCAGATGCAAAGGCTTATCAACATCGGCGCCGAGCACCTCCCTAAGCTCACTCTCATTGCGGGCGGGCGGTGAGGGCTTGGGATGGGCGCAGGCGGTGAGTGAAGTGCGCACTTCTTCGCGCTTCAGATATTTGGGTCGAGTCTTGGAGTACTCACCGATCGCGGCAATCTGCGCCTCGAGGGCTCTATAAATCCCGACGACTTCTTCGGCGGTGGCAAGGTCGTTCTCAAGAGCGATCCGGGCCGAGTGCAAGAGGGGATCATTAAACTCAGTGGCTTCAATCCGAGCCAATTGGTTGTAGGTTAATTCCACGTCGCTGCCGGCGTGGCCCATCAGTCGCACGCATTTCATATGCAGAAAAACCGGCTTGCGGCGGGTGCGAGCATAGTGTTCGGCCTCCCGGGCCGCGCGATAGGTGTCAGCGAGATTCAAGCCGTCGCAAGAGATGTAATGCAGACCCGGTCGTTCAGCGTACTGAGACTCGAGCCATTGGTTCGGGGTGGGAACGGAAATGCCAATCCCGTTGTCTTCACAAATAAAAATCAACGGCATGGCCACATTCTGGTGGGCCACCCAGAGAGCCGAATTCACCGCGCCCACGGCGGTTGAATGATTGATCGAGGCGTCGCCGAAGGAGCAGAACACAACGGCGTCGCCCGGCATAACGGCGGACTGCAGTTTCAAGTCTTTGGCCCGGCCAATGCTCAAGGCCGCACCCAGCGCTTTTGGCAACTGGGAGGCGATCGTAGACGTCTGCGGCGGAACCATTAGAGGAAAACTGCCAAAAACCTTGTGGCGACCACCGGCAATGGGATCCTCACTCGATGCCACAAAACTAAGCATCGTGTCGTAAAGCGGGGTTGAGCCCGGGACCTGTTTGGCTCGCTGAATCATAAAGGCACAGCTGCGGTAGTGAACAAAGGCCATATCGGTCAGGCGAAAGACTTTGCCCCAAACCGCGTTGCCTTCGTGGCCGCTTGAGCCAATCGTGTAGA
>JALHOQ010000182.1:0-6220 GCA_022842925.1 Bdellovibrionales bacterium
GCGAGAACAGCGGAACCAGACTGGCCAGCCGGCATAAAACGTCCCATGGCTCTATATTATCAACCGGCGATCACTCAGGCTATTGGGCACCCCAAACCGTATTATTTCAAGACAAACGGATGACTGGGACTCGCACCGACTAGATGGACTGTCCAGCCCAAGGCCGTAAGCACCGGCTTTGCACAGCTTAGTCGCGGACTCAGCCATCAGGATCAGAAGGGACAGCAAAGATGAAACGGGAAAAAGCCGAACACGATGTAATCCAGGCACGTCGCCAAACCTTTATCGAGGTGCAAAACACCTGCCCTCTATGCAGCTCTGAGCTGACCATCCGAGTGGAGAGTTACTTGGAAGATTATACTCTGCGGGAAGAGGCCACTTGCCCGAACTGTCAGGTCCTGGCCCGTGTCAAAGATCACAAGATGCAATAATTTTTGGTCAAGGTTTTGACGAGGTCGCCGTCAACTTCTCGGCGAACGCGACCTTGGAAATCTCGATTTCCAACGCCGACTTCAATTTAAAGTCCGGCGATAACGACGCCATTTCCCGAGCCCAGGCGCAGAGAATACCCTGGTTCCGCGCCTCTTCCACATCCGCCCAGCTCAGCAGCAGGACCTGTGCGTAATTCCAGGCGAACTGCACGCCAATTTCGCGCGCGTTTGCCATTTGCACGATCGGCTCGGCGGCCACCCACTGATCCAGCGCACGGGCCAGAGCGGTCCAACGCCCGAGGGCCTGTTTAGCGAGATTTTGCACTTCCGCGGTCTTCAGGTTTTTAAGACGCTGATCCATCTCTTTCGCGTACGTTGTCATGGCCGCGGTCTTCTGTACGACCCGCAGAAGATCCAGACTCAGAACATTGGTCGCACCTTCCCAGATCGAGAACACCTGGGCATCGCGAAGATGCACCGGGAGCCCGGTGTCCTCCACATAACCGGCGCCGCCAAAACCTTCAATCACTTCGGACGCCACCTGAATACTCGATCGCGCGGTGAACATTTTCGCGACCGGTGTAAACAAGCGCAACATGTCCTGGTCTTCGCGACTAGCCGTTCCGCACTCCTCACGGCCGAGCCGGCGCACCATCTCCATCGTCAGCAAAAAGCCGGCGAGGGAGCGCATCTCCTCGCGAGCAAAGGTGCCTTGGTGCAAGACGTGATCGGACAAGTGCGCGCCAAAAGCCATCCGGCGCGTAGAGTAGTCGCGCAACTGATCAAGGGCCCGGGTCATCTGCCCACAGGAACAAATGGAGTTATAAAGTCGGGTGATATTCAGCATGCTGGCGACGGTTTTCACGCCCTGGCCGATCTCCCCGACTTGATAAGCCAAAGCGCCGTTCAGTTGCAGCTCTGCCGTAGGCAGGGCCCATGTGCCCAGTTTGTCTTTGAGTCTCAGAACCTGAAGGCCATTCAACTGGCCGGGGCTGGTGTACATCGGGACCAAAAACAGCGTTAAACCGCGCGACCCCTCCGGCGCCCCTTCGAAGCGGGCCAGAGCCAGCGCCATTTCGGATGTCGTCGCGCTCGAAAACCACTTCACACCGAACAGGCGCACTTCACTCCCGTTCACGCGGGCGATGGTGCTCGTGCCGCTGACGTCGCTGCCGCCGGTTTTCTCGGTCATCCACTGACCCGAAGTCCAGAACTGCGCGGGGTCCTTGGCGGTGAGGTGCGCGAACGCGGCCTTATGCAAGTCGCTGTTACCGTAGGTTTCCAAAACTTTGGCCGCGCCGTCGGCCATCGCCAGCGGGCAGGTGAAAAAAGCGCTCGACGGATGAAATAAATAAAGTTTAGCGAACTGATGCAACCGCGAAAATTCTTTATGGCGGCGGGCATACCCAAGGTGCACCAACTCTTCGCGCGCCGAAATATCCTGAAGTTCGCGCCACGCCGACGACACTCGCAATTCATCGATCCGTCGACCCCAAGGATCAAACTGAACCAGGGTCGGCTTTTCTCGTTCGGCGCGGCGGGCGGTCGCCAAATACTCGCCGACACAACGTTCACCGAGACGAGTTAGATCTTCTTCCACCTCCGCCCAACAGGCCGGTGGCAGAGTTTTTCGTAAATATGCTTTTAACCAGCGGTTGGTAGTGAATGTGTTCTCGAGTCGCGGTCCATCCTGAAAAAACCCGGTGCTCAAAGGGAACTCCTCCAACCGTAAAGGTTATTCCGAACCAGGCCTTCGTTCATGTAGTGCACGATCGCTTTCATATTCATAAGCGCGGCGTCGGCCGCCGTTTGCGGACCTTGGAATGGCGCGAGCTCGGCCTCTCCCGCATGCTTTTGCATTTCAATCACCGCACCCTCACGGTTCATCCGCATAAAGATCTGATCGTCGAGATAAAAATAATTGTGATAATCGAAACCGTAACTGCGTCCGGGCACCTTTCGGTCAAATACACTTTGCCCAACTAAAAGCCGGTCCGGCAAATTCACACCGAGCAGGTCCAGCACCGAGGGCAAAATATCGATATGCTGGGTCACTCGAGTGCGATCGACTTCGATTTGCCCCTTCAATCCCGGCACGTAGATAAAAAGCGGAACTTTGTAGTAGCCGAGGAGGGAATGATACTCCTTATGGTGCACCTTCTGTGTATGGTCGCCCGTGATCACGAAGATCGTCTTATTGAACCAAGGCCGGGTGGCCGCGGTTTCAAAAAACTTTTTGAGCGCGTGATCGGCATAGCCGATGGACTCGTGAATCTCGAGAGTCCCTTTTGGAAACTTCCCGCGATACTTCTCGGGAATGTAATACGGATGGTGCGAGCTTAGGGTAAAAACACCAACCATGGTGGGGCGCTGGGCCTGATCGAGAGTTTTGACCGCGTATTGGAGCATCGGTTCGTCCAATACGCCCCAGGCCGGATCCAAATCCTCGGGGTTATCTTTCGGATATTCGTTCAGCCCTACGAAGTTCTCAAAGCCCGCGATTTTAGAAAAAGTATCGAAGTGCATGGAGCCGTTGTGCGCCCCGTGCAGAAAGTGGGTCGGGTACCCTGAGCGATGCAAAATTTTAGGCAGACAATCGAAACGATTGCTACTGAAATCACTGGTGATCACTGGCTCCTGCATGATGGAGGGAATTCCGCAAATAACGGCGGGCACGGCTTCAATAGAACGTCGACCATTGCCAAATTTATTTTTAAAATAAAACGACTCTTTTGCTAGGGAGTCCAGAAACGGAGTGTAAGCCGGATAGTCATAATTATTGGCCACACCCATGTACTCGCTGGCCAAACTCTCTACGATAATCGTCACGACATTAAAATCTTTCGCCAGTCCGAGGGGTGGCCGTGAAAGCTGGGTCATCTGCTGCAGGTGGTGAATGGCTTCTTTATCCTCAGTAAAAAACCGCTGGCGTTGGATTTGCGCTCGGGGCCGAGTTCGGATCACGTTAAAAGGAGTGTTCAAAGTCAAAAGCCCCAGCTCCTGCCGAGTCGAGTAGAACGCATGCATTGGGTGCAATGGTTTAAACTGAAATCCGCCTCGCACGGCCAGAACCAAAAGGCCGATTGTGGCGACGCGCCAGCCGATCTTGCTCCACCAAGTTGGCGGTTCAACCACGCCTCGCATCTTTGGCGCCACCCAGCACAACGCGACCACAGCCACGGTCAAAGCGAGGCAAAAGTACCAATAGGTTCCGATCACGCTTAAGCCGTGCTGGCGCAGATCCTGTTGAATGAGAAGCATATCATAGGAGCTGCGCTTGCCGATAAAATTCACGAATTCGGCATCGACCACATTTGAACCGATCGCGATCCAATTCACGATACCAAACAGAAGAAGCTCAATCCGCGAAAGCCAGGGACCTTGATAGAGCCGGGCCGGAGCAAGCCACAGCAACATCACCACGGAATTGGTAATCACGATGGCCGCCAAGTCGAAGCGTAGGCCATAAATAAAAGCCCACACCCACTCCCCGCTCGGAATTCCCGAATATAAATCCCAGTTCCATAATAGAAACAAAAGCCGACAGAGTGTGTAAACGACCAAGAGAAGAGCGACCCGCTTTAGGCCGCGAAGAAAAAATGTCGGCATAGAAGACCCAATGATAGGGATCTCAGCGAGTAGTGTCAAACAGGGCGCGCGCCTGCAACGCCACGTAAACTCCACCTAAACAAGCCGCGCACAAGAGCAGCGAGTCAGTCAGGCCCCAAGCGGCGCCCACCCATCCCAGCACGAGGTGCATTCCCACCACACTGAGCGAACCAAAGCCGATAATAAAGCCGAGGGCCTGCGAGCGTTTTTCATTAAACCGGAAGTTAATTTGCTCCATGGCCGTTGGATAAAATGGCGCCATGGCCAAACCCGCCAACGGCAGGAAGGCCGGATGCAGCTTTAAGCCCAGTACCATAAACACCGCACCAGCAAGACTGCTGTACCGGAGGATATCCCAGTTGCCCAGTGTCTCGAAGTGAACCAGAGAGAACAAGATTCGACCCGCAACAAAGAGGGCAAAGAATGCGCCCATGTACAAATTGGCGGGATCGGGCGCCATCTGCATATCGGAACGCAACCACTGCACCATCCGAGTCGCGAGAGAAATCTCCCCCCATAAATAGGCCGAAGTAAATATTGCGTAAAGCAGGACGACAGTCCACTCCCCCGAGTTCAATCCCGGAGTGCGGGCGTGGTGGGCTCGAGCGGAAACCAAAGGGCGTGGGAGCCACCACCAGGCGATGGCCATCCACAATAGCGGAAGTGACGACAGCACCAGAAACGCTCCCCGCCAGTCCATTCCCAACCAGCGGAAGCCCGAGGCCAGTAACGGCGCCGCGAGCGAAGCCAGTCCGTACATGCTGTGCAGGCCATTAAAAATGCGCCGACGCGAATGAGCCGGCGCCACGTCGGAAACGGCCATGTTTTGGGCCAGATTGAGCGCGCCAAAGCCAAGACCAAAAAGACCACAGGCCACCAGCATCCACTCGAACGTCGGTGCTAGCGCAATTGCCGCGAAACCCGAGGCAAAGACCGCACTTGCGACAAAAAGCAAATGGGTCGATGAGCGGCGCTCAGCAAACCGGTGCCCGAACACACTGCCGGCAAATGCAAGGGCCGACACCACGGCAAAGAACAGACTGCCGCGATCCACGCCGATCATGTACTCGGCTAAAATCTCCGGGTAATAAGGCCCTCGGATATTGTCCATCAGTCCTAAGATAAGCAAACTGAGATACGTCGCAATGATCAGCGCTGGCATTTTGCGCACCAGTAGGTGTTGCGGCCGCCGAGGAAGCGCGAGCGGATCTTTGTTCCACAGTTCACGCAAGGCTGCCCCAAGCGATCATAGACGACAAAGAGGTTTTGAAACTGCCCGGATTCACCCCGGGAGTTTTTGTAGTCGCGAATGGTCGATCCACCCGAGGCGATCGCCAGGAACAAAACTTCGCGAATTCTCTCCACTAGCCGGTCCGCTTCCTCACGCCGCAAGCGGCCCGCCGGACGAGTCGGCTTTATTCCGGCGCGGAACAAAGCTTCTGAAGCATAGATATTCCCGACGCCGACTACTTTTTTCTGGTCCATGATTACATTCTTAATCGGACTCTTCAGCCGACGAGTGACGCGGAACAAGTATTCGCCAGTAAAATCCGCTTCCAACGGTTCTGGCCCCAGATTTTTCAACCAAGCGTGCCGCTCCAGACTTTGTTTGTCGACCATTTCCATCAGACCAAAGCGCCGAGGATCGTTAAACACAAGCTTCATTCCCGAACCGAATTCAAAAACCACATGATCATGTTTAATTAACTCGTCCCCGTTATCGAGCGGACGCCACGAGCCGGTCATACCGAGATGGTTCACGATCCAAAAATTTTCGGTTTCAAACAACAGGAATTTAGCCCGCCGGCGCACACAGAGAATCTTTTGCCCCGGCAGACGCTTGCTTAAATCTTTCTTAAGAGGTGTGCGCAGGGCAGGGCTCAGCAGTTGAACTTTAGCAAACTGCTGCCCGGGTGCGCCCAAGCCTTCGAGGCTCAGTTTCACGTTTTCGACTTCAGGGAGTTCCGGCATAGATGATAAATATTTGGAATAACTCGATTATTCAAGAGGATTTCGCCTTTAGACAGAAACCAGGCGGACCCCAAAATTTTCAGAAGGCCCAGAGATACTGGCAATTCACGCTGTTGCCCTGCTATGAACTAGGCCAAATCGAGGTTTAAGATGATAAATATCTTGTCGACACTATTGATCTTGTCCGCCCTCCCGGCCGCCGCCCAGAG
>JALHOQ010000182.1:6230-6808 GCA_022842925.1 Bdellovibrionales bacterium
CCCAGAGTTCTTCTGATCCTCTGGCCCATCTCGAGCCGAACTGCTCGCGCGCGCTGCTAAAAGGCGACGCCTTAAAACGGATGCAAACCGTTGCGAAAATACAAGTGGATACGTCCTTTCACTGTGGCTTAGGGGCTCTCTCGATATCACCGATTTGCAACTACGTGATTCGAAATCTATTGCGCGAGAATTTCGCGACCGAGTGCTCTGATATTATGACCTTTTGCCCTCAAAGCTCACCCCATCCACTCTCCGCGATTCCTGTGAAGTGGGAGCTGTCGGTCTTAGATGTCTGCAAGGTTTTCGGAAAATAAGAGAGGCACGGGACTTATGTTTAAACCCTTCGGCGAGCCCAAGCGATCAAGTCATCAAACTCTGATCTCGTTCTTTGGCGCTAAAAGACACGGCGATATCACTTAAAATCCGTTTGGCGAAGATCAACTTCGATGAAGCTCTATACCCCTGGCCCACATATTGAATATCTAGCCGTGTGATGGAACTTCGACTTTCCAACGTGGCGTATGTGAACACCAGCTCGCTGGCACGTACCAAAATTTCGGAACGGGAGTTTCTGCCCC
>JALHOQ010000183.1 GCA_022842925.1 Bdellovibrionales bacterium
GCATCGCCTGGGGCGTGTTGGGCGCCGCCAACGCTTGCTATGACACGGCTTTAAACTACTCCAAACAACGCACCATTTTCGATACCAAACCTCTCGCCGCCTATCAGCTGGCCCAGGCCAAGCTGGTCAAAATGGTGCAAGAGATTACCAAGGGCAAACTGCTGGTGCTGCAAGCGGGCCGCTTGAAAGAGGCGGGGAAGCTGGAGCCCTATCAGGTGTCGTTGTGCAAAATGAATAACTGTAAAGTGGCTCTCGAAACCGCGCGCGAGGCCCGCGACATGCTTGGCGGCAACGGGATTATTGATGAATATCCAGTGATCCGCCACATGATGAACCTCGAGACCGTGAACACTTACGAAGGCACCGAGGACATTCATCGTCTGGTCGTCGGTCAGCAGATCACTGGGATTGCGGCGTACCGCTAGGTACGCGGCCCGCTAGGTACGCGGCCCGCTACCGGGCCATATGCCTAAGAAATTCGACAGCTTCATCTCCCGAAAGCGAGCGACCGCGCTGCAATTTCGGTTCAAAAACAGTCACAGTTCCCGGCTTCACCTCACCGGCGGCCACAGCTATCAATGTGGCCACATAAGCATTTGGCTGATCAGCGGGAATGACGTGACCGGAATCCTGAACGACGATTGTCGCGATCGCGAATCCTTTCTTCTCAAGTTTGCCCAGGGTTTGAATCTGATCGCGCAATAAGGGTTTCGCCTCCCCCTCGGCCAACACCAGTACCCGCTTTACTTTCTTGGATGGAAGGCTTTCCAGCCAGCTGTAACCTTCCACCGCACGGCTCAAAGTCGTGTAGCCTTCGACCATTTCCGCTCGGCGTGCAGACGGCAGGCCAAACTGCCGGGAGATGGAGTCGACTTGTGGGTACCACTGGGATTTGTAAGCGGCGTCGAGCGAGGCCCGGGTAATGCCGGGGCCGAACAGGGGATTGAAGAATTCGGCTGCCTTCAGACTGGCGTAGTAGGCCGCAAGCTGTGGACTAAACGCAGTGAATGAAGTCAGAGGGACCACGTCGATCACGACCGGGAAATTCTGTAGTTGCGTGGATACGGCGCCGGAGTAAGAGAGAGACACGGGGACCATGCGCTTCAGCGGGATGCCATAAAGGCGCTCGATTTCACGGGCTAGCGCAACCGTTTCCTCGGCTAAGCTTTCGATACTTACGTCTTCCAAATCGGCGCGTTCGCCCGCGGGTAGCGCGGCGATCGACAGCGGTTGCACGCTGAAATTAAAGGTGATGACTCCGGCTCCGGCCTGCACCAAGCCGGCGACGGCGGGGTCTTCGAGGAGCGTGCCGCGATTCACACCGGGCATCAGCAGAAAGGTCGGCTGGCCTGACTGTGGTGCCGAGAACTGATAGGAAAGAACTGAACCTTTTTTAAGCTTTAAGATTTCGGCGTGAGTCGGAAGTGAAACGACCAAGGCGATGAGAAACGAAACTAAAAATGGCATGGGCCCCCCTACGGAACCTTTACCGTCCGCGATCAACGGAGGGCAAAGGGGTAGGCCATTCGGTGATATTTTGTAAAAGACTCCATGTGGAGCATTTGCAAGACCCTGTACGTCTCATCTTGAGACCGCATCTGGAGTTCGCCATTATCAATCCGTTAGGATAAGGATATGGAAACTCTTCGCTCGCCCGTCGAAATCATGACCCTCTTCTTCATTCTTTCAATTGGCTTTTATATCTTCTTGTTTTGGCGTTCACAGGTGGCGGAGAGACGCTTAGAGCAGGAGCTCGAGAGAATGCGAATCAAACGACCCAGCATTCCGATCGCCACCGGCCGACGGCTGGGCGACGATAGGCCCATTTCCGAAAACACCTTCAGCCGCATTTTCGAAGGCGACAAAGAAGACGGCGACCAGTTTACCACGCATTAAATTTTATAAAACCTTAACAACTGTATGGTGAACGGCTTTCAGTCGCGTCGGGCACTGGTGGCCGTGTTCCACCAGCACCACGTCGATGCCGAGGGCCTGTGCCACTTCTAAATCGTGATCGGTGTCGCCGATCAAGATCGTGTCGGAGGGGTCAATCGGTACGCGGGCCATTAGCTTGCGGCCGAAGTCAACTTTGCTTCCCGCCAGTTTATCTTGGATTCCCACGACGTGATCAAAGAGATGGTGCACATCGAAGAGTTTCACCGAGTTGAGCAGGTGACCATGCTCGGAGGCGGAGAGAAGGGACTGCAGACGACCGGAAGATTTGATATCGGTCAGTACTTCGCGCACGCCCGGCCATAGGCTGCAGGCGTGAAGGCCATCATGAAACAGGGTATTGAAGCGTTCGCAGAGTTCGCTAAACTTGGCGGGCGAGGTATCGAAGCCTAATTTCTTGTAATAATCCAAAACGGGAAAACCGAATATTTTCTTATAATGATCCACCGTGGTTGTGGCTAGACCTTCCTCCGTAAGAAGCTGGTTGACCACTCGCACGGCGTGCTCCAAATCCGACAGGAGCGTCCCATTCCAGTCCCAAATGACATGTTTTTTGTCGTGTAGGTGTGTCTTAAGCTGGTCCATACCCATGTCTAGTAGAGGGACATCGTGAGTTTTGCAACTGGAGTTTAAGCTGTCATGAATGAATGTCGATAAATAAGGGGTATGGAAATTAAGCCCACCATTCTCATCGTTGACGACGACCGCGTTTCCCTCTCTCTTCTGAGCAAGCTGGTGGAAAAGCTCGATTATAACGTCGTTCTGGCCGAGGACGGCATGCAGGCTTTTGAGGTCATTCGCAGTGAAACTATAGATTTGGTCATTGCCGATTACGATATGCCCCGAGTGAATGGTTTGGAATTGTTATCCAAGGTTCGGGCGGGATTCCCCCGGCTGCCTTTTATTCTCGTGACAGCATATTCAAATCTTTCCGTCATCCGCGAAGCTTGGGCGAGTGGGGCTTTCGACTTTTTTCAAAAACCGGTTTATGTGGACCGCCTCCATCAAACGATTCGTTTGGCGATTGAGTATGGGCATTTGTCGATCGCACGGCGCAAATTTTCCGCCACCGAAATGCAAGCTCCCGATCAGGGTCTATTGAACACGGGTGTAATCCGCGAGCTGGCGGCGGCTCTCGAGCGGGATGATCTTTTGCACATCATAGAAGAGTTTGAAACCCATGCTCGCATCGAACTCGAGCAAGTCCTTCGGCACTCCATGGTGAAGGATGCGGTTATGGTGAAATCGGTGGCGCACCGGTTGGCCGGAACGGCCACGAATCTCGGCCTGATTAAGATCTCGGAGCAGATGCGCGCCATAGAGGCCAGTCCTGAAAATGCAATTGGAAATCCAGATGAACTCGACCTGTGCCTGGAAATGTCGATCCATTGGCTCAAGCATCACTTGACCCAGATTTTTCAAGACATCGCGGTTTAAATTTATTGCTGGCCGCTGACCTGCGCGCGCAGTTTTGACCAATCGTCATCAACGTCGTATTCGTAACAGAGCCGGTTGGCCCGGCGGAAGTCGCGAGGGTCGCTCTTCAGTCGCGGCATTCGGTCCACGAGTTCCATTCCGGTGCCCCTGGGTGGGCGGCTTAAGGCGAGTTTGAGTTTGCGCCGGCAGTTGGCAATGTTGACGGATTGTCGTTCGCCTATTCGGGCGAATAATTCGATCGCAGAAAGTTCACCTTTTTTATCAAAGACAAATGCGGGCGAGGCATTGTCGCTGGCGATTTTACGTGAGGGCGTGCAGTTGAGATCATAGTCGTCGGAGCGCTCAATTCGCCATTGGACGAAGCTGGCGTCGTTCCGCACCTCGCAGGTGAAGACGATGTCGGGCGCTGCGCGCTCCACAATCACGCTGTCAGCATCGGTCCATTGCTCGAGAGATTTTTCGCAGAGTTGGCGAAAGACGGCCACGACCTCCTGTTTGCTGCAACCGCCAAAGTCGCCGGAAGTGGCGACGATCTTCTCCATATTGTCTTCGAACTGGCCCCAAGCGATATCCGGCCCGTCATGGTCGGAGCGGAAGTAAAGCCAACTCGGCACGGCCAAGTTTATGAGGATGAAGACTATATGGACAGGTCCCACACCACCAGCGTATCGCGACTATTCTCTGATCGCCATTGTGCTCTCCCTTTTGCCGGCAAAGCCGGTCTTAACGAGCAGACTAAAGCCGAGATGTTTAAGCGAGCGATTCAGCGCGCCGGTGGCGGCATACGTAGTGAGAATGCAGTTTCTGGCTAAAAGTCGATCCAGAGTGCCCTTAAGCATATCCTCGGACCAAAGTTCCGGACTCATTTTTTTGGAGAAGGCGTCGTAGTAACAAAGGGTCACTCCTTCAATCCCATCGCTCTCTTCCGGGAAGGAGCCCCGCAGTTCAAGTGCGTGGTCCGCAAGCGCCTCTTTAAGCCATGTGCGAAGGAGAGCGGATGGAACATTTTGGACGGCCGCCACTTGCTTGAGCACTTGATCGAAAACGAACGCGAGTTTGCCGCCGGAAGCTCCTCCCACCCAGGCCTTAAAACCATCGCGCAGCTCGGGCACGGATTCAAAGCTGTAGATTCTGAAGTCGGCGATATCTTTTTTGCGCAGTTCACTCACCGATATGATTTCGTTGTAGGCGAGTCCGAGTCCGAGGGAGAGAATTCGCGTCGACCAGCCGCGGGATAGGGTTTCGCTTAAGGCGGATCGGTAAATGTACAGCGATTCGCTTAAGGCCCCTCCAGAATGGTGCATTTTTTCAACGTAACCGTCGGCCTTTTTAAGGCTTAGGGTGGGGCTTCCATCCTCAGTATAGAAAATTTCGCTATTTGGCGGGAGTTCAATCATAACTGTGTTGTCAAAGGGCTTAGTTCATCTTAATCGATGTGTCTATGAGCTTTGATGCCATTCCCTATTACCCGATCAGTCGCTTCTATAAGGAGCGGTTCGGTCATAAAGTCTATAAGATTTCCGTGGCTGTGGCCGACACCTGCCCCAACCGGGAAGGTTTACGAGGGATGCAGACTTGTAACTTTTGCGATCAGTGGGGATCGGCGGCCTACGCGCAAAACTTGGAAAAACCTCTGAGCGAGCAGATCGAAGCTGTGCGGGATATATTGCGCGCGAAGCGGGGGGCGGAGAAGTTTCTGGTTTATTTCCAGGCCTATACCTCAACGTTTTCAAAAGTGTCTCGGCTGCGCGAGCAGATCGAGCTGGCCTTAAGTTACAAGGACGTGGTGGGTGTGGTGATCGGCACTCGCCCGGACTGCGTGTCAGCGGCGTTTCTGGAACTGTGTAGTGAGATGACGGCGCGCACATTTGTGGCGGTCGAAATGGGTCTGCAGTCCTTTGATAATGAGATTTTGAAGTTTATGCGTCGAGGCCATACGGCCGAGCAATCCGTGGCGGCGTTGGAGAAAATCGCGGGCGCTTGTCCCGAGGTGAATTTAGGTATCCACCTAATCTTTGGTTCCCCGGGCGAGACCGACGAAATGGCGCGTGAGACGGCCGAACGCTGCAATGCTTTGCCCATCCACAATGTAAAGCTGCATCACCTTCATGTCTTAAAGAATACCCCTTTGGCCGAACAGTATGCGTGTGGGGAGTTCGTACCGTTGGAGCGCGAAGCTTATTTTCAACGTTGCATGATTTTCTTGCAACATCTGCGGAGGGATATCGCCGTTCATCGGCTTTCGGCGCTTTCGCCGCGGTGGGATGAATTGGTGGCCCCGGCCTGGTCGAGCTACAAAATGGAGACGTACCAGGGCATGCTTAAATACATGAAGGACAACAACGCCTTTCAAGGCCAGATGAGTGTTCGCTAGATTTTTGTGCGCGCTGGGCCTGGCCCTCTGGTTTGGGGGCGCGGGGTGCGCGACCCAACAGCAAAAGGACTTTCAGTTCGTCCAGTCGCGAGTGGCGCAGTTGCGAGGGCTCGAAAAGTACCCTTCCACCGTATGCGAAATTGAAACCATTCCCACGCCCACGGCATTGGCCCGATATATTCAGTTGAATCCAAAAGAGGCTGGCCAGCTTAAGGATGTGACGTGGAAGTTCAAGTGGCGGCAGACGGAGAATCACTGCGAGATTTCCGGCGAATCAAAGCTGCAAGCGGCGCGGATGCAGAAGGGGATTGTCGAGGCCGCATTTTGCTTACCCCTTCAGGTGTTCTTTATCAACTCGCCGTTTGATGAGGTTGTGATCCGTCCCGAAGCAATTCGTCGGGAGGGAGAGCTGATTCAGGTGTCTGATGCACCGGGCTCACACCTCGGATACTATCTGGATACGGGGAATACAACCGTGCGGACGCGCACACAGTCCAAAGGCGAGCTATCGGCGCATTACTCGCAAGTGGATGGCGAATGGTTGCCAGACTCGATTGAGCAGAATACGCCAGCACTTAAGATTCTTTGGATGGCGTGAGCTATTCGACTCAAAAAATGGGCAATCGCCGGTTGATCGAGTCCATGTGGATATCAATTGGGACGGACGAAGCTCGCCGTCATTCACAGATCTCAATCCGTAATTGTCAATCTATGTAGGATTGAGGAGGTGCGGCAAGTACGCCGACATCATCTGTTGTGAGTGGAACCAAACCTGGTCATAATTTCTTTATGCGGTATCAGAGTTTTCATGAGCTTCATCAGATAGAACGTGCCGATATTGACTACCGCATTGAGCTGGAGAATCGCGCGTCTCCATTTTCTGTTCTGGGCATACATGGCGGTAAGATCGAATACGGAACCTCGGTGATCACTCGCGCGATCGCGGGCGCGGAGTTCAATTATT
>JALHOQ010000184.1 GCA_022842925.1 Bdellovibrionales bacterium
GTCAGATCTTTTGTATTCGAGGCTGACCCGTTTCTAAAAAGGTATCTCATTTGCACAGAACGGTATGGAACCAACTAATGGGAGAATTTATTGTGAAAATTTTAAGTCGTATCACGTCACTAGTGCTTTTTTTTCCACTGATGAGCGCGGCGCAAACTGGTGGCGGCGGTCAAAAAATCTCGCCGTGTGATGGAAGCGGTGGATGGGGGGCGGAGTGCGCCTACAATCGGATCTTCGTGGTCAGTAAGATGAGTCAGCTGGCGGGTGAAGTTGTTGCGGTCGACACCTTTGTGCCTCAATCCAAAATGACCGAAGGGGTCTCACTCAAAGTAAAAACCGGTCAGGAAATGATGACGGTTCATCTTGGTCCAAAATGGTTTATCGATAATCAAGACCTGCGCTTTTCGCCAGCCGAACAAGTTGAAGTTCGCGGTTCAAAAGTTATCTTTAATGGCTCGCCTGTGATTGTGGCCGCCGAAGTTATCAAAGGCGACAAGTCTCTGTACTTAAGAGACGACCAGGGGCGCCCGGTATGGAGCGGATGGCGGCTAAAGAAGCGTCTTCAGTAGAAGCTTGGAGGAAAAATGTATTTTCTCATTGGCCTGATGATTGTGACCGTGCTGATTATAGGCGCGAATTTTTGCCTCCTTTTAAGTGGGGGAGGCCCGTTTCGCAGGTCCAAGGAGTTTGCGCCGATCGGTATTGGGAATAGGACCTATTCGATCGAGCGGTTTGTGATGGGGGTTTCCACCAGTGCCTTCGGTCTCAGTTGGCTTGTGGCGTGGTTTTATTTTCTATCGGTTGGATGGACTGCATTCACAGCCAATATGAGCTTTTTGCTTTGGCATGTTATTCTTCAGTTTTTGGCGGCGACAGGCCTACTCGTAGCTGGGATCGGAATTTTTAGGAATTGGAAGAGAAGCACCGGACTGTTTATTGGAAGTATGGGCCTTCTGGTTGTTAGCGTTGGCGTTGCCATTGTAGTTTATGGACCTCAAGGACATGGCGAGCCAATGTTTATGTACCTGTTCGGAGTTTGGACTTTTGTTGTGGGCGGTGTTTTTACGACTGCGGTTTTAATTTTCGACAGATTGGCCAATGAAGTAGGGGAAGGACATTCGTTCGCGCGACGAAGCTCCCTGGCACCGACAAATTTTTGAAATTTGGAAGCGCGAGATCGATCCATCCCACGAATCCCGTGGGACTTGTTGGTATTATTCATACCTTCTCCCTTCTGAAAGTCCGGTTCAAGGGCTCGACGACGGAGAGTGTATTCAAGAAGGGCCAAGTGTTCGCTTGGCCCTTTTTTTACTTCTGAGCCCGGCTTGATCCGATATTCGTAGATCGATTTCAGCTGTTCGGCCACTCACCCGCGCAGCCAAGAGACTCCGCGTCACTTATCGTGTCTCAATATAAAAAGTCAGCGAACGTCGCCTGCTAGAAGCATTGAATTTTGTTCAGTCTTAATTTTTTAATGTTCGCTTCGGGCTAAGGCGTAGTTCTCAAGGACAGGTCTTGTACAATCTTATCCGTCACCAACACGGGAGAGTGCGAATAATACCCTGGTCTACGGACAGAAAAGTGCCGAGCCCAAGAACCTTCATTCCCGTAAGACGTTTGGATCAGGTCAACTCACAGACAGAAGCGTCCCACACTTCGCCGAGTCACACTCGGCTTTAGCCCGGCTTGATCAGGATCAAGTGGCTCAATAACAAGAGCAGCTTAAGCAAAACAAGGTTTAGCTTAAGGAGAAACTCAAAAGTTTCCACCGACGACCGATACGAACAATACTTGTTGGTATTATTCATACCTTCTCCCTTCTGAAAGTCCGGTTCAAGGGCTCGACGAAGGAGAGCGTATGCAAGAAGGGCCAGGTGTTCGCTTGGCCCTTTATTTATTTCTGGGCAAAGATCGATCCGAGATCCGGAGATCAATTTCAGCAATCCGACCACTCACCCGCGCAGCCAAGAGACTCCGTGTCACAATCTGGCCATAAAGCAAACGGCACGAGGAATACAAAATCTTTTCAAAGCGGCTTGATCGCCTCCCGTCATCGAGGCATCAAGCGTCTATGTTTAAAAAATTAGTTCTCTTCGTTCTGTTTTCCCAGCTCTCGTGCTTGGCCATGGCGGACACCGGTGACACTTCTTCGCCTTCGGACGATGACGTCTCATCGGCCTCGTTTTTTGTTTGGAATCCGATTTTCTTATCCGGTAGTGACCACTCGGCTTTTCCACAAGGCCGGTACCTGAAGGTCGAAAAGGTCGAAGGACATGTGAAATTTTATAAATGCTTGGGCGCGGACTGCTTGTGGATTTCGGACCTCGTTCCGGCGGCTTATCAGAAGGTCGTCGCCGAGCTCAACGATACTTGGGGGCAACGGAGGGGTTGGATTTGGGGATCAGCGGCTTTCGTCGGACTGTTTGGATCGGCGTTCGCCACGGCTATAATTGGCGTTCAACAACCGGATTATGCGCCTTGGTTGGGTATTTCCGTGGGCGTCATCGCCGGCGTGGGAGCGGGCAAGCTTTACTCCGCCATGGAGAAAAGCGATATGGAGCGGGTGACGGGGGTATTTTCAGCTGAGCATCTTGCGCAAGTTCCTGATGGCTCGATGCAGATTTTGCAATTGGATCGGTTTTTTTGGAGTGTGATCGACACCTTTGCTTGCGAGCCCCATTTGGTTCCAAACCAAAGTCCTGTCTCATTCTCAAACTAGACCTCAGCCGCCCATCGATCGTGCCGATAAGTTCTCTGAGAGAAGGGGACTTACGGCATGTATCTCCAAGGAAATCTGCAAGCGATCTTTGATGCCCTCTATCACATGGGAGTGATCGATCCCGTGCTCGAAATGGATTGGGGCCAAGCGCTCGATCAAATGGACGCGCATGCCGACGAATTCTTTCGCGTCTTGAACGTGGTCAACAGCCACCAAGACGACTTGGAAGAACTCATGTTGAGCTTGAAGAAGTTCGACAATAAGACCTTAAGTTATTTAGCCATGGAGGTTGCCCGTGAGTATGCCGACTACCACTCGCGCGAAACTCTTCACTAGCGTCTTCATCGCACTGACATCTCTGACTGCAGCCGCCGAAGGTTGGAAAGTGGACTTTTCGCCCGGAACCAGGAAATTCGCAAGCAGGACATGCGGGCCCCCGCATCCAGTGGCGAAATGCCGGTGGAGGCGACTCTGACCTCGCCCAACGCCGAACCCAAGCCGACGTTTTTCGAATCGCTGTTTCAACCGGGCGACATCGCCCAGGAGATCGTCGTTCTCAACACCGACAAAGGCTTTGTTCCCAGTACGATTCGGGTAAAAAAAGGCCTCAACTACCAGATTCACATTGTGAACGTGAACGACAAGGAGAAAAACGTCAGCTTCGTGCTCGACAGCTTCTCCGAACACCACGCCACTTTTTATGGAAAAATCAAAACGTTCGTGATTCGCCCGCAAAAAGAGGGCGTGTTCAAGTTCGTCAGTCCCGAAACTTCGGCGCAGGGTAAGCTCGTGGTCTTTCCAGACTCTGGAAGCTCGCGCATGCCGGCCTCCGCCGATTAGGGGAGCCTTGTGTCCAACGATAAGATTCAGATTTTCGTTAACTCGATCAAGACTTTCTTGGCGCCGATTTGGCCGCTGCTCGAAGACGAGCGCGTAACCGAAGTCATGGTCAATCGCCACGACGAAATCTGGGTTGAAATCCGCGGCAAAATTCAGAAGACCGACGCCAAATTCAAAGATGAAGACGCCCTCCGCTCAGCCGTAAACAATATCGCGCAGAGCGTGGGCCGCCGGATCACCGACGAAGAACCGCGCCTTGATGCGCGCCTGCCGAACGGCTTTCGTGTCGCCGCCGTAATCCCACCGTGTTCGCGTAAAGGGACTACGGTCGCCATTCGAAAATTCGCGACCGTGCAATTTACATTTAAAGATTATATTAACATCGGCGCCATGACCGCCGACGCCGCCCAGTTCCTCGACATCGCGATCAAGCTCGGTAAAAACGTACTGGTCAGCGGCGGCACCGGTTCCGGTAAGACGACTCTTCTTTCCGTGCTCTCGAACCGCATTCCGCGCGGACAGCGCTTAATCGTGATCGAAGATTCGTCTGAATTGAAAGTCGACTACGAACACGTGGTGTTCTTTGAAACCCAAATGGCCGACGAGCAGGGCGTGGGCGAAGTGAGCATTCGCGACTTGCTCAAGAGCTCGCTGCGTCTTCGCCCGGACCGAATTATCGTCGGTGAGGTGCGCGGCAGCGAGGCCTTGGAGCTGATTCAGGCCATGAACACGGGTCATAAAGGCTGTATGGGCACGATTCACGCCAATAGCGCCGAAGATTCTCTGGTGCGTTTGGAGGCTTTGGCCAGTGGCGGCGATGCCACCTTAAGCGAGAAGGCGCTGCGCCACCAAATCGCGGCGGCCATCGACATCGTCGTGCAGATTTCCCGCTATCCGGACGGTTCCCGTCGCCTCGCCAGTATCTCCGAAGTCCTCGGATTCACCCCGGATCACTCTTATAATGTACTGCCCATTTATGAAATTCCGCGCCTGATCAAACAGCCCGATGGCCGCCTAAAGGGCGAGATCTGCCCAACCGGAATTCTGCCCAGCTTTATGGGTGAGATCGAGGACAACGCTATCCCGTTCCCTCGCGCGAAGTTCAACAAGCCGAACGCGGCCTGATCCTGTGTTTGTGCATTGTGCTGTTTTTGTCAGCACTTCCTTAACGCGCCCCGCATCATTGCACCAAGGTCTAGGTTAAGTTACAAATTAATAGATGCTGTTCAGTGGCAAAATTACCAATTCATTTTTGGTGTTCCTGGACCGGCAAGGCGTGGATTCGGAAAAGGTTTTTGAACTCACGGACTTGCCCACTGAATTTCTACGTGAACCGTCGTGCTGGATCCCAGCTCAAGATGTCGAAAAATTTATTGCCAGTATTGATCGCGAATTCGGTCCGGACTTCCGCGACGGCCATCTCCCGACTTTAGTCGGTCATCAATGTCATACGCTGCGTTCCTGGGGTGTGCTCGATTCTGTAATTAAGATGATGGCGAAACCGCAGGATCTATTTTTGCAACCGCACCGATTCTTAAGCTACTTCGTTTCACCAGCACCGCCAGTTGGAAACTTGAAGCGCGAGTTGGCCGCGATTTCATTTGATTTGCCCATTTCGAATCAGGAGTTCCCTCTGGTGACCGAGTTCATGCGCAGCGCTCTCGAGGTGCTGCCTTGCTACCTCGGTCGCTCGCAGGCCCAAGTGGATTGGCAGCAGTCGCGCATTCACATCTCATGGTCGGAATCGCAGAGTGATCTGCTCAAAGAAGAAGACATCAGCCCCAATTACAAACCAGAACTCGTACAGAACCTAATGCAGGCTCTCGAGGAGTCGCAGAGACAAATCGAAGATCTGCGCGCGCAACTCAGCCACGCTTCCGATAGCGAGGTGCCTCAGCCGATTCAGTCGACCGAGACGGAATTCGTGCAAGGCCTCCGCGCCCACGTGGTGCGGACGCGCGGTCATATGATGCGCTTGAGCGATTATCTGGTGCGCTCACAGCAGCTAGTGACGTTGCTCATTGGCCAGAATCGCATGGACCGCCAGGTTCAAGAGGCCATGAAGCGTGTTGACTGGGATTACGTTAAAAAACAGTCGGCCCAGGTGGCGCAAGACACCGCCGATCTGCTCACTCAGTTCGAGCGCGAGCTCAATCAACGCTTACGCCCATCAAAAAAAGAAAAATCCGCTCAACGAACGCTCGATCTTGATTTAGATCTAGGCGCACATCCGAACTAATCCCCAACCGGGAACTGACAAAGGACTGATGAACTATGGCGAAGATCCAAGGTCTTACGGCTCGTGAAATTTTAGATTCCCGCGGCAACCCCACGCTTGAAGTCGAGATCACCACCGATGCCGGTCTCACCGCGCGCGCGGCGGTGCCGAGTGGCGCTTCGACCGGAGCCCATGAAGCCATAGAATTGCGCGACGGAGACAAGAAGCGCTACCACGGCAAAGGCGTATTGAAGGCCGTGAACAATGTGAAGGAAATCGCCAAGCCGGCCGTGATGGGAATGGACGTGAGCGATTGGAAGGCCGTCGATAAAAAGCTTCTCGACCTCGACGGCACGGAGAACAAATCGAAACTCGGTGCCAACGCGATCCTGGGGATCTCGCTGGCGTGCGCGAAGGCGGGTGCTCTGACTGAAAACAAACCTCTTTACTCGTTTTTGGGTGGCGCCGGCGCGACCCGATTGCCGGTGCCGTTAATGAACATTGTGAACGGCGGCGCCCACGCCAACAATGGTTTGGACATTCAGGAGTTTATGATCGTGCCCGTTTGCGGTGGCTCGTTTCGCGAAGCCTTGCGCGCGGGTTCTGAAATTTTTCAAACACTTAAAAAGGTCTTAGATGAAGAAGGTCATTCAGTCGCCGTCGGTGACGAGGGCGGCTTTGCGCCGAATTTAAAATCCAACCGGAGTGCCCTGGAATTTGTAATGAAGGCCATCGAGAAGACGGGCTATAAACCCGGCAAGGACGTTTTTCTCGCTCTCGATGTCGCGGCCACTGAAATGTTCAAAAACAACAAATACGACTGGGAAGGTCAGCAGATCACCGCCGAGCAATTGACCGATATTTACGCCGGTTGGGCCAAGGACTTCCCGCTGATTTCGATCGAAGATGGCCTGAGTGAAGACGACT
>JALHOQ010000185.1 GCA_022842925.1 Bdellovibrionales bacterium
GCAGTCAACGCAGTCAACGCAGTCAACGCAGTCAACGCAGTCAACGCAGTCAACGCAGTCAACGCAGTCAACGCAGTCAACGCAGTCAACGCAGTCAACGCAGTCAACGCAGTCAACGCCTTTGCCCGGCGTTCGGCAACACGGCCCGGGCAATGTTCGCAAACCTCTGCCAAATGCGACTCGGCATCGCCTTCACCTCAAATTTAACGGCCAGTGTGCTCACCAGCAGCCGAACGGGGACCGCTGCCCGGAGCGGCGATTTCTAGATGTTCACCATATTCGGCCGATCGCTAAAGGCGGGACCGATGAAGTTGGGAATCTCGAGTTGCTCTGCGCTGGCCATCATCGTGCTCGCCATCGGGCTGATCCATGATCACCTCGACTTTGCTCCGGGCCGAGTCGTGAGCTCTGACTTTGCTTGGGCTGAGTCATGAGCGCTCACTTTGCCCGGGCCGAGTAGGTGAGTCGCCCATTGCTCGGGCCGAGCGGTAAGCCCATGGCTATGCCATGGGCGGGCATGAACCGCCGGGCTTGGCCGGGCATAGGTGGGTCAGGTTATCAACGAGCCGGGCCGGGCAGGTATGGGTACGGGCGGACTCGGTCATGCAACCGAGCCGGGCCGGGCGTGGTGGCTACGGGCCGCCCCGGGCCATGCAACGGGACTGGCGGGCGGCGGGTCAATGAGGGGGGCGCCTTAGCGAATGCTGGCGAGAACTACCCAATCCGTTAAACCTGCCCGAAACTCCGGGCTTGTGAATACGGCCCATGGGCCTTCGCCGGCGCGGGCGAGATACTCTTCGCGCGGGGCGCGATTCGGAGGGTCGAGCACGATTACGAATAGGCCGCTCGATGTGAGGGTGGCCGTTCCATTCAGCGAGGCTTCTGCCGTCGCCCGAAAGCCGGGGGTCGTCGACGCGGCCTCCTGCGGAGATTCGGGCTGCGGTAAAATCAGCGACGACTCCCACTTCAAACTGAGCTCCTTGTCCGCCACCTTGCTCAGTTGAAAAAACAAACCAATCTGAAACGCCTCGGTCGTAGTCGGCGGCGTCTCCACTGTCACCGCCTCACCAGCTTGGACCGCGATGCTACGCCCCTGGCTCAAGCGGCGGCCCACGTTCTGAATTTCTTCTCGAATCTTCTGGCCCGTCGGATAGTAGTACGCGCGCCCACCCGTTCCATCGCCGACTTTTTCGGCCAAGGCGAGAAGATTGGCTAGCGCCTCCTTCGGCACCTCCCAATGCATCAATTCGAATTTCTGACTCGACGTCAGCTTCACGGCATCGGTCGGGATCTTGGACGCTCCCGCGGCCGCCCCTCCGCCTGACGGTTCTGTCGCTTCCGGCGCCTCGGCCGCCCCCGCCATTGATGCAGTCTGGGCTACTTCACTCTCATCGGCATCTTCGGCCGTTTCCTGGCCGCCGCGACCTCGCGCTTGTCGCGCCGGCGACGGGGCCGGCGAATCGTCGGGATCAGCCGCATCGCGCGAAGACAGTGGAAGGTCGAGAAGATTTCCAAGCTGGCGGCTCACCACGGTCGACTGCGTGTAAATAATAAAACCAATGATACTGACGACCGCGACCGCGATCAAAGACAGGTGCAGATTCGAATTCTGCAGAATGCGGATAAGCAAGGGCTTCGGCTTCGCGATGTACTGATCCACGTCCAGGCCGCAACTGGCGCAGAACTGATCCTTGGGTTGCGCGAACCCGCAGCGCGGGCATTCCATCATCATAGTATTCATGATACTGCATTCCTATGCACAAGCCAGTCCTCCTCAAAGAAGTCCTGCACTTTAGCGGTGAAATCCATCCCCACCGGATCTTGGACGGTACGTTCGGCAGGGGTGGCCACACCCGCGAATTGTTAAAGCTTTCCCCGACGGGGGAAGTGACCGCCCTCGATCAGGATCTCGATGCGATCACCTACGGATGCGACACTTTCGCAACCGATATAAATGCGGGTCGTTTACGGCTCCTGCATGGATCTTTTCACGACCTGAAATCCGCCGTAGGCGCTGAAGAGGGCCGCTACGACGTGATCCTGCTCGATCTCGGCGTGAGCTCGCCCCAACTCGACGTGGCCGAAAGAGGTTTTAGTTTTTATCACGACGGTCCACTCGATATGCGCATGAATCGCAGCCAAACCACCACCGCCGCCGATGTGGTCAATGACTGGCCCGAGGTCGAGCTGCTCACCATTTTCAAAGAGTACGGGGAAATCCGCCGTCCTGATCGCGTGGTCCGGGCTATCGTCCAGGACCGCAAAACTCAAAGATTCACCACGACCCGCCAACTCGCTGGATTGATTGAAAGAGTGGAAGGCTGGAAGCGCAAAGGCCATCATCCGGCCACCACTTACTTTCTCGCCCTCCGCATGGCCGTGAACAATGAACTCGAAGGCCTCAGCCAGGCGCTCCCCGACCTTATGCGGGCTCTCCGCTTAGGCGGTCGCCTTCTCGTAATCACATTTCACTCTCTCGAAGACCGCATCATCAAGTATGCTTTTAAGGAGAGCGAATTGGGCTTTCCACTGTTCAAAAAAGTCATTGTGCCCACGCGCGAAGAACAGGCGGAAAACCCGCGCGCCCGCAGCGCTAAGCTCAGGATTTTTCAACGAGGGAGCGGCAACGAAGATGAATCGCAATATGCAACGGATGCAGGAGATTAAACCGTTTATCAGCGTTCTGCTGCTGGTTTCCACGCTTTTCGGTCTCGTGCTCCTCAAAATGGAAGTTCGCCGCATCGGCTACTCGGTTCTCAAGTCGACGCAAGAGTACCGCAAGATGAAAGATCAATACCGCCTGATGACCATGGAGTACGCGCGGCTCACTCGTCCCGACGCCGTTCACAAGTACGCCGTCAAGCGACTCAACTTTAACGATGCCCGCGACGGGCAAATTATCCAGCTGACAGGGATGAAGCTTGCGATACCGCAGTAACGACCGAACCACGGGGCTGCTCACGCCATGAAGAGCCGGATTATTTTTCTTTTCACCTGTTTTCTCGCACTCTGGTCGGTGCTGCTCTTGCGCGCGATGTTTATTCAGATTTTTCCCGACGGGCGGCTTGAAAACCTCAAGCGCAAGCAGTTTGAAACTTCGATTCAAATTCGCACCCGCCGCGGCGCCATCCTCGACCGCAATGGCAAAGAGTTGGCCGCCTCCGTGCCGGCGTACTCGCTCTTCGCCGACCCCAAACTGATCAAAGATTCCGTGACTCTTTCGGCGCGCTTGAGCAAATACCTCGGCATCCCGCGCGCCACGCTCAAAAAACGTCTGCGCGATCGCGAACGACGCTTCGTATGGATTCGCCGCCAGCTCGACGAAAAGCAGCGCGATCAAATCCGCGCCTGGGGCGAACCGGGCCTCGGTTTTATCGAGGAGCCGAAACGGGTGTATCCGAACGGCGGCCTACTCGCGCAGGTGCTGGGATTTGTCGGCTCCGAGGGCGATGGGCTCGAGGGTCTCGAACTACAATGGAATAAGAACCTACAAGGCCAACTCAAGACCGTGTTGCTGCCACGAGATGCCCGCGGGCGCCCTCTCTTACAAGACGGGCGCTCTTTGACGGAAGTTCCCGATGGCTCCGATCTCGAACTCACCATCGATCATGAGGCCCAATACACGCTCGAGCAAGAGTTGCTCAGCGTGGTCGGCCGCTTCCAAGCCGATTCGGCCGTGGGCGTGGTCATGGACGCGCACACATCGGAAGTTTTGGCCATGGCGAATGTCGGCGGCACCAATTCGCGCCGCAACCGAATCGTGACCGATTCTTTTGAGCCGGGCAGCACGATGAAAGCCTTCGTGGTCGCCGCGGGCCTACGCGAGGGCATGCTGAAGCCGTCGACTAAGTACGATTGCGAAGGCGGGCGGATGAAGGTCGGCGACAAGTGGATTTCGGAGGCGGAAGCGAATCACAAGTTCGGCCTCATGACGGTTACAGAAATTCTGGCCTTGTCGAGCAATGTGGGCGCCGCCAAGATTGCCTTTCAACTCGGCGATGAGCGCCTGTACAAAGCTCTTATCGATTTCGGCTTTGGGGCCAAACTGGGATTGGAACTTCCAGGTGAGGCGCGGGGGATTTTGAATCCTTTGCCTTGGCGTCCGCACCTCCTCAGCAATGTTTCTTTCGGACACGCGATGACAGCCACCCCGTTGCAACTGACCGCGGCCTTCGCGGCCATTGCCAACGGCGGAGTTTTGCGTCGACCGCTGTTGGTGCGCTCCGTACACACTCCGGGCTCGAGCGAGCCGCAGATCTTTCAAGCGGAAGAAATTCGCCGCGTGCTCACACCTTCTGAGGCGGCGACGATGCGGCTGATGCTGACGGCGGCGACCGAAGAGAAGGCGACTGGTTTTCTCGCCCGCATTCCAGGTTACTACGTGGCGGGTAAGACCGGCACCGCGCAGAAGGTCGATAACATCAAGGGTGGATACAAGGCGGGAATGTACATTTCGAGCTTTGCCGGTTTCGCGCCCGCGCACAATCCACGCTTCGTGATTTTTATCGCGGTCGACAGTCCGAAACGATCGTCCTACTACGGCTCGCAGGTGGCGGCTCCCGTCTTCGCCAAAATGGCGCAGTATCTGGTGCGGCGCGCGGGTATGCCTCCGGTCTTGATCTCCGAGCGCAACGTGATACCAAAACCCGCAGTGAACACTCTCGATGAACTGCAAGCGCAGGCCATACAAGAAATGAAGCGCATGACCGCGGCCGTGGTCGCGCCGTCGGTCGAAGGCGACAATGTCGCCGCAGTCCCGGCTAAACCCCTGTTTCCGAATCTTCTAGGTTTGACCTTGCGAGAAGCCTTGAACCGCATTCGGCCGAATGTGAACCGGGTGGACATCCGGGGCCACGGCGTGGTGGTGCGCACGGTTCCCCCGGCGGGCGCCGATTTTTCAAAAAAGCGCAGTGTGCGCCTGGTTCTGGAAAATCCATGAAGCTGGCCCAGCTCCTGAGCCTTTTTCCGCAACTCAAGTTCGGCGACGCCGCTCATAATGAGGTAAACGAGATCACGCAAGATTCGCGGGCGGTGAAGCCCGGCGTGGTTTTTGTCGCCTTACGCGGCACGAGCGGCGACGGCCATCAGTATTTATCGCAGGCCGCGGTCGCAGGCGCCTCCGCCCTTGTGGTCGAAGATGAGGCGGGGATCCCGAAGGATTACAAAGGCGCCGTCGTTCGCGTGGCCTCCACGCGCCAAGCGCTGGATCTGCTCGCGCAACGTTTTTTTGGCGAACCCGCCAAGAAGCTTTTCTGCGTCGGTGTCACGGGCACCAATGGCAAAACTACGATCACCTACATGATCGAAAAAATTCTAACCGAATTCGGCTGGCCGACCGGCGTGCTCGGAACAATCGATCACCATATGGGCCAGCACAAATGGCCGAGCGCGCTTACGACGCCCGATCCCCTCACACTCCACCGGCGGCTGAAGGAATTCGTTTCCTTGGGCGCCCAGGCGGCCGCGTTCGAAGTTTCGTCCCACGCCCTCAAACAACACCGAGCTGATTCACTGCCTTTCGCGGTCGGGATTTTTACTAATTTCACTCGCGATCATCTCGATTATCACGGCACGATGGACGACTATTTCGCCGCTAAGGAGCGGCTGTTTACCGAACTGCTCGGGCGGCACGACGGCGTGAACGTGGCGGTGCTGAACGGGGACGATCCGTGGGTTCGCAAGGTGCGACCTCGGGAAGGCGTAACCCGATGGTGGTATGGGCAAAAGGACTGCGATTTTACTTTTCGTCTTCTGCGCCAGGATCTGAACGGCACGCTCTTTCACTTGGCGACCCCGCGCGGAGACGGCGAGATCTTTTTGCCCTGCACAGGTTTGCACAATGTCTACAATGCCGTTGCCGCTGTTGCGGCTGGATTAGCGGCAGGAGTTTCGCTCGAAACTGCCGCCCGGGCCTTGAGTGGCTTCCGCGGCGCCCCAGGCCGACTGCAGCGCGTTCCCAATTCTCGTGGCCTGCATATTTTTGTCGACTACGCCCACACGGATGACGCACTGACTACAGTGCTTCAAGCCCTGCACCAGGTGCGCCGGGAGTCGGCACACCCGGGCCGAATCATCACCGTTTTCGGTTGCGGAGGGGATCGCGATCGCGGCAAACGGCCGCTGATGGCAGCTGCAGCAGCGGGCTTGAGCGACTTTTTAGTGGTGACGTCTGACAATCCGCGAACGGAAGATCCCCAGGCCGTCATTGACGACATCGTCAAGGGCGTGCCCGCGGGTTGGCCAGGTGAACTAACTGTTGAAATAGACCGGAGAAAAGCACTGTCTCTCGCCTTGCAAACGGGGCGCGAAGGTGATGTGATTTTAGTGGCCGGAAAAGGCCACGAAGATTATCAAATCATTGGTGAACAGCGCCTGCATTTTTCTGACGCAGAGGTCTTATTGGAATTGCTATGAGTAATTGGACGTGCCCGATTCAAGAGTTGCAGCAGGCCACCGGCGGGCAGATCGTATCCGATAGCGTAAAAGAATTCTCGCGCGTCGGCACCGACACTCGCTCGGACCTGACCGGTCGGCTCTTTATCGCCTTGAAGGGCGAGAATTTCGACGCCCACGATTACGTGCCGCAGGCGGTAGAGAAGGGCGCCACCGCCCTTCTGGTTCATCAGTGGCGCGACGAGTGGAATCCACTCACGGTGAAAGCGTCTTTTGTTCAGGTGAAGGAC